>NZ_JBAKHX010000009.1:0-155392 GCF_036906915.1 Micromonospora sp. CPCC 206061
TCTGCCGCGCGCTGCGCCGGGGGTTCGGGTTGCTCAGCCGAGGACGCCTCGGGCGTTTGCTTGGTCGCTGGCTCGTCTGCCGCGCGCTGCGCCGGGGGTTCGGGTTGCTCAGCCGAGGACGCCTCGGGCGTTTGCTTGGTCGCTGGCTCGTCTGCCGCGCGCTGCGCCGGGGGTTCGGGTTGCTCAGCCGAGGACGCCTCGGGCGTTTGCTTGGTCGCTGGCTCGTCTGCCGCGCGCTGCGCCGGGGGTTCGGGTTGCTCAGCCGAGGACGCCTCGGGCGTTTGCTTGGTCGCTGGCTCGTCCTCGGGCACGTTGGCAGTTGTTGCCTGGGGCGACGCCTCCGGTGGCGCCAGTGTTGCGGTTGGCGCGCCGGACGCGAAGCCACCGCTGAAGTCGGCGGACTCTGCGCTTGCTGTGGCGCTACGCCGTAGCCTGCTGAGGCCGGCCGGCGCCGGCCGCGGCTTGCGGTCTTTCGCTGGCAAGGGTTATCGCCGCCCTTCGTATCGGTCGAGCATCTCGACGGCTAGATCTACAAAGCGCTGCGCGACACGGCTGGTGGGGTACTGGAGGACGGCGGGACGACCGAAGGCGTAGGACTTCGACGCGTTCTTTGACCGCGGAATCTTGGTTTCGAACACCTTCGTTCCAGCCTCGACGAGCTCGCCCTCCACCCAGCCGGCTTCCTCGCCGTCCTCGTACTGGTTGAGGACCACACCGAGGAAGCGCGTGGTTGCTCCTGCCTCTGCCCGCAGTTGGTCGATCGACTGTTGGAACGCCAGGCCGCCACGAAAGGTGGCGAGCTGAGGATGCATGACCGCCATGACGGCGTCGACGGCAGCGGTTCCCGCACCAACCAGGATGTCGAGGTCAGGCCGAAAGTCGATCGCTACCCAGTCGACGCCGCCCTCCATCTGCCGGACGATGTTCCGTACGGCGTACGCGCCGGCGATTGGGTTCTTCTGCATCTCGGTGACCGCCTGAATGAGGTCGCCACGTTCGGCGGGGAGGACGTAAAGCTTGCCGCCCTCCTCCCGGCCTGGCACGCCGTCGAGCGCATCGGTGCGGTCAACGATGACGTCCTCGATCGTGAGCGCCTTGTTGGTGATGAGGCTGCCCACGGTCTTGCCTGGGGTGGCTTCGACCCCCATCGCGATGGTGGCGTCGCCCTGGAGGTCGAGGTCCACGATCGCGACGCGGTTGCCGCCCAGCGCAAGGGCCGCGGCGACGTTCAGGGTGATGGTCGTCTTGCCGGGTCCTCCTTTCTGAGTGCCAGTGCCGAAGCTGTTGAGCCCTCCCATGCTCGTCCTTCCCGGTTCGTTAGGGTTCCTGATGGGTCTACTGCCTATCAGACGTCGCGTCGTTCGCGCTACGCGACACTCCGCAGGCTCGCCTACTGTTCGACTGTTCGACTGTTCGACTGTTCTACTGTTCGCGTGCCCGTTCTTCTTTTCGGTGCTCTGCGCGCTCGGTTCGGCATGTGCTTGCTCGCTTGTCCGGTCGTTCGTCTGGTGTTTGCGCTCCGTGGTGGTGCTCTCGTTGTGGCGTCGTGTGGTCTGCCCGTCTTTCTGCTTGCATGGGCTGTCGCCTTCCTCCCTGTGTTGCCGGCCTTGCGTTAGCCCGCCTCGGTCCTTGTTTGCACTCCGTTTCGGTCGTCCGTGCGTGCGGGTGCTCGTTCTCTGCTCCGGCTTCCCGCCCTCGCCTTTGCCCCGTCGTTCGCTCGTTCTTTTGTGCGCACGCTCTTCTGTCTGTCCGGCGTGCTGGGTTTTGGTCTGTGCCGGCGTTCCTTCGGGGGGCTTCGCGTTCCTTTGCTCGTCGGCCTGGTGGCGTGTCCGCCTCGGTGGCTGGTTGGGCGTCTGTAAGTTCGGTGCGCAGGCTTGTCGGCCCCTATCCCGGTTCGTGGTTCGTATGGGCGTACGTTCGTTGGTCGGCTGGGCTGTCCGTTCGTGCATTCGCTCTTGTGCCGGCTCGGTGCGCCCGTGCCTTGTCTTGCGCGGTCTCCACTTGTTCGGTCTGGCGGCCGTGATGGCCTGGCGGTGGTCTGACGTGTGCGCGTGTCGTCGTGCTTCGGTTGGTTAGTGCGTCGCGTCGCTCGGTCCGTCGTTAGAGGGCTGGCCGTGTCGTCCGTGCTCCTCGTCGGTCTGTGTTCTGGCTGTGATGCCGGTCGCACGGAGCGTCGTGTCGTCGTTGTTCCGTCAGGCCGTTGCATGGTGCGCTGCATCGCCCGGTTGCTTGCGGCTTCACCCGGCTCGCCGCCAGGTCGTACAGCTGCGCCGATCATCGGTTGCCCCATCTAGCGCAATCGAGAGCGGGGCGTCGCATCGCGTGGTGCGCAACGCCCCGGCTTGCCCGGGTCTCCTCTGGATCTCGACGGCGTAGTAGCGGCGCATCACTCCACCGGGCGTCCCGCAAGCGGACCCGCGGGTAGTTGCACCGAACTCGCGCGGGCCGGGCACTGCGACAACTGGCGGCCACCGCACCGACTCCGGGGAGGCCGCCGATCGGCGGCCTCCCCGGACGGGCGCGAAACGGGTGTTGCGCACACCCCCTGCAATGCGCAACACTTGCCGTGCGGTTTGGGATGGCGGATCAGGTACGGATCCGTTGTCCGTGCGGATGTGTTCGCTCCAAGGCCGGGGGTCCTCTTGGCCGCTAACTCAGGGGGCCCCCGGCGCGGGGTCGCCGCGCCTGGTCAGCGTTGGGGGCCGTGACGGTAAACGGGGACTGCCTGCGTAGCAGGCTGTGCCGGCAACGGCTCCGGGCTGATGGAGGTGCAAGGACGGTGGTCATGGCGGCAGATCGGGGGGCGCCGCAGGTGAGAGACGTTCCCCCGCTTGCGTCTCTCACCCGCCGCGCCCCTCGCCCTGCCTGGTCGCCGGCTTTGTGGGTCGCTCTAATGCTGGCGGGGGCGGCGACTGCCGCTGGATGTGATGCTGACACGAAACGCCCGCAGCATCTGCCGCCGCCCAGCCAGCCCGCGCCGGCCGCACTGGATCCAGGGGTCGACTATCACGACGGGGATGCGGTGTGTGACGCCTTCGTACGCACGGTCATGACCCGCGACGCCCTGGCGGACGCATCGCCGGCCGACGCGTTTCGCCGAGCCGCACCGTATATGACCATGTCGCTGTCCGGCGCGGCTGCCGATTCGCGGGCCGACGCCGAATGGCAGGACCTGGTGGGCCACAAGGCGCACACCCAGGTCGTGACCAGTCACTACGCAGGTGACGCCGCCCCGGAACCTGCTCAGCCGATCAGCTCCCGTCTGGCCGTCGTCACCGCTATCGGTCGCGACGGGTGGCAGGGCCAGCCGGCCCGCTACGTAGTGCATTGTGTCCTGAAGGTCCAGGACCAAGGGCGACTGCTGGTCAGCGCCTACGAAACTGAACCCCTGGGGCCATGATGCAGGTCAGCGCCGCCCGTCTGACCATCCTCGGCATCTCGGCCTTTCTGCTTGTGCCGTTCATCGTCGTGACGGGCTTCGCAGCGTCGGACGCCAACAACGACGGCGCCGACGACTACGCCAACCAGCAACTGCCCGGCGGCGCGCTACGCCCAGATGCGCCGATCCCCAACCCGTCATGGGCGCTGTGGGTCAATCGGGCAGGAGACCTCTGCAAGGACGTCACCCCGGCGCTGGCCGCAGCGCAGGTCGACACCGAGAGCAGCTGGAATCCGACCGCCGTGGCCCGCAACCCCGCAGACCGTGGCGGCGACGCGATGGGCTTGGCGCAGTTCCAGCAAGGCACATGGGACGCCTGGGGCAGAGACGCCGACGGCGACGGAACCAACTCGCCGTTCGACCCGGAGGACGCCATCATGGCGCTGGGAACGCTGATGTGCGACCTGACCCGCTGGGCGAGGGCCGGCGTCAAGGACGCGTCGCTGACCGGCGACCCGCTCGACCTCGCCCTCGCGGCCTACTTTTGCGGCCGCGCCTGCGTCCAGAAGGCAGGAGGCGTTCCAACAGCTGGCATGGCACACGAGTACCCGGGCAAGGTCCGATCGAAGATCCCGACGTACGCCGCCAGCCCGGTGATCGTGGTCGGTGGCTGGTCGCTGCCTCTGGCGAAAGGCCAGTACGAGGTCGGTTCGCCGTTCGGGCCACGCGGAGGGCGGCTGCACGCCGGCGTCGACCTGATCGCTGGTAGGGAAACGCCGATCTACGCGGCGTCGGCCGGCACAGTGATCGTAGTGAAGTGTGACGATGATGCGGAACCGCCGTATCGGTGCGATTCGGACGGTTCTCCGACCACGTCCGGCTGTGGGTGGATGATCGACATCCGTCACGCGGACGGGGTGATCACCCGCTACTGCCACCAGGTCCGCAAGCCGATCGTCAAGGTCGAGCAGCAGGTCGCCAGCGGCGAGCAGATCGGGTGGGTGGGCACCAGCGGACACTCATCGGGTCCGCACCTGCATTTCGAGGTCCATCTCAACAACGACCGAAGCAACGCCGGCGCGGTTGACCCGATCGCGTTCCTGCGTAGCGCCGGCCTCGACCCATAAGCCAGGAGGCGAACTGACGATGGCTGTAGTCCACACTACGCCCGCCAAGGTGCGCCCGCCGGACAGCGACACGCACCCGCCGCGCGCCTTGATTCTGACCGGCTGCCACGGGGGAGCGGGCACCAGCACACTTGCCAGACTGCTGGGCGACGCCGCTGACTCCGGCCTGGGGCTGCCCCAGCCCCCCTGGCTGCCGCTGGTGCTGGTGACTCGCGGTACACCGCACGGCGCCAACCGCGCGACCTGGGTGCTCGAGCGCGCCCGTGCCGCTGGAATCGCGCCGCACGCGCTGGTGGTCGTCAGCGACGGGCCGTGGCCCGAGCCGCGACTGGCGACACTGCGGTTGCGGCTACTCGGGAGCCTCGTGCCGGTCATCGTGCGCCTGCCGTATGTGACGCGGTGGCGGTACGTCGACGACCCGGTCGCGGACACGGTACCGCGCCGGGTCGTGCGGGCCTTGGACCAGATCCGCTCCGCAACCCGCATACCTCAGGGAGGTAGCACGTGAGCATACGAACCGTGCTGGAGGCTGCCTTGCAGCCGCTGGTCGCACCGGAGCCGACTCCAACGTCGGACTGGGATGTTCCGCCGCAGGCTCCGCCAGGGCTTCAGGATCCCACCAACATGTTCCTTGGCTGGCTGAAGTGGGGCGGCTTGGTGGGCGGTTTTGTCGGCTTCATGATCACCGGGATCATGATGACCATCGGCCGGCGTGGCCGCTCGAACATGGCCGTCGAGGGGGCCGTCGGCATGCCGTGGATCATCGCGGGCTTGTCGGTGATCTCGGTCTCGGGCGGGGTCGTGTTGACGATCCTGGGCACGTAGGCGGGCCGCCATGACCTACGACATCGAGGCAGAGGTTCGTCGACGGACCCGCCGGATCGCGCTGATCGCTACCGCGGTCGTCGCAGTCGCTCTCGCGGGAATCGGGGGCCTCGCCGTGTGGGGTGGCGGCGACGGCTCACCGCCGCCGGCAGCAACCTCAAGTTCGGCCGCGCCCAGTGACGGCTTCGGATCCGCCCTGTCGGAGACGCGGTCGGCGACAGATGACCTCGGCACCGTGACCTGGGTCGACGTGCGTGGCATGGCGTTGCCAGTGTCAGCAAGGTACGGGCCGGCCACGGTCGCCGAGGGTCGAGCATGGGGATTCGCCCACAACCGGTTCGGCTCGGTGATGGCCGCGACCCACATCGCCGTGCGGGCGGACGCGATCGTGGGTCCGCGGGTGTACCGGCCCACCATCGACCAGCAGGTTATCGGCACGGACGTCGACGCTTTGGCCTCCAACGTCGACAGCGAGTACGAAGGGCGGCGTGCGGAGGCCGGCGTCGCGGCAGGCGATCCACTGCCAGGGACCCACGCGAGCCTCGCCGGCTACCGTGTCGAGTCCTACACAGACCAGGCGGCGTTCCTGCGGCTGCTGATCGCCAGTCCCGGGCCCAACGCCCAAGGCACCGTCTACGTCGACTTCCGAATCGAGGTGCGCTGGGCGGAAGGCGACTGGCGGCTCGTGGCACCACCGGGCGGGCGGTGGCAGAACGCGACCGGCCAGGCTCCGTCGACCAACGGTTACACCGCGTTCCCGAGACGGAGGTAGCGATGTGCGGGATTACGAGCCCGCTGCCGTGCATAGTCGGGCGGGAGGTGGCCAACTCCGGGGTAGAGGCGTTAGCCAACGCAATCAGTGAGGGCATGGTCGCGCTGGTCACGGAGACCGTCACCTGGTGGATCGACGTGCCCTCCATCGACCTGACCGCCCAGGACAACGTCGTACATACGCTGCGCGGCTTCATGCTGCCCATGGCGATCTTCGTCGCCATCGCGGGTCTCATGTTCGCTGGCATCCGCATGACGCTCAGCCGAAAGGGCGACCCGCTGATCGACATTGGACGGGGACTGTTCAGCACCGCGTTCTGGTCCGCCGCCGGCATCGCGGCACCCGCCGCCGCGTTGCAGGCAAGTGACGTGTTGTCCAGCTGGATCCTCGATACCTCGACGGGTGGCCGGTTTGAAGAGCGGATGGTCGCCACGTTCAGCGCCGCGCTAGCGAGTCCCGGCCTCGTGATCGTGTTCGGCATCCTCGCCATCTGCGCCGGCGCCGTCCAGGCCGTACTGTTGATCTTCCGAGAGATCGCCGTCCTCGTCCTGTCGGGGGCGGTGGTCTTCGCGGCGTCCGGTCAGTTCAACTCGCTCACGAGGCCCTGGCTGCGCAAGATTCTGGCCTGGGGACCGGCGTTGATCTTCTACAAGCCCGTGGCGGCGCTCGTGTACGCCACCGGGTTCGCCATGATCGGCGAAGGCAGCGGCGTGCGGACATTGTTCATGGGTTTCGCCATCCTGGGCTTGTCGCTGATCGCGTTACCCGCCTTGCTGAAGTTCTTCAACTGGTCCGTCGGTTCCGTTGACGGCGGTAGTGGTGGCGGGTTCGGTGCCGGACTGGCGGCAGCCGGCGGAGGGCTGCATGCGGCGTCCTGGCTGGGCGGTGGCGGTGGCGGAAGCAGCGCCTCGGAACACGCCCGCTACGTGCAGCAGACACTTGGCCCTGCGGATGGCGGCGCGTCGGCTGCGCCTGCCGGTGCCGCGCCAGCGGCCGGCCCAAGGGAGCCGCGCGTCGGGGCGGATCAGGCGCAGTCGTCCTCTGGCGCGACGGCGGGCAGGGCGACTGTCGGCGCGGGTCCTGGCGCCGCTGGAACTGGCGCGAGGACGGGCGGCGCCGCAGCGGGCGCCGGGGCGGGCGCGACAGGCGCTGGGGGAGGTGCCGCCGCAGCAGGTGCCGGGGCAGGTGGTGCCGCGGCGGGCGCCGCCGGAGCGGGCGCCGCCGGCGGACCGATCGGGGTGGCCGCCGTGGTCGGTGCGCAGGCAGCGCAGCAGGGAGCGAAGAACGCTGCCAGCAAGGCCACCGACGCGATGGGAGGATGAGGTGACGCAGTCGGCGCAGGAGGTACGCACCTACGGCGGCTGGCGGCGGTCGCGGGGGATGGGGCTTTTCGGGCTGGGCCCGGTGGCTTCAGCTGTCGTGCTCGGCGGCGTTCTTTCCCTCATCACGGCGGCGGCGTTTTCCCTGCGGGCGGCATTGATCCTCGCCGCCCCGGTCGGACTGCTGATCGCCGCGACACTGATCCGGTGGGATGGCGTGCCGGTGTCGCACGCGCTCGTCGAACGTGCACGCTGGACGATCGGGATGATGCGCGGCTACCACTCTTGGCGTGGCGGTGTCGTGGTCGAACATCCCCGCGCTTGGCAGCTGCCCGGCGTTCTGGCCTCCACCGAGTTGGTCACCGCCGACGACGGCCTCGGCGGCACGTACGGGGTCGTGTGGGATCGTCGGGCCGGGACGCTGACGGCGACGCTTCGGTGCGCCGCGACGAGCACGTGGCTGGCCAACCGCTCGGACGCGGACACGTGGGTGGCCAACTGGGGCTCGTGGGTGGCGGGCTTGGGCCACCTCCCAGCGATTCGGTGGGTGGCGGTGACGGTGGAATCGGCACCTGATCCAGGTTCCACGCTCGATGACTACGTGAGCTCGCGGGTGGATCCGTCAGCACCTGCCCCGGCGCGGCACCTTCTGGCCGAGCTGGTACGTCGTTCGCCGGCGGCCGCCGCGGACGTCGACACGAGGGTGAGTATCACCTTCGACCCGGCGGGCTCGCCCTCGCGGCCGAAGGACCTGCCGACGGCGGCCGCGGAGTTCGGGCGGATGCTGCACGGGCTGACCAGTGCGCTGGCTTCGTGCGGCGTCACTGTTCTTGGTCGCGCTTCGGCCGTCGACCTGGCTGGGATCGTCCGAACGGCCTTCGACCCGGCAGCCCGGGGGGAGGTGGAGCGGCTGCAGCAGTCCGGCGACCCGTACCAGTTGCTGACTTGGATCGACGCTGGGCCGGTTGCCGCCGAGGAGAGCTGGGATCGTTACCGGCACGACTCAGGGGTCAGCGTCAGCTATGCCTGGCACGAGGCGCCCCGCCAGCATGTCAACTCCAACGTGCTGGCACGGCTGGTCTCGCCGGGGTTGTTCCCCAAGAGGGTGACGCTGCTCTACCGACCTTTCTCGGCGGCGGCGGCCGCGCGGATCCTCGAGAACGAGGTCAACGCCGCGGCGTTTCGGGCCGAGCTGAGCCGCCGGCAGGGGCGCGACGCGACCGCACGTGACGTGGCCGACCAGCAGCGGGCCCGACAGGCGGCCCGCGAGGAGGCGATGGGCGCCGGCGTGTGCCTGGTCAGTCTCTACGCGACGGTCACTGTCCTGGATGAGGACGACCTGCTCACGGCGACCGCAGACCTCGAAGCGCGTGCGCAGACGGCCAAGATCCGGCTGCGGCGGATGTATCGGTCCCAGGCGGCCGGGTTCGCGGCGACGTTGCCGGCTGGAATCTGCCCGCCGATGCTCTCACGGCGCTGGCCGCGCTGATCAGCCTCGACGTACCACAGGGGAGTCCGATGCTTTGGAGAAGGGGCGAAGCCCGTACCGAACGGCCATTGCTGGTGCCTCCCGGCGTGCCCAGCAGCGCCACGGCGATGCGGTTCGCGGCCGCCCGTGGCGAGCCGGCGCCCGGGTGGGGATGGCGTGGCCCGGGCGCCGGGCGGGCGTCTCACGTCAACGGCGGCGTCGAATACCAGGGCACGACGGTCCAGATCTGCGGAATGTTCCCGTTCGTCGCCGGCTCCGGTGCGCCACCGGTTGGTGTTCCGGTCGGGCGGCACATGCTGTGGGGCGAAGTGGTTTGCCTGGACCCGCTGGCGTGGCTCAACCACGGCCTTGTCACCAATCCTGGTGTGTTCATTCTCGGACAGCCTGGCGTCGGGAAGTCCACCATCTCCAAGCGGCTCATCACGGGCATGGTGGCGTACGGCACCGCTGCGCTGGTGCTCGGCGACACCAAGCCGGACTACACGCCGCTGGTGCGGCACCTGGGCGGGCAGGTGATCGAGGTCGGACGAGGAATGCACCGGATCAACCCGCTCGATAGCGGCCCGCTCGGGCAGGCGGTGCAGCGGATGAGCGGCACGGACGCGGCACGGCTGCGGCTGGAGATCCGGGGACGTCGCCTGAGCCTCCTGCTGGCTCTGTGCGCGCTGGTGCGCGGAACCCGGCTGTCCAACGCGGAGGAGGTGGTGCTCGGGCGAGCGATCGACCTGCTCAGCGAACGCGCTGCCGAGGATCCCACCGTCCCCGACGTGCTCCGTGTTGTCGAAGACGGTCCCGACGAGTTGCGGGCGGCGGCCCGCGCGAGCGACGAAGACTACAGCCGACGCGTCGACGAGCTTGTTTTCACCTTGGACCTGTTGTGCAACGGTTCGCTCGCAGGCGTCTTCGACGGGCCCACATCCCAACCGCTGGATCTGGGCGCCCCAGCGGTGTCGGTGGACATCTCCCGCGTGGCTGCCGCGGGGGACACGCTGGTGGCCGCGGCGATGCTGTGCTGCTGGAGCTACGGCTTCGCCATGGTCGACGCTGCCGCCGTCCTGGCGGAGCTCGGGCTGGCATCGCGGCGACAGTACCTGGCGGTCATGGACGAGCTGTGGAGAGCGCTGCGCGGAGCGTCCGGGCTGGTGGAACACGCCGACGCGCTAACGCGGCTGAATCGGCAAAAGGGCATGGCGTCGCTGATGATCACGCACTCGCTCGCTGACCTGGACGCGTTGCCCACCTCGGAGGACAGGGCCAAGGCTCGTGGATTCATGGAGCGCAGCGCCATCACCGTGCTGGCTGGTCTTCCCCTCAAGGAACTGCGCCGCGTCGGCGAGGTGACGCCACTGACGGAGCCGGAGATCGACCTGATCAAGTCGTGGGCGGCGCCAGAGTCGTGGCTGCCCGGTACCACTCACCCCGGCCGCGGCAAATACATGATCAAGACGGGGGAGAGGATCGGCATCCCGGTCGAGCTGTCGCTGGTAGGGGACGAGCGGCTCCTGTACGACACGGATGCCGCCGTGCGCGACCTCGCGGCACAGCCCGGGACGCTGCTATGAGGACGCTGCGCCCCAAGACCGTGCCCATGGGCTCGGTCGCTCCGTGGCTGATTGTCGGGGGAGTCGGCGGCGTGTACGCGCTCGGGCTCCTTGCGTGGCTGGCCGCACGGATCGCCGCGGTGCTCTCTGGCCACTCGTGGGCGACAGGGCCGGCGTTCGGCACCCGGTTCATCAGTGGGCTACTGCGCGGGCGGGCTGCTCAGATGTTGCCGGGTGTGCCAGCCTGGTTGATCGCGACCGTCTTCACGGTCCTGCTGGCGGCCGCGATCGCTCTCGTCGTGGTCGGCTGGCGCCTGATCGCCCGACGGCTGCCACGGCCCGACGACCCCTTGGCATCGCTTGCCACCCCCGAGCAGGTCGCCCCGCTGACGCCGCCGGTGATCGCTGACCGCGCCCGGCGGCTGCGTCCGTCGCTCGCCGGGCTGCCGCGTGAATCCCTTCCGCCGGAGGAGACCGGCGTCCTGCTCGGCACTCTCCAACCACGCGGACCGGAGCTGCGAGCGTCTTGGGAAGACGTGATGGTGGCGATCATGGCCCCGCGAAGTTTCAAGAGCACCGCGCTGGCGATACCGACCGTGCTGGCCGCTCCCGGCCCGGTCGTCGCGACCAGCAACAAGGCCGACCTGTGGGCCGCCACCGTCGAGCTGCGCACAGAGGGCGCGCGGCAGGCGTGGGTGTTCGATCCGCAATCGATCGTCTTCGCGCACCAGGACTGGTGGTGGCCGGCGCTGGACGGGGTGACCACGGTGGAGGAGGCCGAGCGCCTCGCGGGCCATTTCATCCTCAACGTCGACGACCCGCAGCGCCGCGACATCTGGGGGCCGGGCGCCACCGAACTGCTGTCGGCCCTGGTGCTCGCCGCCGGTATCAGCGGCCGGTCGCTCACCGAGGTCTACCTCTGGCTGGTCGATGACGGCAGCCCTGAACCGGTCGACATCCTCGAGTCGCGGCCAGAGTTCAGCGCCCAAGCCAAGGGGTTGCGCGGCATCCAGAACACGGCCCCAGAGACCAAGCAGGGGTTGTACGTGACCGCTCGGATCGGCGCCCGCTGCCTACGCGACCCGCAGATCATGAAGTGGGTCACCCCACCGCCGTCTGGCACCCTGGCGACCTTTGACCCCAGGAAGTTCGTCCAGTCCCGAGACACGCTCTACCTGCTCAGCAAAGACGGCGGTGGGTCGGCCGCCCCGCTGATCGCAGCCCTCGCCGACCGGGTCATGCGGGAAGCCGTACGCCGGGCCGAAACCCGCGGCGGGCGGCTCGATCCACCGATGCCCGTCGTGTTGGACGAAGCAGCCAACATCTGCCGCATCGCCGACCTGCCGACCCTGTACTCGCACCTCGGCTCGCGCGGTGTCCTGCCCGTCACGATCCTGCAATCGTGGGCGCAAGGCGAGACTGTCTGGGGCCGGGCCGGCATGGAAGCTCTGTGGGGCGCGGCGACGGTCAAACTGATTGGTAGCGGCATTGATGACGACCGGCTCGGTGAACGGCTCAGCCGGCTCGTCGGACCGCACGACGTCGCCGTCACGTCCTACAGCCGCGGCGGCCGTGACCGCACGTTGTCCGAATCCGTCACGCTGCGCCAGCAGCCCATCCTCGGCCCTCACAGGGTTCGGGAACTTCGCAAAGGCACCGCCCTGTTGCTGGCCACCGGCTGCCGAGCAGCGCAGATCGCCCTACGTCCATGGTTCGACGGTCCTCAAGCCGACCGGATTCGTGCCGCCGAAGCGGCGGCCATCAAGGATCTCACCACGCGCGCCGAACGGCATCTATCCCCATGACCGAGCCCAGTCCCGACTTCGCGGCGCTCCTGCAGGAATGGCAGGACGACTACGAGCCCCGCCTTAAGCGCGTCGAGAACGCCGTCGAGGAACTCGACCTTCTCCTCAGCCAACCACGACCCCCGACCGCCACCCCGGCCCCTTCCCCGGCCGGGGAGGCGGCCTCGGGCATCCCGATTGAGCTGCGGTACCCCACGCTGGAGCAGTGGGTGGTCGAACACTTCGTCCGGGTCTATGCCCGCCCAGTGGGCGGCCAGATTCGCTGGTGCGCCCGCTGGTGGGAACACGCCGAGGCGATCACGCGCCTGGAGGCTCTGTGGCGGTCCTGGGAGACGCTTCGAATCGAACCGCTCGGCCTAGACGCCTGGTTGCGCGAACGCCTCGACCATCACCTGCCGCACCTGCTAGGCCCCAGCGGGCCTTTCGCCAGTTGCAATCCCGAGCGTCATGCCGGGGGAAAGGACCTGGCCACGGTCCCCGCGCCGGAGGGTTGGTGGGACCCACCTGAGATGGCGGATCGATAAAGCTATTCCCAGATCCAGCTGCTACGGCACCGGCTGCCAATGCCAGGGACGACCACCTTCCTGACCCTGGATACAGCGGAGCCGGTACCGGGCCTGGTCACGCAGGCGCGGATGCTGGTCAGCCATCTGCGCAGCGAAGGTCACCTTGCGCAACTCCCTAGCGTCTCGGAGCGTTCCGTACCCCTCCCAGTCGGTGACATCGTGGCCGTAATGATCGCAGAACGTTGCCCACTCTCCCTCGGTAAGCGAACCGAAGGTGAAGTGGTCGACAGCGATCGATGCGAGATCCCATTCAGGCGGGCCGTAGGAGAACCGCTCCAGGTCTAGGACCACCGGCCCGGTTGTCGTGGCGACTATGTTGCCGCCCCAAGC
Source organism: Micromonospora sp. CPCC 206061 (assembly GCF_036906915.1). Lineage (NCBI taxonomy): Bacteria > Bacillati > Actinomycetota > Actinomycetes > Micromonosporales > Micromonosporaceae > Micromonospora > Micromonospora sp. CPCC 206061. The sequence continues at coordinate 13,154 of NZ_JBAKHX010000009.1, forward strand.
GTCGCCGTGAACAGCGCCAGGTGCGAGTCCGGGCGGAAGATCCTCGTAACGCTCCTGAAGGCGTTGGAGGTGCTGCTCCAGCCAGGCCCGATCAGAGGGTTGGAAAACCCTGGCCTCGGCGATGCGTTCCCTCAACCGCACGAACGGTGCGAGAGGCGGCAGTTGCAGACTGGGAGGCGGAACCAGTTGATGAAGCCGGCGCAGCGTCTGTGCTACTTGGGCCATGCTGCCTTCGTGGTGCTCAGCAAGCCGGTACCAGAACGTGACCGCACAGTCGTTGATGACCACCGGCTGGTCCAGGTCGGGGATCGCCTCGACAACGTCGACCCCTACACTGTTGAGCCAACGGGAGACCCGTACCTCCTTCTGGGCTGCTTCTACTTGGCCTGGCCGGCCGACCCGCGCGACAATGTCGCCTTTCAGAAGGTAGAGCGTGTTCTCGCCGGCGCGGATAACCTCGGCGCCTGCGTAGTCGATCCCGACGTAGCGGCAGGCGCGTTCGAGCGCAGTACCCGTCCTCGTCACGCGGCTGCGCCAACGGTGACCAGGAGGCGCTCCCTGAGCGCATCAACCTCCTCGATGCCGGCGTGCTTGCCGGCCACTCGATAGAGGGCACGCAGATCGTCCGTCGCCCGCCTCGACCGGACCGGGCCCGCGTCGTTGAGCGCCTCGTGGCCGATTTGAGCGGCCTCCTGGGGGTCGCCCTGTGCCATCGTCAGCGTGGCGAGCTTGGTTCGTGAGATTGCTCTTGATCGTGCGTACTCAGGCGCATGGAGCTCAACGGCGCGGGCAAATCGGCTCACGGCTTCAGTCTCGAGCGATGTGTTCACGGCGACGTCGAACAGAGCGTGGGCGGTGTCTCCGTGGTGCTGGGCCACGTCGTAGAACCTCATCCAAACAGGATCCTCGGCGGGGTTGGAGTGTGTGAACTCTTCGTCCGCCGCACCTACCGCTTTTAGCGCCTCTTGCGCGCGATCGGGCCCGAGCTTGGCCAAAGCGCGAGCCCTCACGGTGTGCATCATGGCGCGCTCGGTTGCGGTGAGCCGATCAGCTCTGACCAAGCCCATCTCGACGTAGGTTAGACCATCGTCTGGCCGGCGGCACCAGATCTCCTGTCGAGCCATGCTGGACAGCAGCATGGCTCGTTGATGCCAGTTATCCGTTGCACAGTGCAGTGCGAAGCCGAAACGGCGACGCGCTTCGTCGTGCTCGTACGCGTCGAACAGCATGAACCCGACGACACCTGCGAGATGCGCCAAAGCCGTGTGGAACTCCAGCCTCAGGCTCGCTGGGCAGGGAACACTGATCCACGACGCCAGGTGGCGCAGCCGATCGTCGGCGATGTCGCGAGCTGCGGCCCCGCCGTGAGTGTTGTCCCAGTGCTCAAAGAAGTTCGCGACATCAACTATTTGGGTGATGTGGTCTCGACCGATGCAGCGAGGAGGCTCCCCGGGCCGCGGCCGCCCGAGTAGGTCGTCCAGGGACGTGCCCAGCAGTGGGATCCCGGCGGGTAGGCCGGGGTGTGTAGCAGCGGCCGGGATGGTCTCTTCTGGAAGGCGCGGGCGCGGGTCCTCCTCGAACCCGAGGTCGGCGTCGGTACAGTGAAGGACTTCGCGCAGCGCGCTGCGGTAGTCGTCTCCGGGCCGCCGGATGCGCCCCTTTTCGAGCTTGCCCAGGTAGTTCGTCGTGAACGCGCTGAAGGGAGACTTGGGCTCGCCGTACAGCACGGTGTTGACCGCCGCGACAAGGTCCGGCCGGCCCATCCCGCGATCTTCGCGCGCCTTGCGAAGCTTGTCGTTCGGCGGCACCAGGAGACCCCCCACTGCCTGCGCTGATCGGATCGTCTAACGCAGGTGCGTCGTCACCGTGGTTGGTATCCGCTACCCGCGTCTAGCCTTGTGGTTACTATAGTTTACATCCACGCGGCTGAACAGTTCACTTGTTGCGATGTTCGTAGCATCGCACTGTCCGACGGTCTTCTCAAGCCGGCATCTGGGTGCCAATACAGCATTTGGGGCTGACCCGACGGGTCAGCCCCAAAGTGTCCTTAAAGATCAGGGCTTCAGATGACCTGCGCGAATGGCGCTCACGAAGCGCGACCAGCTTGGCGCGGAGAAGACGAGCATGGCTGCGCCGGGATTCTTGCTGTCGCGGACGCCGACGTGGCAGTCCTTGACCGCCACCTCGACGCAGTTACCGCCGCCGCTGCTGCGGCTGGACTTCCACCAGATGGCGAAGTTGATCTGTGGTGTGCTCACGCTGCCCTTTCTGTCGACCGTGGAGCTCGGCGCGCAGCTGCCTGTAGAAGCTGCACGCTCTCGTCGGGGGGAAGCGCTGCATCCGTGAGTCGCCTGTGGAGATCGAGGTAGTGGGCGGTCTGCTCCGGATGAGTATGGACCAGATCGTCCGTCACCGTGTCGACCGCAACAACGACCGGGTCGCCGGGATCGGGATAGCGGTAGATCGAGAATCCTGACCTGGGGACGATGTGCTCGTCGATCGGCTTGTCGAGGGGCAACACCCGTACCGTGATCCGGGGTTGGTCGCTGTCCACGACCTGCGCGATGTGCCGGAGCTGCTGGACTACGACCTCTGACGGGGCGGCGGGGCGGCGGATCGCGAGTTCGTCAATGACGACGCTGTACTTCGCGCCGTCAGGACGATGCAGCATCCGCTGACGCAGGCGCCGGGCTTCGACGGCCCTGGCAGGGCTGAAGTTCGCGGACCAGTCTGCCTTGTCGACGGCCGCGCGAGCCGATGTGAAGTCGGGGGTCTGCAACAGCCCAGGCAGCAACGTCAGATGATATTCCTCGATCGACTCGGCGCCTGCTTCAAGGTTCGCGTACAGCGCTTGCCGGGGGCCCATCTCGTCGGCGAAGGACTCCCACCAGCCACGCTCTGCGGCCTCACGGGCAATGGCAAGAAGCTGAGTCCATTTCTCACCGGTCACACCCAGTTGATCAAGGATCTTGATTACGTCGTTGATGTCGGGTCGGAGACGGGCGTTCTCCAGCCTGGAGATCGTCGTGCGGGGGAGCCCGACTGCGCGAGCCAACTTCTCCGCAGAGAGATCACATGCGCGACGGAGGGCCGCTAGCTCAGCCGCGAGGCGCAACCGCCGGACGTACGGGCTGATCACGCCACACCTCCCGCGACAACCCCTGTGAGTGAACTGTGCATTCGCACGGACGTTCCCAACGGAGGATACATCCTCACCAGCCGGCCTGGGCACGGCCCGGCTGCCGCGGGCACAGGGGAGGGATGGGGGATCCCCTGGTTCAGAAGGGATCCCTCATCCCTCCCTCCTTGAGGGTCTTTCGCGGTGGCCGGCTCTGCACCACCTTGGGGTGCGAATTCACGGGCACAGCAGAGGGAGGTGACTGCCAGTGACCACCGGAGTTTTCGTTGATCGTTTCGGGGCAGACGTGCTGGCCGGCATCGCTGTATCGAGGAGAGGGCGCTCGATGCCGATCACGGCAGCGCCCTCTGTAGGCACCTCCCGATACCCGCTTTCCGGGCTCCTTGTGTGTGACAGCTGCGACCTTCGGTTGAGCCCACTCGTGGGTACGGACGGCCGGCGCTGTTACCGCTCGCCCTGCGGGTGCCGCCTAATGCCTGTGGACGCCGCCACTACGGAGCGGCTCACCTACGACGCGGTGGTCGGTCGGGGCGGCGCGCCGGCGGAGACACCGAACGGAGCCCAGTGGGCGGCGCTGTTTGGCCGCTGGCTGGCCGCTGTACGCGTGTGCACGCTGCCGGAGGAACTGGTGTTCGTCTGGCGCGCCTGAACGCTAAATGCCGCGCTACGGGCGTAGCCGGCGGCTGCATCGAAGCGAGTTGACCGACTGGGAGGGGAGGCCTGATATGCCGCATCGCCAGATTCACCAGTGCACGGGGGCCGAACCCGGAGGGACCGTCGTACCGCCGTCCGCCGTGTACCGAGCGGGTCAGCCGGTGTGGGTCAACCGGCATGGCTGGTGGCCGGGGGTGACGCTGTTCGCCTCGCCGTCGGCCGCGGCGGTGCGGTACCGGTACAGCGATGGTCCTGGGACCGTCGTGGACACGGTGCTCCCGATGGACATCACGGTGCGGACCGAGCGGGATCCATGCGTGGACCGCGACTGGGACGACGTCGCGAAGGTGTCCTCACGTGGCGAGGCCGGCTGGGACCGGCACCCCAACACCGTGGTGCTCCTCTTGGGGACTGGGCCTTCGTGACCGAGCACCCGACACACGCGCGGCCGGGACGGCGGCGGCCCTGGCTACGCAACAGACGCATCCGGACCAAGCTCGCCATCATCCTGGCGCTGCCAATCTTCGCGGTCACGTCGTTAACGGCGCTGACGATCGTGTCGGCTGCTCAGCGGGCAACGGAGGCGGACCAGGCACGTGGGATGGTCGTCCTGGGCGGCACGGGCGCTCGGCTGGCGGAGCGGCTGCAGCAGGAGCGCGCGGCCGCGGCGTTGGTGTTCGCCGAGTCCAGCCGGGCTGAGGCTGTCGCCGGTTACCAGCGGGCAGCCGCCGCGACCGACTGGCTGGTCACTGAGTTCCAGGCCGAGCGCGCTCGCACCCGGCTGCCGGACACCGCCAGGTCGCTGCTTGCGCGGATCGACGACGAGCTGGCCGGCTTGGTGTCTCTGCGGCAGAAGGTCGTTGCGGCACCGGATGCGGTTCTGAGCGTCGTCGTTTTCCGGTATCGAGCGGTCATCGCGGACGTTCTTGCCTACCGGCAAGCGCTGGGCCAGGTCAGTGCGTCTGCGTCTACCGCGAACGGTCTGCGCGCCGCGGCGTCGCTGTCGCAGGCGATCGAGTCTCTGGGACAGTTGCAGACCGCCACCATCAGAACCCTCGCCGCCGGGCGACTCACTCCCGCCGGGCAGCAGGAGATCGTTGGCGCCGACACCGGTATCAGCGAGGCCCTGCAGGCGTTCAGTGATCTGGGGCCGGCTCATTGGCCGGCGGTGCTGAACACCAGGATCGGCGGCGGTCAGAAAATCCTCGAGTCTGAGCGGCTGCAGGGGGTCGCGACCCGGGCACAGCCCGGCGCGAGGCTTGAGCTGGATACGGATGCGCGCGGCTGGTCGACAGCGATCGCGGCCCGCATGGAGCTGATGCACGCCGTGGAGGCCAACCTCGACGGTGAGCTGCTGACCGCGGTCACCGCTGAGCGGGACGCGCAACTGCGAACGATCTTCGTCAACTCCGGTGGGGTCGGGCTGGTGGTGCTGATCGCGGTCGTCGTCGGGTGGTGGGTAGCCAAGTCCCTGACCGGATCGCTGACCCGGCTACAGGCCAGCGCGTTCGCTGTCGCGGTCCGTCGTCTGCCAGGAATGGTCCAGCAGCTGGACATCGACCACGCTGACCCGCAGACGGTCCACCGGCTGGTGGAGGAGGCGGCCGCACCGATCCCTGTCGACGGCACTGACGAGGTGGGCAGGGTGGCTGAGGCGTTCAACCTGGTCACGAAGTCCGCGGCGCGGCTGGCCGGGGAGCAGGCTGGGCTTCGCGCCGCCGTCGGTGCGATGTTCGTTGCGCTGTCGCGGCGGCTGCAGCTGCGGGCGGACGCGATGATGGTGAGCCTCGACGGCCTGGAACGCGATGAGCAGGATCCGGAACGGTTGCGGAAGCTGTTCGTTTTGGACCACACCGCCGTGCTGATCCGCCGGTTCATCGCGAACCTTCTGATCCTCGGCGGTGGCCTCGCGGGCCGGCCGCGCGAGGGCACCGAGCGGCTGCCCGCCGTTCTGCAGGCGGCGGGGCAAGGCATCGAGGCGTACGCGCGAGTGGACGTGACCGATGCCGACGACAACGTGCAGGTCTCCGGCCAGGTGGTCGACGAGTTGATCCACATGTTGTCCGAGCTGCTCGACAACGCCGCCCATTTCTCTCCGCCGGAGACACGCGTCGAGATCGAGGGGCGGCGGGTCGGCGACCAGCTACACATCCAGGTCCGTGACCAGGGCATCGGCATGGGCGAGGCGGAACTGCGGGCGGCTCGGGAACGTGTGGCGAACCCGTTAAGGCTGGACCACCGAACGACGCAACAGATGGGGCTGCCAGCGGTCGGCGCCGTCGCCCACCGTCTAGGGATCAAGATCGAGTTCCGGTCGCAGCCAGGGGCTGGGACGCGGGTCGACGTCACCGTCCCCAACAAATGGTTCACCAGCCAGGCACCCGTCGTGGAGCAGGAGACGACCGAGCTACGTGCCATCTCCGCCGAGGTGTCCGCGGCGCCGCCACCGACGTGGCCGCCACCTTCGCCGGCCGCGGCCCAGCCCACCGCCGAGCCGGTGATCTTCGAGCAGATGAGGAACGACCGGTCCTGGTTCCGCCCAGGCGACGGGGATGGTGCCGCGCCGCCCGCCGAACGGGCACCCGTCGGCGCGGCGACAGCATGGGCCGCCGTGGCCAGCGCGACCACCCTGGACGTCTCGGCGGCCCCGGAGCAGCGCACTGCCTCCGGACTACCTATCCGCCAGCCTCGCCGGGCGGCGATGCCGCCAGCAAGCAGTCAGACCGCAGCGCCAGCGAAACCGGTGCCACGCCAACCAGATCGGGTGCGAGCGCAGATGGCCGCATACCAACACGGGCTGACCAGGGCCGCACGGCGGCAAACCCACAACGTAGCGAGGACGACCGAACCATGACACCCGAGCACAACTGGGGCTACCTGCTGGATCAGCTGTGCGGGCAGGTCCCTGGAATCAGCCACGCGATGGCGGTAACCGCCGATGGGCTCAAGCTCGCCTTGAGTCGCGGCTTGCCCGCCGACCGCGCCGATCAGCTGGCGGCGATCACGAGCGGGCTGGCATCGCTGACCAACGGCGCCGCGGACCTGATGGGCGCCGCGCCCGTGGAGCAGAACGTCACCGAGATGGCGGATGGCTATTTGATCGTCATGGCAATCGGTGACGGATCGAGCCTGACCGTGCTGGCCACAAAGCACTGTGACCTCGGCCAGGTCACCTATGAAATGGCGGTGCTGATCAACCGCGTGGGCGGCGCGTTGGTCCCGGCTCCGAGGACGCCGCACCGGTCATGAGCACACCACAGGCAGCAGCGGGTTCGGCTAGCCCAGCGGGGACAGCCGCGGCCCGTGTCCACTCCGTGAAGATCGTCATCGCGGGTGGGTTCGGCGTGGGCAAGACCACGTTCGTCGGCGCGGTCTCAGAGATCCGTCCGCTGCGGACAGAGGAGGTCATGACGGCGGCGAGCGTGGGCCTCGACGACACCAGCGCCGTTCCCAATAAGGCGACCACCACCGTGGCGATGGACTTCGGGCGGATCACCATCGACAGCGCACTGATTCTCTACCTGTTCGGCACTCCCGGACAGACCCGCTTCTGGTTCATGTGGGACGAAGTGTGCCGGGGGGCTATCGGCGCCGTCGTGCTGACCGACACCCGCCGCCTCGAGGACTGCTTCTCGGTCATCGACTACATGGAAGAACGGCACCTGCCCTATGTGGTGGCGGTCAATGGCTTCGACGGTGCCCCGACCCACGAGACGGGCGAGGTGCGGCACGCGCTGGGCATCCCCGAGCAGGTGCCGCTGCTGCGCTGCGACGCCCGCGACCGCGACGAGGTCAGCCAAACCCTGATCGCGCTGGTCGAACACGTACTGGGCCAGCGTCTCACCCAACCCGCGACGAGATGAGGAGAAACATGACGCGACGACGAACGCGATGGCGCCTGGGCGCCGGGCTAGCGGCGGCCGCGCTGGCCATCGGGGGCTGTTCCGGATCCAGCCTCGATCCCGATGACCCGGCCGCCGCCGGCGGGCCGATCCACATCGGGCTGATGTGGCCGCAATCTGGCGTCTACAAAACGGTCGGCGACGACTTCGCCCGCGGCTGGCAGCTCTACCTGGACACCCACGGTGGCAAGCTCGGCGGCCGCGAGATCAGGACCACGGTCGTCGACGAGGCCGACGGAAAACAGTCCGCACGCACCGGCATCAAGAAGCTGATCGAGCAGGACCGTGTCCGCGTGGTGGTGGGCACGATCAGCTCCGACGCGGTACAGGCGATCCACCCCGTGATCACCGAGAAGAAGGTCCCGTACATCGCGACGGGCGGACGTCCCACCACGCTGACCGACGTGAGCCACACCTGGCACACGTCGTGGCAGAACCGCGACGCCGGCAACGCGATCGCGGATTACTTGCGCACGACTGTCAAAGGCCCGGTCTACGCGATCGGCCCGGACTACCAGGGCGGATGGGACCAGGTGAGCGGCTTCGTCGGTCCGTTCGTCGCCGGCGGCGGGAAGCTGGCCAACCCGGACGGCAAACCGACCTACACGCCGTTTCCTAACACGGACAACTTCCTGCCCTACATCAACGCGATCGCGGCGACCGACGCCCAGGCGGTGTTCTGTTTCTTCGGCGGCACCAACGCGGTGAACTTCGTCAAGCAATACGACCAGTCCGGATCGAAGCTGCCGCTGTACGCGGCCGGGTTCACCACCGAGGGCGCCGTCCTGGCCGCGCAAGGGCCCGCCGCCGATGGCATCTACTCCTCGCTGAACTACGCCCCGGACCTGGACAACGCCGCCAACCGCGCCTTCGCCAGCGCCTTCCAACAGAAGCACAACGCGATCCCGGACCTGTACAACGTCACCGCCTACGACGCCGCGCTGTTGCTGGATCGAGCGATCGCCGACGCCGGCCCGAACCCGACCAGCGAGTCGATCAACGCGGCGATCAGCCGGCTCGGCGCGATCGACAGCCCTCGGGGCCAGTGGCGGTTCGGCACCGAGCATTCCCCGATCCAACCGTGGTACCTGCGCCAGGTCCGCCCGGACGGGCGTGGCCGCGCCAACGTCGTCGTCCAGACCCTCACCACCCTCGGCCGATAGCCACCCAGGAGACGCCTCATGACCACCACCCCAGCACCGGACGTCGACGACGCCCCGCGATACACCTTCGACAACAGCCACGACCAGGAGGGCAAACGGCTGCTGTCGCTGCTGTCGGCCATCCTCGACGAGCACCACTCCATCGACGTGCTCACGCGTGTCGGCGTCACCCGCGGCTGGCGATGTTTGGACCTTGGCCCGGGCGCCGGCACCATCACCCACTGGCTGGCGAAGAAGGTCGGCCCCAGCGGCCACGTCACCGCGCTGGACCTGGACCCCCGCCACGTCAAGCCCGCCCCGAACGTGACCGTCGTCGCTGGCGATGTGCGCACCCTCGGCCTCGAACAGGCTCACTACGACGTCGTCCACGCCCGGCTGGTGCTGCTGCACATCCCCGAACGGGAGAAGGTCCTCGACCGGCTCATCTCCGCGTTGAAACCCGGCGGCGTACTGGTCGTGTCCGACTGGGACGCCACCCACGACGACATGCTGCTGGAAGCGCCCACCGAGACCGCCCGCGAGGCGTTCACCGCGTACCAGAACGCGCTGCGGGCCACCCTGCGAGCCAACGGCGCCGACCTCGGTTGGGCCTGGCGAGCGCCACTGGCCATGCGGTCGGCGCAGCTCGTCGACGTCACCGCCGAAGAACACACCCGGCTGTGGGCCGGCGGGGAACCCGGCTGCCTGCTGCACGAGAGCAACTCCCGGCAGCTGGAAGGAGCTCTGCTCACCCACGGCGTCACCGCCGAGCAGCTGCGTGTGCTGCGGGAGGCGATGCACGACCCCAAGACCCTCGCCTACTGCTACCGCATGTACACCACCGTCGGCTACCAGCCCAAGGGCTACCGGCCTCAGGCCTGACGACCTGAGGGGAATTCGAGGTGGGGAGGCAACCAATGCGGCGACGCACCGGCCATACCAGTGCGTGGCAGGGCGACACTGGCCACGCCGGCGTGCGCGCCGGCACCGGACGGGTCGGCGCGGAAGCGGCTTGGACGTCCGACGGGCGGGTGGGCTCGTGACGTACGCGGTAACCGCCGTGGATGGGATCGCGTTCGGGCTGCTGCTGTTCACCGTCGCGGCCGGCCTGACCCTGATCTTCGGCGTCATGGACGTGCTCAACCTCGCCCACGGCAGCCTGTACCTGGCCGGCGCCTACCTCGCGTACCTGCTCAGCGGCGGCGACCTGCTGAGGTTGGGCGCCGCGCTCGCCGTCGGCGTCGTTGTCGGCGCCGCCGGCGGCGCGGCCCTGGCCGCCGCGATGCGACCGATCGCCGGCCACGGTCACCTGGACCAAGCCCTGGCCACCCTCGGCATCGCGTTCGTGGCAGCGGACGGCTTCACCACCGGCTTCGGCGGCGCGCCGCTGCCCACCGACCCGCCCCGGCTGCTTGCCGGCAGCATCTCCCTGGCCGGGCACGGCTACCCGATCTACCGGCTGCTGTTCATCGCCATCGCCGGCCTGCTGGCCATCGGCCTGCACCTGGTCATCACCCGCACCCGCCACGGCGTCATGCTGCGCGCCACCGTCGCCGACCCGGCCATGGCCGCCGCTACCGGCATCAACACCCGCCGGGTGCAAGGCGCCGCGCTGGCCGCGGGCGGTGTCCTGGCCGTCACCGCCGGGGTCCTCGGCGCGCCGCTGCTGGGCCCGGCGCCGGGCGTGGACACCACCGTGCTGGTGCTGTCGTTGATCGTGGTCGTCATCGGCGGCTCCAGCTCCATACCCGGCACTCTCGCCGCCGCGCTGGTCGTGGGCCAGGTCCAAACCGTCGGCGTCATCGTCGCGCCCTCCGTCGCACCGTTCGCGCTGCTCGCGGTCCTGCTCGTGACCCTGACCGCCCGCACCCGCACCCGGCCGGCGGTGAGGCCCGCGTGAGCGTCGAGAGCACGACCGCCGAGCCGATGACCGTCGTTGACCCTGCCGGGCGGCAGCGTCACCCGCGGCCGCGGTCCGTCGGCGTCACCGCTGCCGTGGTGCTCACCGCGCTGGCCCTTCCCGCCGTCGTCGACGCCTACACCATCTCGATCGCCTCCACCGCGCTGGTACTGGCCACCCTCGCGATGAGCGCCCAGCTGGTGACCGGCGTGGCCGGGTTGCCGTCCCTTGGCCAGGCCGCGTACCTCGGGGTCGGCGCCTACACCGCGGCGCTGTTGGCAAACGCCGGCTACACCAACGGACCCACCCAACTCGCCGCCGCCGCGCTGACCGGTGCGGCCGCCGCCGCGGTGACCGCGCCGCTGGTGCTACGCACCCGCGGCACCACCTTCCTGATGGTCACCTTCGCGGTCGCCGAGGTTGGCCGCACGGCGGCCAGCCAATGGGCGGCCATCACCGGCGGGGACGACGGGCTGCACACGCCACCGGTCACCGTCTGGCCCGGCACGGCACCGCTGCGCGTGGACGGCTACATCTACCTCTATGTGCTGGTCTGCTTCCTGGTCTTGGCCGCTCTGGTGGCGCTGCTGCTGCGCACCCGGCTGGCGCTGGTCCTGCGCGGCGCCGCCGACCACGAGCCACGTCTGGGTGCGCTCGGCCACCGCGTCACCGCCGCTCTGACGGCCGGGTTCCTCGCCGCCGGCGCCGTGGCCGGCGCGGGCGGCGCCCTGCTGGTGGCGGTGAACCGCTACTTGTCCCCAGCCGACATGGGCCTGGACGTGTCCGCCCTGGCTCTGCTCGCCGCGGCTATCGGGGCGGGAAGCATGCGCGGCGCGGTCGCCGGCGCCGTCCTGGTGGTCGCTGTGCGCGACCTGCTGGGCACCGACACCGGCGGCCACGCCACCGCCGTGCTAGGCGCGGTGTTCCTGCTCGTCGCCTACCGGCGACCGGCCCAGGAGTGGCTGCGCACTCGCGTGCAGGGCGGGCGCCGATGACCGCCCTGCTTCACCTGACCGGGGTCGGCCGCCGCTTCGGCGGACTTGAGGCGCTGCGCGACGTGGCACTGGAGGTCGAGGCCGGCACCCGGCACGCCGTTATCGGACCCAACGGCGCCGGCAAAACCACCCTGCTCAACCTCATCGCTGGGGCGCTGCCCCCAACCGGCGGCACGGTGCTGTTCGACGGGCACGACATCACCGGGCTGTCCATGCCGGCACGCGCCCGGCGGGGGATCAGCCGCACCTGGCAGCATCCGGCGATCTTTCCGCGCCTGACCGTCTACGCGAACCTCGACCTCGCCCTACGCGCACCCGAGACGGGCGTGAACCGGTCCGACCGCAGGGGTCGTAGAGGCCAGTTGGGCACGCTCCTGGAACACGCCGGGCTCGCTGGTGACGTTGGCACCCGGGCGGGCGCGCTGCCCTACGGGCGCAAACGCCGCCTGGAACTGGCCATGGCGTTGGCGCAACGGCCCCGGCTGCTGCTGCTCGACGAACCCTCCGCCGGCCTGGACCCGATCGAGATCACCCATCTGATCGAGCAGATCCTCGCCCTACCCGCCGCCGTCACCGTGCTGCTGGTCGACCACAACCTCGACCTGATCTGGTCACTGGCGCACACGGTGACCGTGCTGCACCACGGCCGCCTGCTCACCACCGGTTCCATCGACGCGGTCCGCACCGACCCCAAGGTGCAAAGCGCCTACCTGACCGGCACGAGCCCACAGAACCCCCGGGTGGGACGCCGACGATCCGTCCCATCCCACCCCGGCGCCGACATCTCCAACCACCCGCGCCAAGCCGCAGCCGAGCAGCCCGAGCAGCCGGTTGTGCTGCGGGTCCGCGACCTGCGCGCCGGCTACCACGGCGCACCTGTCCTGCTGGGCGTCGATCTGGACGTGCGGCAAGGGGAGGCGTTAGCTGTGCTCGGCCGCAACGGCGCTGGCAAAACCACCCTGCTGGCCACCCTCGCCGGGCTGGTGCCACCTTATGCGGCCAGCCGCGTCGAACTCATTGGCCGTGTCCTGCCTCGTCGACCGCGGCCGCACCATCTCGCCCGTGCCGGCCTGGCCCTGGTACCACAGGGCCGACGCCTGTTCGGCCCGCTCACCGTCGCCGAGCACCTGCGCTGCGCCGCCGCCCTGTGCACCGCGCCGGCCACCCCGGGTGGCCGGTCATGGACCGTCGAGAAGGTCCTGGAACTGCTGCCCGCGCTCGCCACACGGATGCAGCACCGGGCCGACCGGCTGTCCGGCGGCGAACAGCAGATGCTCGCCATAGCGCGTGCGCTGCTGACCAACCCGCGGGTGCTTCTGCTCGACGAGCCGAGCGAGGGACTGGCGCCCTCGGTCATCGCACAACTCACCGACACCATCAGCACGCTCGTCGACGGCGGCCTGGCTGTGCTGATCGCTGAGCAAAATCTCGACCTCGCCACCGCGATCAGCGAACGGGTCCTCATCCTGAGTCAGGGCCGCATCGCCGTTGCTTGCCCCACGCACGAACTGTATGAGCCGGCACAGCGGGCCTGCCTACAACGCCTGCTCGGAGTAGCTGCGCCGACGACCGCCAGCCCTGCCCTCCGCTTGTCAGGCGAACCAGGCGACGTTGCGCCGCTCAACCCCGAAATGGCCCAGGACGCCGCGACCGGCGGGGATCCGGGGGAGTGATGTCGCGGATGACGACGATGACCGGCAGGCATGAAGGCGCCGCACCGACGGCAGCGCCCTCGGCGGAAACCGCGCGTGTACCGGGCGAAGCAGCCATGGTGCTGACCGCCGCCTACCAGCGGACCCGGCTCGGCGCATGGCTGGTGCCCTCCGGCGGTGAGCGCCGCGCGACGCTGGAGGGTTGGGCGGCACTCGTGCTCGAGGACGCCGCCACCCGTGGCGTCGTGGACGCGACCCGTGACCGGCACGCAGTCGCGGTGTGGCTTCCCGGCCCGCCCGAGCCGCCGACGGCCTGGTGGGCCGAGCTAGCCGCGGCAACCGGTCGCCACAGCGAGCGCTTCGAAGCGTTCCACCGGGCGCTATTGAGCCTGGCGCCGCCACCTGAGCGACACCACCAGTTGATGCACATCTGCGTCCACCCTCGCCACCGCGGGCACGGCCGCGCTACCACCCTGCTGGGCCACCGGCTTAGGGAACTCGACCGGCAACGCCTTACCGCCTACGCCGTAGCAACCAGCCCAGCGCTAGTGAAGTGGCTGACCCGACACCGCTTCCTGGCCCACGGCCCACCGGCAACCCCTCTCGACAAAGGGCCCGTCCTGCGGCCGATGGTCCGCGAACCCAACCGGCACCTACACCACCGGCCCGACCGGTAACAGCCTCGGTGTCTGCGCGAGTGCGGGACGAACGTCCCGGACAAACGCTGCGGCGCCACGAAGGCGGGGAGGTCCTTTGTGGCTGCAGGACCTCCCCGCCCACCCCTCGACCAGACCGATTCCCTCCAGTAGGAGCAATGATGACCGGCAGCATCCAAAGCGCACCGCGACACCGGTGGCGGTGGACGCGAGGTGCGCTCATCACCAGCCGGCTGTCAACACGGTGCGGCGCCCACCGGGCGGCGCTCATGACCACCATCCCGGGAATCCGCGGCCTGGGCTCCACTCGTTGGGCCACGGTTCCCATGCCGTCCGCGGTGGGCTCGCCACCCACTCGGATGGCCGCCGGAGGGCCGGACCACCCACCCAGCCCCCGTGGATCGCGGCTGGTCCGGCCCTCCGGCCCACTTGGACGTTCCCCCAGCGCGTCCGCTCCCGCCAGCTGGGGCCGGCGCCGGTCCGCTGTTGCAGCCCAACCCTGGTCCGCCGCTTCGCCCTAGGCCAACGACCGATGCCGGCGGCATCACCCCAAGCACAACACACACCGAAGCGCCTGCGCGAGCACGGACCGATCCACATCCCGTGTGGACGCTGCGGTGCGCCCCCAGGCGGGGAGGGCCGTGGCCTGCGGCCCTCCCCGCCAACCCCCAAGCCCCTTCCCGCATGGAGTGCCGTGAACAACACCGCAAGCCCCGAGCGGCGCCGGTCTCGGACGATCCGCCCCGTCCTTCTCGTCATGCCGGCGCTTGTCGTAGTCGTCGCGACGAGCGCGTTGGTCTGGCTACGCCACGGCGAGGTCAGCCCGACACCGGTGTCCGTTTCGAGCCCCAGCAGTTCGGCGCCGACCGCCTCGGCGTCGCCGGCGTATCGGGTGCCATGTCTCGGGGCGCTGGCCGAGCGGGTTGCTGGCGGCACGGACTCGCCATCGCAGGGTCGGTACCTCTATTTGCGGATGCGTCACCTGGCCGATCAGGACGGTGGACGACTGATGGCCAGCGACGAAGAGCAGTGGCGGGCCGACGATCGCTCGGGCCGGCTGGTGCGGAAGCCGGTGCCGGGGAACCCGTCGCTGCCGGCCGCCCGAGTCGACTACGGCCCCGGCGGGATGCACGGTGGGCTTGCCGATCCGACGGTGACCGATTTGCCGGCCTTGGCCGCCCAGCTCTCGAGGTCCCGTCCCCCCGTGCACCGTCCCGAGTGGTTGCTCCGCGCGGTGGTGGACGTCTATCAGGCGCAGTGGCCGCAGCGACCTACTCGGGTCGCGATGCTGCGGCTGCTCGCGCAGACGCACGGGCTGCGCTGCGAGCGGTCGAGCAACGTGGGCGTGCCGACGGTCGTGGTGTCGATGCGCAGCGAGGACGGCCGGACCCAAGACCGGTTGGTGATCGACGCGAGCAACGCCGGCCCGGTCGCCTATCGGGTGACCTGGGTCCGCACGCCCCCAGGCGCGGTGCGGCAGGAAGTGACCTGGCTCGCGCACGGACGCGTCGACGAGATCGGCGCGGTTCCCTCTTGATCCGCTCGGCCGTTGCGGAGCTCGGCAGACGCACCCACTGGACGGAGATCATAAATGAGCATCCATATACCGCCACCCGCGCCGCCTGACCGCCGCTCGAACCGGACGATCTGGATAGGCGTCGGTCTGGGCGCCGTGGTGGTCACCTTGTCCCTGGTCGCGATCCTGATCCTTGCCCAGGGATGCACCGACCACTGCCGCTCTGCCTCGCCGCGGCAGCCAGCAACGACGGTGACCGCGCCCGGCGCCCCGTCGACGACCACCGATGGTCCGGTGCGCACCGGGACACAGGCGCAGGATGAGCTTCGACGGCTCGCCGATGAGCTGCGGCCGTCACAGTCGGACGCCACGCAGGGCCCGTACGCGTACACGGAAGTCTGGCAGTGGGCCCACGGTCCCGACCCGGACGACCCCGCCCGCTGGCGGCCGATGGTCACCCGGCAGCAGCGATGGCGCGACGCGATCGGTGCCGGCCGTGAGGTCAGGTGGGATCACACGGGCGGTGGTTGCCGGCAAGACGACGGCGACGTTCGGTGGAGCAGCGGCATGCCCGGACTACTCCCGCCCGGGCAGGAGCCGGCCCGCGACGCCGACGGGCTACGCCGCCAACTCGGCACCCCGGACGGCTTCCGCCCCGGAACTGCGGTGTCCGCGATCGCCATGATGGCCGACGCCTCCTATCCGGACCTGCAAGCGCGGGCGGCGACCCTTCGGCTGCTGGCGTCGTTGCCCGGCATCGAACTCCAGAACGGTGCCGACCCGCTGGGCCGGCGCGGCGTGCAGGTCACCGTAGCCGAGCGGGACACCGTCGGCGGCCTGTTGGGCTTCAGCATGCTGTTCGACGCCTCCGGGCACCTGTTGGTGTTCGAGCGGACCGTCGTCGAGCCGCCGGCCACGCCGGAGCCCGGCTACGTGGAGAACGTGGTGGGCTACCGCCTCTACACCGCGGCCCAGCGCACCCGCTCCGTCGATAGTCCGCCGGCCGGCTGTGAGCACAACTCGGTGCCGCCGGGAACCGCCCACGTCGGAGGCCGGTGACGGTGGACAGCGTTACCCTGCCCGCATCCGGCCCACCGGCCCAGCCGACCGCCACTGCGGCCATCTGGGAGGTCCTGACTCCAGGCAAATGGTGGCCACTGCTGGTCGAACGGGCCGCCAGCTGCGCCCTGATCCTGTGCGCTGCGACCAGCCTGGTGATTTGGGCCGAACCCGCGAGCGGGCCGGTCGACCTGGCGCGGCCCCTGATGATCGGCGCCTGTATCGCGGTGCTGACCGCAGTCATGGGGCTTCGGTGGCGGCCCTTGTGGTCTCGGCGCCAGGTCCACCTAACCCGCGCCGGGATCGAAGTCGACGGCGGCCTGACACCGTGGAGTCAGATCGCCGCCATCGACGTCGTCGCCGCACCCGGCGGCGGCCGGTACCTGGACATGCGGCTGCACCACGGTCGCAGCGTGCGCCTGTGGAGCCTGACCGGCACCTATCCACTACCGGACCGCGCCTTGACCGCCAACACCGCCAAGCTCGCGGCCGTGGCCGCCACATACCAGCCGAGCGTGACGATCCGCTCCCGTCACCGCGCCTTCGTATTCAGCGCGTTGGCAGCGCTGCTGGTCATCGCCGGAGGGTCCAACCGAATCGTCGAGCGAGGGCTGATCGGCCCGTGGACGCACACCGTCCCGGCGGCCACCACCGCCTGCCAGGTGCTCGATAGCGTCGCGTTGCACCATGGCCCTTGGTGGCTCGGCCACCACACCGTCACCGCCGGCCGTGACACCTACGGCACCGGGACCTCCTGCACGTGGGACACGACCCGCGCTCCGACACCTGGGGGACAGGGCACGCCAACGCTGACACGGATGACGCTGCGGACCACCGTGCACGGCTGGCGCCAGCTGCGCAGCCCGGTCGCAGCGGCTGGCCGCGCCCACGCGATCCACCTCGGCAACATGCCCTGGGCAAGGCCGCTGCCATACATGCCGGGATCCGATGTGGTCATTGTCCTGGGCCGCGACTCGATCGCCGTGTACGGCCAGCGCGCCAACGTCTCGTTCAGCGTCAGTGTCGACTGCAACGCACACCTGACCGGGTGCCCACCGATCGCCGAGTTCTACGCCACCGGCATCGCGTACTGGGCCCTGCTGGGAATCGGCGCATGACCCGACAGCACCACACCGAATTCATCCACCGACGGCAGACCGCCTGCCGCTGGCTGATGCCGGCGGCATCAGCTGCGACAGGGGCGGCCCAAAAGCCCGTCTGGCGCGAACCGCACCAGACCCACCGGTAACAGAAGAGGAGAAATACGTGGGCATCAAAGCCCAAGCGAGGTCCCTCGCCGGAGCCAAGTCCCGACCCAAGCAGGCCATGCTGGCGGTGACGATCGGTGCGCTCGGCGTTGCCGCCTTCACGGTCCCGCTACCCGGCGCGGCCGCCGCACCGGCGGTAGCAAGCTCCGAACACCTGGTGGTCTACCGGACCGGGGTGAGCCGGGACGCAGCCCACGCGGCGATACGGGCCGCGGGCGGCACGGTGGTCGAGGAAATCGGCGCGGTCGGTGTGGCCACCGTCCGCACCACCGACCCCGAGTTCGTCGAGAAGGCCTCCGGCCAGGCGGCCATCTTCGGCACCACCGAGGCCAGCTCGGTGATCGGTCAGGGTGAGCAGCGTAAGCGCCTGTTCGGCGGCGACGTCGCCCAGGACGCGAGCACCGGCACGGCCACCATCCGGCGTGCGAAGCCAGCCGGCGACGATCCGCTGGCCCCTGCCCAGTGGGGTAATCGGCTGATCGGCGCCACCGCCGCTGGCTCGTACGCGCACGAGCGGGGAAGCCGCGCCGTGCGGGTCGCGGTCATCGACACCGGGGTGGACGCCTCGCATCCCGATCTCGCCCCGGTCCTCAACCGGCGACTGAGCCGGAACTTCACCATCGACAACGAGGCCGGCATTGATGACGGCCCGTGCGAGGTGCCGTCCTGTGTCGACCCGCCAGATGTGGATCCGTTCGGCCACGGCACCCACGTGGCCGGCACGATCGCGGCAGCGCTCAACGGGATCGGCACCGCCGGTGTCGCACCGGGCGTCGACCTGATCTCTCTCCGAGCCGGCCAGGACTCCGGATACTTCCTGCTCCGCCCGTTCCTGCTGGCCATGGTGTACGCGGCCCTGAACGGTGTCGACGTGGTCAACCTGTCGATCTATCTGGACCCATGGCTGCGCAACTGCCGGACGAATCCGGCTGACTCGCCGGCGGAGCAGGCCGAGCAGCGCGCCAGGATCGAGGCGGTCCTGCGGGTCACCCAGTTCGCGCGCAGCCAGGGCGTCTCCATGGTCGCCGCCACCGGCAACGAATGGGTTGACCTCGGCAAGCCGCACGCCGACGGGTCCAGTCCCAACTTCCCAGCCGGCGCCGCACGCGACCGGCAGATCGACCCGAACGACTGTCTGACGCTGCCGTCCGATGCGCCCGGCGTGCTGGACGTGTCGGCCGTCGGGCCGCCGAACGAGGACGGCGAATTCCGCAAGGCGTACTACTCCAACTGGGGTGAGCCGGTCGTCGTCGCCGCCCCCGGCGGCGACAGCCGAGAGTTCTTCGGCAAGCCGGGATACAACCGGCCCGAGAACCGGATCTTAGCTCCTTACCCGCTGGCCGTGGCGCGGGAGTGCGGTGAGGTCGACGCGGAAGGTGTACCGAACGGACTGACCACCTGCGGGCCTGTGCCCGGCTCCCAGCCACGCACGACGCCGCTGGTGCGCGACTGCGCTCCCAGCGCCAGCGGGGCATGTGGCCTGTACGCGTATGCCCAAGGCACGTCGATGGCCTCACCGTACGCGGCGGGCGTGATGGCGATCATCGTGGCGCAACGCGGCCATCGCGACCGGCTCCATGGCGGGGTCACGATGAACCCGGACCAGGTCGAGCGGCTCCTGCGCGAGACCGCGACTCCCGTCGCCTGCCCGGACAGCAACCCGTACGTCTACCCCCACGCACCCGAGGTCTACGACGCGGTATGCGAGGCGACGACGCACGGCAACGGGTTCTTCGGCGCCGGGCTGGTGAGCGCGGACCGGGCGTCAACGCTCTAGAAGCCCCGCCGTTACGACCCTCGGTGCCCGTCGCGGGAGTCACCACGAGCTCGTCCGATTCAAGGCCCTGCTCGAACCCGGTCAGATACGCCGGCACTGACCGGCGTCGATGACGGGTCGAGCCATAGCCCGCACCCATCGCTGGATCGGCGACGACCGGCCGCAACACCCCAATTCCCTGGTCCCGGCCACACCTCTCGGCCGGGACCAGGGCCCCATGATCGAGGAAATACCATGATCCGTTTCTGGACGTACCACCTGACGGACTCCGAGCTGACCGAGCGGGTCGTCCGCTACGCGGCTCCGGACGTCATCGCGGTGCAGGGTTTGCCCGGCCAAAGCCAGGACCGTGCTGAGGCGGCACTGCTACGCCTGGCGGACGCTACCGGGCTGGTGTGCCGGCTCGGGCGCGACCACACCGGCCCGGTCGCGGCCGTGCGCGGCGGCCATGACCTCGCGGTCGGGATCATGTGGCAGCGCGAAGTCTGGGCCGACCGGTTGGACATGCGTGTCTACACCGGCCCGGAATGGTGGCACGCGCTGCTGCTGGTGGAACTGCTCGTCGAGGATCGCTGGGTCTGGCACGGCAGCTACCACGCACCGCCGGCCGAAGGCGGCCGGCGCCGGCCCAACGAGGCGATCCAGGTCGTCACAGCCATGCAGCGCGCCTGTCCTGGGCTGATCGGCGGCGACTGGGACAACGAGTACCACTACCTCGATCGCCATGGTTTGTGGCTGGCCAATCCTTCGCCCGGCGCTGTCTTGCTCAACCCGCACGACGGCGTGGACCGGGCGGCAGCGAGCATCCTGTGCGGCGGCCACCTGTACGACGCCGCGGTCAAGCTCGGCCCACGCCGGCCTGTCACCACCGGGCACTGGCCGGGGGCAGAGGACGGATACCGCGCCGCCGACTCGGTTATGGCCACGGCGGATGCCGTTGACGCCATCCGCGAGCGGCTAATCCTGCACACCGACGAGGCGCGCCGAGCGTCCGGTCACACGCCGACCGGCGTCCTCTACGACCCCAGGGCGATCCACACCGCCCCACCACACCACCAGCCATCCACGATCGACGTCGTCGCCTGATGTTGGCCACGGCACCAAGGGAGACCAGCGTGGACAGCACGCAGTACGACGAGATCGACCGCCCCTTCTGGGTAGACGGTTCGCGGCGGATGACCGGCCCAACGGTGGCGGGCATTTACGACGCGTTGCTGGGCGGTGGTCACAACACCGAGAGGGAGCGGTGCGAGGCCGAGAAGATCACAGTTGTCGACCCGCGGGCGCCGCTGGTGGCCCAGACGAACCGTGCCTTCCTCAACCGGGCGGTGGGTGCCTTGGCGCAGATGGGGGTGCGCCAGTTCATCGATCTCGGCTCAGGCTTTCCCACGCAGGGCAGCGTCCACGAAGTCGCGCAGGCCGTGGCGCCTGACGCGCGGGTCGTCTACGTCGACATCGACCCGGTGGCGGTCGCTTTCGCCCGCGAGTTACTGCTGGACAATCCGAATGCGTCTGCGATCCCCGGTGACCTACGGCGCCCCGACCAGTTGTTGTTCCGGCTCACCGACCCGCGTCTGCCGGTCGACCTCAACCAACCGGCCGCGCTGCTGATGGTTGCCGTCCTGCACTTCGAGCACGACACAGACCCCTACGCGTTGGTCGAACAGTACGTTCGCGCGCTCCGCGGCGGCAGCTTCCTGGTCTTCTCGCACCTGGCGAAGGAGTCGTTCGGGGCCGATGAGGTGGCCCGGGTGCGGCAGCAGTACGCCGCGGCGGGCCAGGCACCGCCGGTGGTTCGCACCCATGACGAGGTCGCCCGGTTCTTCGACGGTCTGGAGATGGTGGAGCCGGGGTTGGTGTATGCGCCCCAGTGGCGCCCGACCCAGGCGGACGTGCCGTGGGAGTTTCCCGACGATGCACGGCGGTCCGGCACGCACGTCGGTGTCGGCTGCAAGACGGGTCAGGCGGGTGGTTGAGGTGTGCGGACGAACCCGCCGCTGGCTGGCATACCTGGTAGCCGCCTTTTGTATCGCCGCGGCTGGTTGCACGGTGCCGAGCCTCTCACCGCCTGAGCGGTCACCCGGCGTGGTACGGCTGCCATCCCTGCCGAACGTGCGATCCGGGGTTTGGTCGGCCCGGATCGTGTCGAAGGGGTACTTCGATCGGTTTGGGCAGGTTGGGCAGGTGCTGGTGTACCGCGATGGCAGCGACCTGGTGGCCGCCGACCGGTCTACCGGGGTAGCCAGGTGGCGGCGTGCGGTGCCCGGCCTCCTACGGATCGTCTCGGGTCTGCTCGTGCTCGTGGCCGAGGCGCAGCTGGGCAGCGATGCCGGCTCGGTCGAGGTCATCGACCCGGCGACCGGCGCGACCCGGTGGCGGGTCACCGGGCATATACAGCAGGTCCATGTGCTCCAGGACGCTGTGTACGAGACCACCTGCCAGCTGGCTCCGAGCAATTTGGGGCGCGGCTGCACCACCACCGCTAGGGAGGTTCGCGACGGCCGGGTCCGCTGGTCCGCACGGGGCGTCGGCCTGTCGGGGGACTTGATCGGCCCTGCGGTTCCCGACGTGCCGCCCGGGCAGCGATACCTGCCGGTCTACGGTGACCGCACTGAAGCCCTGATCGACACCACGAATGGGCGGGTCCTGCGCGCCGCCGCGCGGACGGGGACGTCCTGGTACGAATTCGCCGCTGGACCCGTTCTGGTGACCACCGACCATGACCCGCCTGATAGTGATTCGGCCTGCACGATCACCGTGTCCGCGATCGACGTTCGAACGGGCGCCCGGGCGTGGGCGCACCCCCTCTACAGTGGCCGGCGCGCCGACGGCACGTGCGCCAAGCGGCTGGCCGACCACGAGAATCAGGACAGAGTCGTCATCGGCGCTGGCACGTGGATCGCGGCCGCGACCTCGACCGGCCGGCCGCAAGCTGTCGACCTGAAGACGGGGCGCCCGCTATGGACGGGCAGCGAACCAGGGATCCCGATCGACGGCACCGATCGAGCCATCCTCGTGCGCAGGCAGGCTGATGCCGGCGGCATCGCGATGCTCGACGCGCGAACCGGTGCCCTGCGGTGGACCGCACCCGACCCCGGCCTATCGGGTAGGTCGGTGAGCTGGCACACCGCTGTCTCCCAGCGGCTGGTCGCTGTAACCGGCGCGGTCGGTGACCGGCCACGAGTCGTCGTCTATGAGGCGATGACCGGGCGGCAGCTGGGGGTGTGGCCGGGATGGCTGCATGGGGTGGGGGAGGACTGGGTCGCGGTCACCCATGACGGACGCAACGACGACACCATCACGCTTGACGTGATCTCGATCTGAACTGGTCGAACTTTTCCGGGAGCCGCAGATCGCCAGGCTCCGCTAACTGTTCGCGCGATTTGGACAAGTTCTGGAGAGGGATTACATGAACAACTTTTTCGCGGCTGTGAGTCACCGCTGGCCAGCTGGCCGTCGGGACTACCACTGGCACATCCTGCCGCCTCGCCATGCCGCCGACGCTCTGGTCGAGCCGTACCTGCCATTGACCGGCGGTGTTGGACTCGCACGCGTGCGCCCGGAATGGATCCACGTAACGGTGCTGCACTCCGCCCCGGTCGTCGACCTAGACCGGGCAGTTTTAGAGCGGATCGTGGACCGGGCCAGGGCCGAGTGCGCACACATTCCGGTGTTCGACCTGACCCTGGATCGCCCGGATCTCGGCCCGGTGGCCGTCGAATGCCCCGGCCGGCCCGGCGGACCCGCCCGGCGGCTCTGGCAGCTTCTGGCTGACATCACCACGGCGGAGACCGATGGTCAGTACACGACCCGACCCGAGGTCTACTATCCACACGCCTCAATCGCTTATGCGACCGCTGACGGCATCGATTCACGCTCGATGGCGGTATGGCTGTCCGATTGCGACGCTCAACCAGTCACCTTCCGAGTAGACCGCGTATCGCTGGTCGCGCAAAGCCATGACGGGCAGCACATCACATGGTCCCCCGTCCTGGACGTGAACCTGGCGCCGGCCTCGGTAGACGAACCATCAGCGGAGAGTCGATGAGTGTGATTGTGGTGGTGGTGCCGTGATAGACGAGTACCTGCTCGCGGCTGTGGTGTCCACACTCGTCGGTGCCACCGTCGAGCGGCTCGGCGAGGCAGGGCGGATTCTGGTGGGCCGGCTGCGTCGTCGGGCCCGTGAGGATCCGCAGACCGCGGCCGTGCTGGAGGGCGCCCGCGCATTACCCCATGATCAGGCGCTCATCGCGGCGCGTACCGCGCTGGCGCGGCTGGCGGCCGCGGCACCGGACGTGGCGGACCTGGTGGTGCAGGTGGGAACTCAGCTGCCGGGGCCGCGGCAGCTACCGCTCGCGCCGGCGCGGTGGGTGGACCGTGCCGGCGAGCTCGCCGCCGTCCTTCATGCGATACGCGACGGGCAGCGGCGGCTGGTGATCAGTGGGCTGCCCGGCGTCGGCAAGAGTGCCCTGGCGCTGCGCGCGGCCGCTCAGGTGTGCACCGAAATGGGCATGGCGCCGGATGGGCAGCTGTATCTCGACCTCACCGGGCCCCAGCCGCTGCCTATCGAGGAGGCGCTGGGCCAGCTCCTGCGTTCGCTGCGCGTGCCGGCGGATCAGGTCCCGAGCACCGTCGCGGAGCAGGCGGCGCTGTGGCGGACGGTGACCACCGATCGCCGGCTACTGATGGTCTTGGACGGCGCCCACTCGCCAGAGCATGTGCGGCCGCTGCTGCCCGCGTCCAACGACTGCGTGGTCTTGGTCACCGCCCGCACCCGGCTGCCCGAGCTGGCGGTCGACGGCGCTCACGCCATACACCTGGCGCCGCTCGCGCACACCGACGCGATCGATCTATTGAGGCAGTTCCTCGGCGACGCTCGGGTCCGGCAAGACCTGGCCGCTGCCGAGGACCTGGTGCGCGTCTGCGGCGGTCTGCCACACGCGGTGACCCTCACGGCCGCCCGCCTCGCAGCCCATCCCCGTTGGTCTATTCGTGATCTCGTGCCGATCCACCAGGA
The DNA here is from genome assembly GCF_036906915.1 of Micromonospora sp. CPCC 206061. NCBI lineage: Bacteria > Bacillati > Actinomycetota > Actinomycetes > Micromonosporales > Micromonosporaceae > Micromonospora > Micromonospora sp. CPCC 206061. Next base: position 37,831 of record NZ_JBAKHX010000009.1, read on the forward strand.
TCTGCAATCTTTTGGGGGAGTACCCTCGATGGCTTTCGCCCTAGACATGGCGTACCGGGGTTTGTCGCCGGACGCGGCGCGCTGCTTTCGGCTCTTGGCGCTGCACCCCGGCAGCGAGTTCGGGTCAAAGGTCGCCGCCGCCGCGCTGACCACCGCACGCGACACCGCTGTTGCTCTGCTCGATGAGCTCGAAGCGGCTGACCTGCTGGAGCAGCCGGTGCCGGGACGCTGGCGCTACCCGCAGAGCGCCCGAGAGTACGCCCTGATCGCGGCCACCGACGACCCGGACCGGCGGCAGGCCCGGGAACGGATCATCCGCTGGTATCTGATGATGGCGCTCGCATCCGCGCGGCTACTGACTCCTTACATGCGGCATCTGACCTCGATCGCGCGGGAGCTTGCGCCGGCGCCGATGCCGGTCTCCGGTCGCGCCGACGCCCTGGGATGGCTGGAGCAGGAGAGGCTCAACCTGGTTGCAGCCGTTACCGAGAGCGCGCAGTGGTCGCCCCGATTGGCATGGCAGCTGGCCCACGTGATGTGGCCGCTGTTTCACCTCAACCGCCATCACCGGGACCGGGAATGGATTGACCAGGTAGCGGTCCAGTGCGCCCGCCAGCTCGGCGATCCCCAACTGGCCGACGCGCTGACCAGGCAAGGCTGGGGCCAGTTCGACCGCGGCGACCTCACCGGAGCCGCTGCCACTTTCAGCGAAGCGCTGCTGTTGGCGGAGCGACTCGACGACGCGACCCGTGCCGGCGCCGCACTAGACGGACTGGGCAACACGCGGCTAGCCCAGGCCAACACGAACGCCGCCCACGATCTGTTCGCCCACCAGTTGGCCTTGGCCGAGGAGCAGGCCGAGACGCGCCCGATCGCGATGGCCCTGCACAACCTCGGCAAGGCCGACGCTGCAGCCGGCCAGATCCAGCAAGCCGCCCAGTACCTGGAAGGCGCCCTAGCGTTGTTCGCCGACCTGGGAGACCTCGACCATTACAACGAGGCTCTAACCGCCATCAACTACGCCCGGGCGCTGGTCGACGCCGGCCATACCGACAAGGCCAGCAAGCTCCTCGACGATGCATTGGCCCGCATGACGGCACTCGCCTCGCCACGAGGACAAGCGCTCGCGCATTGGATTCTCGGCCAGATCGCGCACCGTAGCGGCCGCATCGACCAAGCGATTGACCATCTGACATCCGCACGAGACCTGTTCGACCGGCTTGGCGACCGGGAAACCGAGACGGTAACGCGGTTGCTTTCCAACATCGAGGGCAAGCCATGAGCTCGGTCAGCGATCGGCCCGGGCGGGAGCGGGACCTCGAGCAGGCCGTGGTGCGCACCGTGGTCGGCGTTCTCGCCGACGCGGGCGTCGAGGCCGTGGTGCGCCTGCTGTGGCCGCCAGAACCCCACAGCGAAAAGGCCGAGGATGTGGTGCTGTACCAGGGGGGCCGCGTGGATGTATGCGTGCGGCGCCATCCAGGAGCCGGCGTCGATGGCTACGTCTACACCCGCTGGTACGGCGATAGGCCCATCGTCGCTGTGCTGCCATTCCGAGGCCTGCCGGTTGGCGGGTGGGAGGTGTTGCTGACCGACGAGGTCGTGCCGGCCTGGCACGGGCAGGGACTGTCGGCCATCACCGGTACGCCTGAATCCGCCGATCCGGTAGACGACGCGGTGCGGGAGTTAGCCGAGGAGACCGGCTACGAGGTCGCCGCCGACGAGCTGATCTCACTCGGTCACGTCTACGCCAGCAAGGGTTCCTCCAGCCGCTACGTCATGTACGCCGTAGATGTGACCGAGTGCGAGCCCGGCGTTGCGACCGGCGACGGCAGCCCGATTGAATCGGCCGCTACCCCTGTGTGGGTGCACGTCGACGCCGTATGGAAGGTGCGGCACAGCGTGGTCCACACGATGGTGGACCGCCTCGCGAGGCGAATGGCCAGCGACTTACCGTGACCGTTCAACAGCATCCGCTTGCCCAGCCGTCGCCGCGTAGGAAGCCCGTGCTCAAGGGACCCGATTGCCGGCCGCGCCAGTCCTGCTGCCTCCAGCGCGGCCTGGCTGCGGCCTCCAACCGCAGGAGCCGTTGGCGGATCGGGTGGAGGGACTTACATGCTGCGCGATAGCCGCGGCCGACCTGAACGAAGCGGCCAGGGCCCGGCGGTGGCGCTGTGGCCGCATCAGCGCCAAGCGATACGCGCGATCCTCTCGGGTGCACGGGACGGCGAGCGGAGCACGTTGGTCTCGGCGTGCGGTACGGGTAAGACGTTGACTGCCGCCGAGGTGTCCCGCCGGATAGCGCCCACAGCCCCTGTGTCGTACTTCGTTCCGACGGTCGAGCTGTTGGCCCAGACCGTACGGGAGTGGATCGCCTACCTAGGCCGATCTGCTGGTCGGGTGATCGCGGTGTGCGAGGGGCGCGAGGTGCGTCACGCCGGCTGGGGTGCGGCTGATGGCTTGGCTGCCTTGGGTGTGCTGGTCACCACGGACGCCGCGCGGCTGGCGGCCGAGCTGGTCGACGACCGGGTGACCGTTTTCGCCACCTACGCCAGCCTGCCCGTTATCCAAGAAGCTCACGCGCGGCACAATGCCCGGGCCTGGGAGCTGGTGGTGGTGGACGAGGCGCACCGCACGGCCGGTAGGGAGGGGAAGGCGTGGGCCGCGGTGCACGACGACTCGGCGGTCGCGGCGCGGCGCCGGCTGTACATGACTGCCACGCCCCGGATCGTCACCGGCAAAGGTCCGACCATCAGCATGGATGACGAGAAGGTCTTCGGGCCGGTGGTGCACCGGCTCACCTTCGCCAAGGCCATCCAGTTGGGTTTGTTGGCCGACTATCGCCTCGTGGCCGCGATCGTGACGGATGCGGAGCTGGCGGCCCTTACCGAGCGAGAGGTATTGACGCTCGATGGCCGGCCGGTTCCGGCACGGATGCTGGCCGCGCAGATCGCTCTGGCCCGGGCGGTCGGCGATTACGACCTGCGTCGGTTGATCACCTACCACTCGCGGATCGCTGCTGCCACGCGGTTCGCTGCCACCCTGCCGAATGCGCTTTCCCTGCTGCCGAGTTCGGAGCGGGGAGACCGACCGGTGGCGGCGTGGGCGGTCAGTGGTCGCTCCACCGGCCAACATCGCAGGCTGGTGCTGGATAGCCTGCGCGCACCTGGCGAGCGCACGGTCGTGGCGGCCAATGCCAAGGTCTTCGGCGAGGGGATCGATGTACCGGCCCTGGATGCGGTGATGTTCGGCGACGCCAAGCAGTCCACTGTGGATGTGGTGCAGGCGGTGGGCCGGACGTTGCGCAAGGGCGACGACCCGGCGAAGGTCGCCACCGTCCTCGTGCCGGTCCTGACTACTGAAGAAGACCTGGCCGCTGAACGGTTCGATAGGGCTTGGGACGGGGTCTGGCAGGTGGTGCGCGCCTTGCGTGCACACGACGAGCGGCTCGATACACACGTGGAGAGTGCCCGAGCGTCCCGCAGCGGATCTACTGGGGCGGGCAAGGCCCGTGAGCTGCCCTGGCTGGTGGCCACCGGTCGGCAGGTGCCGGCCGGCTTCGCCGGCCGGGTCCGGCTACAGGCGGCGCAGTTGTTCGCCACCGCGTGGCAGGACAGCTACGAGGTCGCGGCGCGCTTCTACGCCGAACACGGCCACTTGATCCCACCCAACACCGACGAGCACTACCGGTTGTGGAAGTGGCTGATCAAGCAGCGGTGGTCGCGCCGGCATGGCCTGCTCTCCAAAGAGCAGATTGAGATGCTGGACAAGATCGGCATGATTTGGGACACCGCGGAAGCGACCTGGCAGCGGCAACTCGCCGAGCTGCGAGACTGGTACGCGGAACACCGCAGCCTGCCACCGCCGGGAACGCCGGGCGAGCGCTGGGTGCGCCACCAACGGCAGCTGTACAGCGACGGCGACCTGCTGCGCCATCGTGCGGCTGCTCTGCAGGCCGTGGGCATTGACCTGGATCCATTTCGCACGGCTTGGGAGCGTTTCGTCGCGGCCGCCGAACAGTACCGCCTGGACCATGGTGACTTGCTCGTGCCCACGAAATGGCGCACCCCTGACGGCTACGGGCTTGGTGAGGCGGTCGGTCGGGTCCGGCAGCAGTACCGGAAGGGACGTCTACCGGCCGACCGGGTGAGGACCGCCGAACGGCTTGGCATGGTGTGGAACCCGTATGAGGAGCGTCGGCAGAGAGGGCTCGCCGAGGCCCGTGCGTACCACGCCGAGCACGGGCACCTTCGCGTCCCCGTCGAGTACATCGCACCGAGCGGATTCAAGTTCGGCACATGGCTGTCTACCCGACGCCAGGAATACCGGCAGGGATGCCGGGACGAAAGCTGGGTCGCCGTGTTGAACGCCCTCGACCCCCAATGGGCCAGCTACACCCGACACGGCGAACGGGCTCCAACTCATGAACCCACACCGCCGCCACCACCGCGACCACCCGCCGCGCCCGCGGTGGTGTTCCTCCCGCAACAGCAAGTTGATCAACCGGGGAAAGTGGGCGCGAACAGCAAGGCGAGAGTGATGCCGGCGGCATCAGGCAGTGGCGGAGTGCTACCAGCGATCAACCCGTTTTCCGTCGAAACCGAATAGGGAAGGGGCCCCGTGATGGACATCAATGACATGTTCGACGTCGCGGCGTCAGTCGGCGGTGGCCGCCGCCCGGCGCCAGCTCATTGGCGTCCCAGAAGAGCAGTGGCCGGTGCCGGGCGCTCGGCGGAGGCCACCGCGCACATCGAGACCCGCTCGGCGGCCTGGATGGCCGCGTGAACTGACACAAGACTCATTGATCATTTCGGGAGAGGACCGCCACTGTGCAGCCAGACAACGACAATTGGCACAACTCGCGCAGCTGGGAGGACGAGATACTCGGACTGGAGATTGGCGTCACCCTCGTGGAGGGCCACACCATGCCAGCCGTATGGGTACGCTCCGTAACGGGCTTGACACGCGGTGTGGCTCTTTGTGGCACGTTCGAAGGCGCGGACCTATTGATCGACACCTTCCGGCGCATGCTGCAGGGACCGAACCGGACGCCGCAGCAGGTCGCAGAGGTGCTTGTAGGCCACAGCGCCGACGGACAATGCGAGCCCTGCGGCGAAGCCGCTGCCGCGATCGAAGGTGGCGCAAGTCCAATCGACGTGACCGGCATGCGATGTGGTTGGGCGCAGCAGCGGCACGCTGCCTTGGACGCGCTGCTGGCCGCGGAGTCCCCTGGCCGCTAGTTGCCACAAACAGTCATGAGGCGAGTCTCGTGGCGTTCGGCGTCACACGACGGCGATACCGCATCACAGTCGTGTGACGCCGCGAGCTAGTCCCCTGTAGGTCCCGGCTCGGCGAGGTTGGTGATCAGATGCTTGGGCATCTGCTGGGCCTCGGCGGCGCTGGGAGGAGTTGGTCCGTGCCACAGCCGGGGAGTGCTCGCAGGCGCCATCGGTGTTGACCTGCCACGGGCGGCTGCAGTGCGCGCAGACCTTCAGGTGCGAGGTACTGGTTGATGAACACGCCGATGGCACTGCGGGACACCAGGACGCTCCGTCTTTGCCTACCATCCCTGACTGTCGGTACAACGCACGTTTCGCGATGATGGGGGGACGCGAAACAGTTGTAGGCCGTTTTGCGGGTGGTGCCAGTACCCCACTTACCGGCCTATCGCGCACAGTTATGATCAAATACACTCGTTTGCGGCGCCGGACGGGGTGGTGAGGGGTTGTCGATGGGCGAGCCAGCAGCAGATCGTCCGGCTGGTGCGAGCACCTTGGCCGAGCGACTGGAGTGGTTGTTCGACAAGATCCGCCCGTCGCCGGATGAGCTTGGCCCCAAGGATGAGGCGGGCCGTCCGTACCTGAACTATGAGATCGCAGACAAGATCAACGCGGGTAACCCGTGGGATGTGACGATCACTCCGCAGTACGTTGGCGAGCTTCGCCGTGGGGTGCGGGGTGCGACCGATCCTCGGGTGTCCCATGCCAAGGCGGTGGCGTGGGCCTTCGGCGTGGACCCCAGCTACCTGATCGATGATCGGGTCACGGAGCAGGTTCAGCGGGATATCAAGCTGCTCCTTGACTTGCGCAGCATGGGTGTTCATGAGGTCGCGCTCCGAACCGTGCTGGTTGACTCAGGTCTGGGAGAGGACTCGGTCGAGCTCGTTCAGAGCCTGGTCCGGAAGTTGCTGGATGCTGGCGGTAACGAGCCGGGCCGGCCGGTTGGCGAGGCAGATCCCAGTCGCCGTGGGACACGGCGGACTCGCGACAAGAGGTAGCTCTTCTCGGTCCCGGCGGGAGGCGGGCTGCGCGTTTCGCCGCCGCCGGGTTGGTGATGCTGGCCGGTGCGTGGCTTCGCCATGATGGCGGCCCCGGGGTGTCGGTCTTCCGTCGAGGAATTCAGATCTCGTCCAGCGTGGCGGCCTCAGGAACGAGTTCGGGCCGGGGTCTGCGCGCGGGCGTTTGATCGGTCGGCCGGTTGAACTGCGTTGAGGCTGGCTAGCGGCACGGCAGTTTGACGGCGCGCGACGGACCGGCCGGGGGTAATCAACAGGCGTTGCGCCGTACCCCATGTTCACGAAACACCTGTTGACAGGACGGTCGGCGGGCGTATCCTCAGATCGCACAACACACGTTGCGCAGAATGCCGGAGCCGAGAAACATACGGCGCGCACATGCCGGGCTGGGTGTGCCCATGACAACCCTTCCAAAGGCACCCCCACCCGGCGTTCCGCGCCGCACTGCGGCCGCCGGCCCGCTGCGCCGGATGTGGCGGACGGGGGACCATGACGGCCGACTATTCCGTTCCGGTGCTGCCTGGCGCGGGCGGCTCGGACTACGAGCGGTACATGCGCACCGAGAATCTGCTGAGCCTGCAACCTGGCCCAGATCGATGGGTGCACCGCGACGAGATGCTGTTCACGGTTGTTCATCAGGCGACCGAGCTGTGGCTGCGGCTGGCCTGTCACGAGGGTTGGGAGGCGGTACGCCAGCTGCGCGCCGGGCAACTCGAGCCGGCGGTGCGTCTTTTGGGCCGCGCCGCGCTAGCGATCCAGCTCATCACGGCGGATCTGGAAATGCTGCGACAGCTGGCGCCGAAAGACTTCGCCGTCATCCGCCCGGCGCTGGGGCACGGATCCGGCGGCGAGTCACCCGGATGGCGCGGGGTGCGCCGGGTGAGCCGGTCCCTGGCGCACGCGTGGACGCAACTGCTCCCCGGCCACGGTCTCGACCTGGTCGACCTGTATCGGGGTGATCCGACCGCGCCCCTGTACCGGCTCGCGGAAGCGCTCATCGGCTGGGACGAGCGGATCGCGGTGTGGCGGATGCAGCACTACCTGATCGCGTCGCGGACGATCGGCGCCGGCGCCGTCGGCACCAAGGGGACGCCGGTGAACGTGCTGGCACGCCTGGTGGAGCAGCGCTTCTTTCCCGAGCTGTGGCAGGTCCGCGACGCCCTCACCGCCGTCCACCCAGTGGCCGCACAAAACGGTGGGCCGTCATGCTGACCGCACCGGCCCCCGCGTTCGACGCGACGGCGTTCCGCCGCCAGTTTCCCGACCTGGCCCATACCGTGTTCCTGGCCAGCTGCTCCGTCGGCGCCCGCTCGTCACGGTTGGACGAGGCGTTGTCGGCCATGCTGTCCGTGCTGAACGCGAGGTCGCCGTGGGAGATCTTCGAGGGGGAGATCTCGACGGTGCGGCGGGCGATCGGGCGGCTGTTCAACGCCAGCCCAACCCAGATCGCCCTCCTGCCCAACGCCTCGACGGCCGCCTACCAGGTCGCCTCGGGCATGCAGTGGTGGCGCCGCCGGCAGCTGGTCGCGCCGGTGACCGAGTTTCCAGGTATCGCGCACGTCTGGTTGTCCGCGCAGCGGCTCGGCGCCGACGTGGTCTGGGTCGGTGACGACAACGGCAACGTGGAGGCCAAGGACTACCTGGCCGTCCTCGGGGAGGCGACCGGCCTGGTATCGATACCGCTGATCAGCATGCGGGACGGGGTGCGGTTGCCGGTCGCGGAGATCGCCGCCGCGGTGCACGCGGCCGGCGGCGAGGTCTTCGTCGACGCGTACCAGGCGGCCGGCGTGGAGCCTGTCAACGTCGATGACTTGCAGTGTGACTTCCTGGTTGCCGGGTTCGCCAAGTATCTGGTCGGTCTGCCCGGCCTGGCCAGCGTCTACATCAGATCTCCCGACGAGCTGGGCCCACCGACGTTGACCGGTTGGCTCGGCCGCGTCGACCCGTTCGCGTTCGACCCGTTCACGCTCGACCATCCCGACGAGGCGCGGCGCGTCGAGACCGGCACCATGGCCGTTCCCTCGGTCTACGCCGCGGGCGCGGGAGTGGCGCTGATCTCCGATTTGGACCTGGCGGCGGTGCGGACCCATGTGGCCGGCCTCGTCGACTACGCCACCGACATGCTCACCGCACAGGGGGAGAAGGTCCGGGTGCCGGCGAACCGAACGGCGCGGGGCGCGCACGTCGCCCTCGTCGAGCCGGCGGCCGCAGCCATGGCCCGCTGGCTGGCCAACCACCGGGTCATCGTGGCCCCTCGAGGTGACGTGGTCCGGCTGGCCTTTCACGCCTACAACACCCCCGCGGACGTGGAGGCCGCCTGCGCCACCATCACCGCCTACCGGAAGGCGACCGCATGGACGAGTTGACCACCTGGATGCGCGACCGGAGCCCTGCGAGGTTTCCGTTCGAGGCGGTCCACGAGGCGTTTCAGCGGGCCGGCAAGCACTTCGTTGCCAAGCGGCTGCTCGTCGTGCTCGATCAGGCTCGCCGCGAGTTGGGCCCATCGCCCGACACGCCGGCGGGCCGGCGGCTGCACGGCTACCTGGACTGCCTGCTGGACAAGCACGACGGCCGCTACGACTACCGGACCTATCTCGCGCTGGCGATGCTGCCCCTACCGGTGCCCCTCGACGCGGCGTGCACACCCGCCACGGCACTGCGCGCACACGACCGGTTAAGCGTCAACCTGCTCGCGGACCTGCTGCGCTTCGAGGTGGCCGCCGCGGCCGGAACGACGGATCTGCTGCCGCGGCGGCGCCCGGACCGCAAGACAACCAGCAAGCGGCTGCGTCTGGCCCTGCGGGCCGTGAAGCCGGCGGCGCGGCGCACGGGGATGGCGACGTCGGTGAACGCGTCCGACCTGACCGAGGCCGCCCGCCAACTGTGGACGGTGGCCAACGCCAGCATGCTGGTCGACGAACGGTTCGCCGTACGCCTGTCCATGCTGCCTGTCGCGACCGTGCACGACGAGTACCTGTTCCTGCGGGTTCTACAGCTGTGGGAGAACCGGTTCGCGCTGTTGGCCACCCACCTGCGAGCTGTCGCGGACGCCTGGCGCGGCGGCGACCCGCATGCCGCCGCCGGGCAGCTGACCTCGGCCGCCGCCAGCCTGGAGGAGGCCGCCCCGCTGTTCAGCCTCCTGGCCACGATGCAGGTCGACGCGTTCCGCGAGTTCCGTACCTGGACCGAGGGCGCCAGCGCCATCCAAAGCCGCTCGTACAAACTCGTCGAGGCCCTCTGCCGACGCCCGGACCCCGACCGCCTCGATTCGCCGGCATACCGGTCCGTGCCTGACCTACGCGACGCGGTCCTGACCGGTATCCCGTCGATCAGCGACGTCTACCGGCAGGCGTGCGAGCAGGGCCGCCTCGACCCTCGCTCGCGTGGGCAGTTCGAGCGGGCGATGCGGCGGTTCGCCGCCGCGTTGGTGCACTGGCGACAAACGCATCATCGACTGGCGGTCCGCATGCTCGGCGACCGGCCCGGTACCGGCTACACCGAGGGTGTGCCGTACCTGCGACAGGTACGGCGTATCCGCGTCTTCGACTCTGGCTCGGCGCCCAACCTGGCCGACATCGTCAACCAGCCGGGCGCGGCGTCGCACCTGCCGGCGGTCCGGTGACGGCGTGACCAGCATGACGAGCGCCAGCCCTGCCGCGGTGAACCCCGGCCACACAGGAGCGCTTTTCATCGGTGTGCGGCTGGGCTTGCTGTACGGGCCGGCCATCTGGGGCGCCAGTGCCGCTGGGGTCGCTCTGCCCGTACTGACCGCCGACCTCGCCGTCGCCTCTACCGCCGGCGGGTGGGTGTTGACAGCGCATGGGATGGGGCTGGGTATCGGCACGGCGCTGTTCGGGCGGATCTCCGACTCTTGGGGGGCCCGTCGCACCCTGCTCGCCGGCGCCTTGGCCCTCGGCGCAGGGGCGGTGTTGTGCCTCGCCGCGCCGACGCTGCCGGTCCTGGTGATGGGTCGGCTGCTGCTGGGGGCGGGGTCCGGTGCGATGACCTGCGGTGCGTTGAGCCTCGCGGTGTCCGGCGTGATCGCCCAGCGGGCTCAGGTGTTCGCGGTGTTGGGCACCGTCATGTCGGTGTTCTCGGCCAGCGCCACGCTGGTTGGCGGTCTGGTGACCGCGGCCACCTCATGGCGGGTGACCTGCGCGCTACCCGGACTGTCGATGCTGGCTGTGCCGTTGTGCCTTCCGGTGACCGCGTCCCGGCCCCGCGCGCATCGACAGGTCGACGCCCTCGGCGCCGCGTTACTGGCCACAGCGGTGGCCGCTGTGCTCGTGCTGATCCAGGCCAGATCCCTCGCGCTGCCAGCGCCGGCCGTGACGGTGGCCGTGCTGCTGCTGGTGTGCGCGACCGCGATGCTGGCGCGGCGTTCACGCCGCCCCGACGGGTTCGTGCCACGCCGGTTGGTCACGAATCCGACGCTGCGCGCGGGTGCGGCAGCGGGCGCCGGCATCTATGGCGGGCTGTTCGCCACCATGTACGTGGTCCCTCACCTGCTGGCCCAAACCTACGGCTGGGGCGTCGAGGCGGTGGGGGCGGTGCTGTTACCCGGCGCGGTGGTCGGCGCGGTCGTGGCCCGTCTGGTGGGGCGCCGCGAAAAGTCCGACCACGGCCTGCGGCTGCTGGCTGCGTGCGCCGCTGCCTGCGCGGTCTGTCTTGGTTCAGCGGCGTTCCTGCCTGCCGGCGCGCTGGTGTTGGTCGCCGGGGCGGCGCTGTCTTTCGCGGCGGTGGCGGCCGCGCAGGTGGCGTTGACGGCCCGGGTGTCGGCCGCGATCGCGGCAGCTGACCGCGGCGCCGGGATCGGCCTGCTCACGATGGCGTTCTTCGTCGGCGGGGCGATCGGTTCGGCCGCCGCCAGCGCGTTGTCCAGCCCACTGGGCCCGTACGGCTCCCTCGCCGTGGTGGCCGTGTCGCCGCTGCTCGCCGCCCTCATCGTGCGGGCCATGCCACCGGGCCCGAAACAACCGTCGGCACCCGCCGCCGCCGCGTCCAGCACGACGGGCGCCGATACGCCGCCGCTATCGGTGGGCACGTGGCCTCCCGCCTCTACGGACCCGCCGCCGCCCCGGCACCGCAAGCTCGTGGCGCTCGCCGGCTTGGTCGCCGTCGCCTCGGCGGCGTTGCTGGGGCTGCTCGCGCTGGCCGCGCTCGCCGTTCTGGGCGGCCTCGATGTTTGACGTGCGCCGGTCCCGACTGGGCCCGGGCCCGCACCAAAGAGAAGGAGGAAAATGGAGCTCCATCGCAACAGGAACGACCAGAAGCTGAGCCTGGTCGGGATCGGCTACGGCATCCTGGCACCCCTCGTGGGTACCGGCCTCGTCCTGCTGCTGGGTGGACCCCTGGTGGCGTTCGCGGCGGTGTTCTTGTGGGTGACCGGGGTGTTCTTCCTACTACTCGGGTTGCTGTTCCTGGTACTGAGCCTGCGCCCGTTCCGCATTCGCCTCGATGAGGCGGGCCTGCACGTCCGCGCGGACGGCCAAGTCTTCGAGGGTCCCTGGTCCGACGTCGAAGCGATCAGCATCGAGGCAACCCCGCCGGCCGGTGACCCGCCGATGTCACGGGACGTGCTCGTGCTGTGGGTCGCCGATGGGGTCCGCATGCGGCACCGACCGACGTTCCCGCCCGCCGGCCCGGGCCCCAAGGGGCACGTCCTGGTGGAGCTGGAAAACCTTCGGCTGAGCCGGGAGGAGGTGGCATCGATCCTCATTCGGTACGCGGGCCCCAAGTTCCGGACGCTGGTCCAGGCGTGACCTGAACGCGCTGCGGGCAACTGCCCGCAGCCCGGCGCCCGGGATGCCCCGACCGTGATCAGAAAGAAGCCATCAAAACGCCAGCAGTGCGGCGGGCCGCGGTGGCGGCCACGCACCGCAGAGAAAGGGGAGGGACATGAGATCGCATCGCGAAAGGGGCGTTGCGGCAGCACGGGCGGCGCTGGTGATTGCCGCGTTGGCGTCCCCGCTGAGGGTCGCCGACGGCACCGACATGCAGCGGTCGGAGGCGGCCCTGACGTCTGTTTCCGTGGCGTCGGGTCAGCAGCGGCCCACGCCGGCAACGCTGATCGTTGCCAAGCCGATGGACTGCATCGTCGTCGCGGTCGCGCGCGACGTCTGCTGAGGGCCGGGCGGTGGAGGGCTACGGCGCTCACGCCTAGACCAGGGTGTCCCCGAGGCCTGACCCAGACCGGGTCTTGGGGGCACCCTCTTTGCGTGCCCATCGCGAGCTTCGCCGGGAGCGACACCGACGCCGTAAGCGTCGGGCTGCCGGCGCCTGCTCAGCGGCCCTTGCGCGGTGGTTCGCTCAGGGGTGTCTGGTACCTGGCAAGCCGCGCGGCCTCGACCGGCCGGTCCGCACGCCCGGGCCCGGCCCGCACCGTCCGAGCGTCCGTCGGGCTGGGGAAGCCTGCGGCCGCCAGCTGCCAAGGGGACTGGGGCACCGATCGGGCCATCCGCTCGGCTGTGGCCGCCTCCTTCAAGCCCGGGGGCCTGGCGACGCCGGCGAGCACGGCGAGCGGGTTATTCCCCTTGCCCAACCGCCTCAGCATTCCCCGAAGGTAGCCGTACTGCGGGTGGGTCTCCTCAGCGCGCACCCACTGCGGGAATTGAATCAGCATCCGGCCGGTCTGACGCAGGTCACCGACGCGCAACAGGTTGCCGCTGCGCTGTGCGTGCTGCAGGCCGGTACGCATCAGCGCCGCAACGTCGGGCAACCGGGCGGCGATCTGGCCCACCGTCCGCCGCCACGCCGCTCGCTGCCGCTCGCTGCCGGCCCACTCCGAAGCCGGTCGCCAGCCCCCGTCGCTGCGCAGTTGCCCGTGCAGCCAGCCAGCCACCGCACCCAGCGCCACGGTAAGTGTGCTGTGGTCGTCTCTTGCCCGCACATTGCTGCGCAGTGTGGCGGCGGCCATGGTCGCCGCACGCCAGTCCTTGCCGACCTTGAGCGTGACCTCGACGAGTTGGCCTCCGTCCACATCGGTGGTATGTCCGAGCACGTGACCGATGTGGTGGGTCATCACCAGCGCGGCTCGGCTGGCGGCGGCGACCTGCCCGGCAGTGATCCGGTCCCCGTGACGCAGCAGCCACGCCCGGGCGGCGTCCATGGCGGCGATCGCTTCCCGCCCGGACCGCACGCTCGCCCACCGGGCCGGATCATCCGTCAGCGGTACCGGTTCCAGCGCGCGTACGGGCGCCCGGTCACCGGCGCCACCCAAAGCGACGCGGTACGCGTGAACTCCCAGCGCCGTATCCGGGGTGTGGCGGATGTCCGCGTTGACCGCCAGCAGCAGCGGCCGCCACACGCCAGCGTCCTCGCCCGGCTCCAGCCAGCGACTAAGCCGCAACCGGACGTCCAGGTCGACCACCGCGCCCACGAGCCGGGCGGTCAACGCGATGTTGTCGTCTTTGCCGTGCCCGGCCGACAGTGCCACACCTTCCAGGGTGGGCGGTCGCTGCCGGGCGCCGCCGAAGTGCGCGGAGATCAACTCGTTCGCGGCGTGTACCGCGTCAGCGGCGTCGGTCAGCGCCCGGCCGACCGGCCCGCTCGCCGGCACCTCAGGCAGCCGGTGCGGCATCGCCGCCGCCGCGCGCACGGTCGCCTCCCGCAGCTCCGAGGCCATCATGCTCAATTGCGGTGGATCGGGAAGCCGAAACGCGGCCACGTCTCGCACCCGCGGGATGGGACCAGGCAGCATGCCCCGCAGCAAGGCTGCCTGCTGCCCCAACCCCTGGTACAGCCGAACCCGCGCCACCGCCACCGCGGCCTGCTCCTGCGGCCCGATCGGTGGCTGCCGGCGGCTCAGCGCCAACGCGCGAGCCAGGCCCGCGGCCGCGTCTTCAAGACGGTCACCCACGTTCATGACAGCTCCGCGGCGGCGTCGTCGAGCCGTCGCGCGACGGCCGCCCAGACCAGCCGACGCCAACCCGAACCGGCCTCGCCGGCGGCAGCCGACGCGTACAGGTCCGCCAGCCACCGCGCCAAGCCGGCGGCCTCCTCACGCAGTTCGTCGGCGTCGGACCCGGCGGGGTCCACCTCCTGCGTCAGAACCGCCGGGTCGTCCAGGTCGGCCTCCAGCTCGGCCACCGCGTCGGCGAGGTAGGCGCCGAACATGTCCCAACCGGCGGCCTGCCCCGGCGGGCAGCTATCCGCCACGGCCGCAGTTCGTTCGGCCAGCAACAGCGCCTGACGCGCGAGCATCCCGTCCGGGGCAAAGTCACCGGCGAGGTCTCGCTTCGCATCCTTGAGCAAGCTGATGTAGGAACTCATGTCAGCCACTGAACCGGCTCCTTCGCCTCTGACACAACGTTCCGCGCGTCGCCTGTGGACGGCCGGCTCGGTTGTGGATAACCCGCCCGCGTCGCCTGCTCGTGCGTCCCGGGCGGTGAGGTCAGCGCATCGCACACCGCACCCGTCACCGTCGAATGCATCAGGTCCAGGCGGCCGGCCAGGTGTACCACCAGCCGGACCATGTCCTCGGCGAGCCCGGTCGCCACGACCACCGGCGCGACACGACGCAGCAGCGCGAACCTGGTCTCCAGGTCCACTGACGCGACGTCGCCGTAGCCGGCATCGTCCAGTACCGCGTCAACGACGGCGTCCAGCAGGGGCCGACTCTGGTCCAGCAGCGCGCGCCGCAGCGCCTGCACACCACCGCCGCGCAGCACAGCGGCGGGGTCCCCGCCCGGTGGCAGCGCCGCAGCGCGGGCAGCGGCCGTCCATCCGCGATGCGGCCGCAGCAGCCGCCACACTCTGGCGGTCGCCCGCCGCCCCGCAGCGTCCGCGTCCAGCGCGGTGACCATGCCCTCGTCCAGATGGGCCGCCGCGGACAGCGCCGCAAGGTGCGCGGCGGTGAACGCGGTACCGCACGCCGCGACGCCGGCCAGTTCGCCGCGGCCCTCGTCGGCGAGCCCTACGGCCAGCACATCGAGGGGACCTTCCACGATCACCGGTCGAGCGCCGCCGGCGAGAATTCGCCGCTGTTCCGCAAGTCCGTACAGCAGTTCGCTTTTGGTGTAGGCGGCGGTGGCTGGGGTGTTGATGTACTTCGGCCCTCGACTCGCGTGCGGCGGGCACGCGCGGGCAAGGAACCCCACTGGTTCGCCGGCCACGTCCCGGACCGGGAACATGATCCGGCCGCGAAACCGGTCTACATGCCGCCCGCCGCGGGTACGGCGTGCCAGCCCAGCCGCCACGACATCAGCGGGGGTGAACCCGCGCCTGCCCAGGTAGGCCACCACGCCACGGCCTTCCCGCGGCGCGTATCCAAGTGACCAGCCTCGCGGCAGCGCTCCGAGCCGGTGCCGCACGTACGTCTCCGCGGGCCCACCTGGTACCAGTTGTGCGCGGTAGAACAGCAGTGCGGATCGGTTCACGGCGGTGATTCGCGCGCGGTCGGCGTTCGGTGAGCGTGAACCTCGGTCAGCCACTGCGACTCAACCTCCTACGCCTCTCTTGACGGTCGCGGCACCCGAGTCGGCGGACGCCTGAGCCTCCCGTCTCTTCGCAGTTGGGCGAGGCGGCCAACACACTGTCGGGCGCCAGAAGTCCCTCGGTGTCGCGGCCGAACCGCCACCCGCACCTGCGGGCGCAGCCCGTCCCGCGCCGTCGTGCCGGCGGGTGCGGGCGTGGCCTCAACCGGGCAGCCGGACACGGCGCGCAACAGGCGTTGCGTGATCGATCCTATCCGCGAAACACCTGTTGACAGGCCCCCACCTGACGTATCCTCGCTGTGCGCAACACATGTTGCGCGAAATTATAGATCAACACAACAAACAGCGAGCCGCCCTGGTGTCGACCACGGCCTCGGCCCGGCCCTCACCCGCCCGTTCCCGGGCGCGCGCTCCGAGTCCTCGAGATCCCCCGACGGGCACCGAAGACACCGGTCCACACGGCCCACCAACCCGACCGGTGACGGGCTCGCGACAGCCAAGCCGGACGCCATGGCCGTCGCGCAAGAAGACGACGGCCCTGGACATGGGCCACCAAACCGCCAATGCGCGACACACCACCGAACAGCTACCGACCGGCACCGACCAGAAAGGATCAGGAATGAGACGAAGCCTCCTCATTCTGGCCATATCAATCATCCTCGCCAGCCTCGCCACACCTTTAGCGCCAATCGCCGCCCAGACCGACAAAACAGCGAGGCCAAGCTGCGTCCGCACCCCCATCGCAGTCTCGCTGTCCCCAACCGCCCCCACGACCTCCCACGTTGTCGGCTGGCTATGCCGACCAACAAGAAACGTCCGCGGTGACGCAATCCAGCTACTCGTCTCCGGCGCCACCTACGACCACCATTACTGGGACATGCCCGTCGACGTCGACCGGGACCGCTACTCCTACGTACACAGGACTACGCGCGCAGGGTTCACTGTGCTGACGATCGACCGGCTCGGCGTCGGCGAAAGCGACCGCCCTCCAGCCGACCAACTCACTGTGCCCGTTCACGCGTGGGTGGTCCACCAGATCGTCCAGGACCTGCGAAACGGAAAGATCGGCGGCACGAAGTTCAGGACGATAATCGGGGTCGGCCACTCACTCGGTTCCAGCATCCTGGTATGCGCGGCCGGATCACCCTCACCGGACACGGCCGCCACCGCCTGCCCCGGATACGGCGACCTGGATGCCATCATCCTGACCGGCTGGCTTCACCAGCCCAACGCCGCTAGCCAGGCCGCCTCCCGGGCAAGCATGCACCCAGCCGCCGACGACCCGATCCTGCGCTTCCGACATCAGCCCTCGGGCTACATGACCACACGCCCAGGGACACGAATTCGCAACTACTACAATCCCGCATACGCGGACAGGCGCACCGTGGCCACCGACGAAAGACTCAAACAAACGGTAACAACGGGAGAACTGGCCACCATTAACCTACCCCGGGACCCCATCTACTCCCGTGCGATCCGCGTTCCGGTGCTCATTGTCGTGGGAGCAATGGACACGCTCGTCTGCGACGGAAACACGCTCCCCTGTTTCAGCTCCGCCGCAGTGTCCAAACGCGAAAGCCCGCACTTCAGCGACCAAGCACAGCTGCGAATCATGGTGGTCCCGAAAGCCGGGCACAACACCGCCCTCCATCCAAACGCCCCGCACTGGTCCCAGCAAACGAACAGGTGGGCGGCAAGCCTCCGGCACACACACCGTTGACCCAAGCGACCACGCCGTGCCCGCTGCGGCGCACCGAGCCGGTGCGGTCCCCTCCACGAGCGCCCCCGGTACCAACCGGGGGCCGGAGAAACACCAGCGACCGGCTCGCCGTCGTGCCGTCCCGGTTCAGCGCATCGCCCCTGCACCGCTAGCCATCTGCCGCACGGTCACCCGTCGGCGCCGCTGCGCTACGCGGGCCCACGCCGAACGGCACCGGAAACCCTTCCCGAGCCAGTGCCGTCGCCGTCCGGCGCTGCTGACCGATCACCGTGCACGGCGGGCAGGCGTACTGCTGGTGCCGCGCCTCGAAACTCCACCCAAACGTCGCACCCACAACCAGCTCATGGAAGTCGGCGTAGCTGGCGCCCGGCCGAACGCCCAGTTCCTCCACGAAGTGGCAGTCCTCGGCGTACTCGGCGTCGCACGTGACCACACCCTCGGGCCGGTCGGGGTCTTCCCGGTAAACGTTCAGCGACACTCCATCACCGTCCTGGAGCCGGTCCAGGAGCCGGCGGTGTCGGGCCCGCCGTCGACGGCGACGCCGCCTGCGTCGACGCGTCGGACGCGCGAGTCTGCCGAGCGTTCGCCACCTCCGTCTCGGCGGTCTGCGGGAACCCCTCACCAGCCAGATCCGCTGCGTTACGCGGCAAGCGTGTCGCGTCGCCGCCGTCCTGGCCCGCCAAGCCGTCGCTGCCAGCCCCGTTTTCACCGGCGACGATCTCGCCCAGAATCACATTCCGTGCCTGCCCTGCCTGCTCCTGCCACTGGCGGCCACGAGGACCGCTCGCGACGATCGCGGCCAGGTGCTGGTCGAGCTCCCGCAACCGGTTCTCGACGTGCTGCCGGCCAGATCGCCCCGATGGCATCGGTTCCGCGACCGGCGGTACCGGCACGTCGCCGAGCCTAGTCGCGGCCGCCACGTTCGGCAGTTCGCCAGGACTCAGCGGCGCCCGGCCCGGCTCCATCAGCGGCACCGACCGCAGCATCGCGTCGCCCGGCTCATGGCCCAGACCACGCAGGCTGTCGTACACCGTCATCGCCGCCGGCTCACTGCCCCGCAGCGCGGTCTCGACCCGCTCTCGCGCCGCGACAGCCCGCCGGTCACCCGGGTACGCGGCGGCCGCGGCCCACGTCTCGCCCAGCTGCCGCACATCCGCTCGTTGCAGCCAATCGTCGTCGAAAGCCCTGCTGAACACCGAGGACGCCGCCTGCCGCTGAGCCTCGTTGAACCGGCCCGCCGGATCGACGTCGGCGCCCGGCCCGCTCGGCGGCGTCTGGGTCTCCAACCGCACCCAACGGCCCATCGCCCGCTCGTACGCCCAACCCACCGACGTACTGCGCCCTCCGCTACGCAGCACGCCCTCGATGTGGTCGATGTTTCGGCGCACCCCGGCCCGCACCTCGGCGATCCGAGCCGCCGCGGCCTCGTCGCCCGGTGACGCCGCCGCCACGCTGGACAGGTAGACGTCCACATTGCGCAGATGCGCCAACATCTCCTCTGTAGCTGCAGGGCGCGGCACGTCAGCCGAGCTGCCCACCCGTACGAGCTCACCACCGGCGGCCGGTCCGCCGTCCACCGCGCCAGCACGGTGACCAGCCGGCCGGGCTTCTTGCCCCTCCGAAGGTTCCGGACCTCCCGGATCCATCAACCGGACCGCCTTGAACATGGCCTCGCCCGGCGTGATCCCATCCGCCCGCAGCTGGTCGTACCGGGCCATCGCCTCCGGGTGCAGGACCCGCAGCCGAATCTCGACCCGCGTCATCGCCTCGGCCGCCCGCGGATCGTCGCGGTACGCGGCCGCCGCTACCCACGTCTCCCCAAGCGTCCGAAGGTCCGCCCGCAGCAGAAAGTCGTTGTCGAACGCGCGACCGTAGACCCCACCGGCCGCCCGCCGCTGCGCCTGATTGAACCGGCGGATCACTTCCTCGTCGGCGGCGGCCTGCTCGGCCGCGCGGGTCGCCTGCTCCGCCGCGCGGGCGTCCCGCTCCGCCCGCTCCTGTAGCCGCACATACCGCCACCGCGCCACCGCCTCGGCAAACGACGCGGCCACCGTCAGGTTGTTCAGTTGCCGGCGCAAGGCCTCCCCGATCGGGTCAGGGAACCGCTGCTCCACTACGTCACTCATCGAACTCGCATCTCCTTATCGTGACGGTCCACCCTTCCGGGGTGGTCGGGACGGAGGGCGCCGCGACGGCGCCGGGGCTGGTGTAGCAGTCGCTGCTGCGCTCACCCGGCGTCCCGTGTAGACGCCCACCTGCGCCCGCAGCTCCGCCGCCGCCCCGGCCGCCTCCGCGGCCTGCGCAATCCGCCGCTGGGCACGCCGCATCATCGCAACCGTGTCGGCCAGCGACGCCATCCGCGAGATCAGCTCAGCGACCTGCAGGGTGTCGTCGTCCGGGTGGATCCGCCGCACGGCGGCCAGCAACCGGGCCACCGAACGCATCTGCTCGGCCCGCCCGTGCGAGCGCGGCACCCGCCCGTAGCGCTCCCGCGCGGCGTGGTCAAACCGGTCCGCCGCACGCGTCAGCGGTCCGCCACGTGACCCCTCGACGACCCGCGCAGCGACCGTGACCGCGTCGGCTGAGGCATACGCGGCCGCGGCGGCGGCCGCCGGGTTTTCGGCAGCCAACCTTCGCATCTCCTGCTCGGCCTGCGCCGTCTCGCGCGCCGCCTCCCGCAGCACGCGCTGGCGTTCCACAGGCCGCATCCGCTTCGCAGCCGCACGTGGCGGGTCCGCATCGCCGGGCTGGCTCCACCGCTGCCGCAGCTTGGGCAAAGTCAGGTCAGCGGCGAGCCGACCACCGCCGTACCAGACCGGCTGCCCATCGGAGGTCCGCACGCCGGGCAGGGTCACCGCGTAGCCGGTCACCTCGTCGGCGTTGACGGTGCTCTGCCGCAGCTTCACCCGCACGCCGGCCGCGTCCAGCCGAGCGAAGAAGTCGCTCTCGCTGATCGCGGCCGCCGCCGCCACCCGCACCTCCCGGCGCAACTTGTCCCGCACGGTTTCGTGCCGGCCGGTGCGCCGCGCCTTCTCCAGCTCCGCCCGGTGCGGCCGCCGCGCTGCGGTCATGTCCGCCGGCGCCGTCGAACGCAACCGGTACCGACGCTCGAACAGCTCGCACGTCTCGCGCACCCGGAAGAAGTCGTTGTTACGGCGAACTGGGTTGCCGTCCTGCCGCGCCAGGGTGGCCACGATGTGGATGTGGTCGTCGGCGTGCCGCACCGCGATCCACCGCACCCCGGCCTCCGCGGCATCCCGCTGGGACAGGCCGATGTTGTGCATGATCTCCGTCGCCAGCTCGCCCCACTCGACGTCGCTGAGCACCCGGTCCTCCGGAGCGGCGCGGACCGCGACGTGGTAGACCGGATCCGGCGTCCGCGACCACTGCTCATCCTGCTTGATCGGCGCCTCCAACAGGCCGACGAGTTGCCGGAAATCCCGCTGGCCACGGGGGGTTACCGTCGGCTCCAGGCTCGCCGTCTCACCGGACCACGACGCCACGATGTGCGGATTGTGGTGCTCCTCTGCCTTCCCCGGGCCGTACAAGTAGCGCACCAGCCCGGCGACCTTCTGCCCACGCGGCAGTACCCGCCCGATCACGGCAGCTTCCTCTGCATGGCCACGACCACCTGGTCCAGGCGGGCGACCGCCCGGGCGCACAGCTCCGACACGCGCAACAGCTCCGGCGGCGCGTCCCCGGTCGCGTTGAGCGCCGCCACTGCCTGGTTGACATTCACCCCGAACCGGCCCACCAACGTACGAGCCTGGTTCAGTTCTGCCAGCAAATCCCGGACCGGCGACGGCACCGGCGGCGCAGACTCCCGCGCCACCGCCAACGCGGAGGCGGCCACGAAACTCGTCGGCCGAAGCCCCGCTCGCGCCGCCGCGGCGGCCACATCTGCGTACTCGCCCGCGTCGTACCGCAACGAGACCGTCTTGCCGCCCGGACTGCTAGCCCGGCCCTCGCCGGGGGAGTGGTGACGGCGGTGGCGCAGCCTGCGGGCCGGCGCTGACCCATCGGCCTGCTCGTCCTGTCCCTGCTCCTCGCGCGCCATCCGGCGGGCCTCCCGTGCACTTCAGTCCCGACCGCGCCCGGTCGGGACACGCATTCACCGCAGCTAAGGATGACATCCCTGGCTCCGCAGGGCCAGGGATTTGCTTAGCAAAGGTATATCTTGCTCCCTCACGCGGGCCGTCCGGTTTCCGAGCGGCCGGGGAGCGCGGGATCTTCAAGATCACCGAAGGTGTCCCGTCTCACGCAACTCGCTCCCTCACGCGGGCCGTCCGGTTTCCGAGCGGCCGGGGAGCGCGGGATCTTCAAGATCACCGAAGGTGTCCCGTCTCACGCAACTCGCTCCCTCACGCGGGCCGTCCGGTTTCCGAGCGGCCGGGGAGCGCGGGATCTTCAAGATCACCGAAGGTGTCCCGTCTCACGCAACTCGGCCTGTGTCTCACCGAACGTGGCCTGATCGTCGCCGGACAGACCAGACTCAGTGAGACGACCGCGATGTAGGCGTCCAATGCCCCATGCGCCGCCCTTGGGTCGCAGCGGTGGTCAGGAGGTGTGGCGCAGCAGGGCGTCCACGACGGCTGGCCATGTCACGCGCGGCACGCCCTGGCCGATGCCGGGCAGTGTGAGCAGCGTGGCGCCCGGGATCTCGGCGGCCAGCACGACCCCGTTCCGGTGTGGGAAGAACGGATCCTCGTCCCCGTGGATCACCAGGGTCGGCGCGGTGATCTCGCCGAGCCGCTCGCGCCACCGCGGCCGGCAGTTGATGGCCGCGAACATGCTGCCGAGGTGGCTCGCACGCTGCGCCTTCGCCGTGCGTGCCGCTCGGTCGAAGACCGATCCGGCAGCCGCCCGTACGTCCTGCTCGTCGAATCCCCGCGACCCGGACATCAGCCGCGCGGAACTGGTCATGTAGTCGACCACGCTGTTCCGATCGGTCCAGTCCGGCTCCGGACGCCCGAACAGCTTCCCCATCATCTGCGGCGCGTGGTCGGGCAAGTCGGGATCGACCGGACCGGGCGCGACCGGACGGGTGGAGACCAGCGTCAGCGACACGACCTGGTCGGGATGGTCGAGCGCGAGCAGTTGCGCGATGAAACCGCCGACGCCCATCCCGACCACGTGCGTACGCCCCAGATCCAGCGCCACCAACAACTCGGACGCGTCGGTCACCAGGTCGCGCAAGTCGTAGGTGGGGTTGTCCGGGTCGACGAACGTCGACTGGCCGGCGTCGCGCAGGTCGTAGCGCAACACATACCGCCCGGCCAGCGCGGCACACAGCTCGTCCGGCCAGCTCGACCTGGTGATGCCGACCAGTAGCACCGGCGGATCCGCCGGGTTCCCGAAGGTCTCCACACACAACTCGACACCGTTGACCTTGATCCGCATGTCCCGCTCCTTCTGAGTCATCAACTGAGACGAATCAGCACCCGGAAACTCATCGCGCTGCTCTGACACCGTCGGACGAACATCCGACCTGGGCCTGTCTCAACTCTCGTCCGGATATCGACAAGAGCCCCTATTGCTGACTCACGGGCCAGGTTCAGTGAGACGGTCGTGAGAGAACCGGACCGTCGGACCAGATTCGGTGAGACGCGGGAGTGATCACGTCTCACTCAATCTGTCCCGTCGCAGGTCACCGCGCCGGCCTCGGGCCAACTCGAATGAGACAGGACAGAAGGCGGTGGGCCGGCCGGGTTCTACGCGCAGATGCCCGCCGCCAGTGCGCGGCGGCGGGCATCTTCTGGGCGTCCGGCTACTCGATGTCGTAGTCGTACGGGTCCTGCGCGTCGTTACGGTCCGCGGCGTTCTGCGCCCGGTTGTCGAAGCCGCTGGCTGCGGTCGGTGAGTCCGGATCGCGGTCGGCGGCCGCGCTGATGCGGTCGGCGGACTCGTGGTCCATGGGTGTGGATCGGGCCATGACGGTTCCTCCGTCGGCTCGCGCCCCGGTTACGCCAGGGGCCACACGCACCCGGGCCGCCCTCGCGACCGGGGTAACCGATCCCCGGGGCTACGTCGGCGCCTGACCGCTCGGTGCGGGCTTGCCCACTGGTCACCGCGTGTGGGGTGTCCGGCGGGGATCAGCCGGAGGTGCTCGCCCCACGGTTCCCGGCTAAGGAATGCCGGTCCCTTCGATTAGGTCTACGGTACGACGTCCACAAACGATCGTTCTGTTCGGTCAGGGGCGGCTCTGGCGACGGGCAACGACTTCGGCGGAGCTGGTCTGAATGGCCAGCAACTCCCGGATGTTTCCAGCCCTGGGGCGGTCTGGGTTGTCGATGGCTTCCAGGGCGCGTACGTCGGCACGTTCAGGGGTCGCGGAGGTGCCGTCCTGTAGGACCAGCACGGCGACGGTGCGCGCGTCGCACCCGGTGTTGTCGCAGTACACCTCGATGCGGCCGGGGTCCGGGTGGTCGCCGAAGGACAGGATGGCGCTGGTGGCGCCGCAGAAGTAGCAGAGGAATCGGGTTCCGGGTGGCTGCTGGCGAACCCATGGCGTGGTGCCGGTTTCCCAGCCGCGGCGGTCGGTGGTGTTGGGCATCTCGTCGTGTTCCCTCCGGAGATCATGGCTGGCCGCGCAGTCGGCGGAGTCGGGCTCGTACGTCGTCCATCCATTCGGCGTGGACGCGGTTGACGTAGTCAGCGCGGGCGGGGTCCGCGTTGAGGAACGGTCCGGGTTGGTGGAGCCGGCAGCCGGGGCAGACGACTTCGTCGGCCTCGGCGGGGCAGGCGAACGTGGTGCGGCACTCCTCACGGCAGCAGGTGCGCACCGCGTCTCGGGCCAGGAATGCTGCGGTGGTGACTGTGTAGGGGTGGCCGGCGGGGGTGCACATCAGCCGGATCTCGTTGGTGGGGTCCAGATCGCCGGTGGGTGTGACGCGGTAGGTGGCGCTGCCGGAGGCGGCGACCACGCCGCAGGTTGGGCAGCGGGTGTAGACGGTGTCGAAGTCGGGGCACCCGTCGACGAATTCGTAGAAGGGAACGGTGGCCATCGGCGGCGATCCTTATTCGAAGATCCGCTCGACGACCTCGGCCTGTTCGGCTGGGCCGACGCGGAAGTAGCGGGCGCTGGACTCGATGGAGGCGTGGCCGAGCAGGGCCTGGACATGGGCGGGGTCGGCGCCGCCTTGGCGTAGCCGGGTGGCGTAGGTGTGCCTCAGCCGGTGCGGTCGCAGGCCGGGGATGCCGGCGGCGTCGCCGACGGCGAGCACGACCTGGGTGATGCCGGAGATGGTCAGCGGGCCGCGTTGCCCGGTCCACAGTGGTCCTGGCTGGTTGCTGCGGAGGCGTATCCACGCGCTGATCCGTTCCCGGGCGATCGCGGGCAGCGGCACCCACCGAACTTCGTCGCCTTTGCCGTGCAGCCGGATCTTGCCGGTGCGGGCGGTGATGGCGACGTCTTCGAGGTCGAGGCGGGCGCATTCCTCGACGCGGGCACCGGCGTACAGCAGCACGTCGACGATCGCGGCGTCCCGTTCGCCGCGGCGCGCGGCGGCCCGTTCCACCGCCCCTTGCTGGTGGCGCGTGAGTGCATCCGGTTCCCCGGGCCGGGGCACCTGGGCGCGCTTGACGTCGATGCGCAGCCCGGCGGCGTGGTCGTACATGAGGGTCACCGCGGCGAGTGCCTGGTTGACCTTGGCCGGGCTGGCCTTGGCGCGCAGCAGGTGCCGGCGCCAGGCGGTGACGGCGGCCTCGGCGCCGACGACGTCGGCGAACGCGTCGGGGTGAGCGTCGGTGTGCCGGCCCAGCCAGGTGACGTAGGCGGTGCACTGCCGCCGGTACGCCTTGACCGTGTTGGCGGCCAGCTTGCACCGGTCGAGGTAGCGCTCGACCGCGGCCAGGGCCTGCCCGGCGGCCGCGGTGGTGTCGGCGCGGGGGTGCAGGGGGAGGACGTCCGCGGTCACCGGTTGCCGTCCATGGCGGTGCCGCCGACGACTCGCACCGCCGGGGGCCGTGGCTCGAGGCCGAAGGCTTCGGCCGCGGCCCGGTCGAGGTGCAGCTGCCGCTGCGCGGCTCCGTCCTGGCAAGACCGGGGCATCCCACGGCAGGCGAGGAACTGATCCCCGGTGGCCGGGTCGGCGACGACCTGGACGTACCTGCTGCGCAGCGCTAGCCAGTCGTGGCCGGCGTGGTCGGCGCCGCACAGCGCGCACTTCGGTTCCGTGAGCGGGTGAGCCTCCACCAGAGCGGCCAGCGCCCGGTCCTCGCTGACCCGCGGGGTGGTCCGGGCGCCGCAGGTGCAGACCGCGTAGACCCTCCCGCCCGATGGGACCAGGCCGTCGATGAGATGGACCCGCCGTGGGGCAGCGGGCGCCGTCATGCCCGGTCGCCTTCCACCGGGGCGGGACGCCCCGTCCAGTACGAATCGTGGCCGGATTCCACGTACTGGCGCGTGGCGCCGATCGCGTCTTCTGGACTGAAGTAGGTGCGGAACAGCTTCCACCATGCCTCGTACTCCGCCTGCTGTTTGGGCGCCAAGGCGCGTGGTGCGCGTTGGTAGTACTCGACCGCCGGCGCGGCGATGGCGAACAGTTCGGAGCGCGTCATGGCGGCGATCTGCTCCTCGGTGGGCAGCGCGCCGGGGCGCGGCGGCCGCGGGTGACCCCAGTCGACCTCGGCCACGCGATCGTGGCGCTGGCTCGTCATCGCGCGCGGCGCGGGTCGTCGGGGTCGACCAGCGGGAGGAGGTCGGGTCTCGGGGGAACATCGATGAGGATCAGGTCGTACTGGCTGGTGGCCCGCTCGACCGCGGAGCGCAGCTGCGCGTGGCGGTCCCCGTCGTCGAGCCGGGGAGCGCCGTCAGTGTCCGTGATGAGCACCGGCTTGGTGGGCAGGGCGCCGAGGTGCACCGTGGAGGTGGTCTTGCCGACGCTGCCCTTCCCGGAGGCGAGCGCCGCTGCGACGTCGGCGAGGGTTACGGACGGGGCGTCGTTGGTGCGGTCGGTGTCGGCGTGCTCGGGGGTCTCGGCCACGGGCCGTCTCCTTGTTATCCGCTGAGTTTCGGCCCGGGTTTCGTGGCCGCTGGGACTACGTTATCCGCTGAGATCCTACCGTGGCTCAGCGGATAAGAGTAGTTATCCCCTGAGCCGTGTGGAGTCCCTCAAGGCGCCTCGCATGAACATGTGATCGTCGACCACCCGCCGCCGCGGACCGGCGTGCTCGGCCAACAACCGCCGCACCGCCGGCGGCCGCGCATCCGCCCGCCCATCAGCACCCATCACCAGGCGTCGATGATGCAGCAGCGGTACGACACATTCGCCGCACCGCGTAACGACTCCGGCCGCCCTCCGGGCCCGAGCTCGGCCGCCCACCGTCCGGGCCACGGTAGGTCGGTCGGGTGCCAACCCCGTTCAGCGGGGGCAGATGCCGCGCGGGCTTAGTCAGGCCAGAGATCCCGCAGTAGGCCGAGACACTTAGCCGGCGCGCCCTCGGACAAATACCTGGCGCTCAACATTGCGGTCGCCCTCGCAGCGAAGTTCGGGGCACGGCGGGCGCGCGTCGCCGTGGGTTGGCCGGCTGCGCGGCGCGGATCGGCCGGGCGCGGGTGTGAGGGCTCGGGGTACCGACGGGGCAGGCTCCGCGCGCGGCGGCGGGCTGTGACCTTGGGTCTGGGTGCGTCGCCGGCCGGCGAGTGATCGACGTCCTTGCATCGTGGCAGACGCGGGCTATGGTCCAGAACATGCCAGATACACGGGGACGGCGAGACGCGGAGAAACGCGCCCGCGAATTGCTCAGCGGCAAGGTCGCGTTCATCGGCGACGTGGGACAAGCGGCGGCGGAGCGTGTCGCCGCGCAGGAAGGAGTGCAGGCGGCCCGAGAGCGGGCGCGCGAGTTGATCGAGCAAGCCCGCCGTGAAGGCGACCGGTTGATCGAGCAGGCTCGGTCGCGGGTGTCCGACGCTGACGCGGGGTATGCCGAGGCGTTCCGGCGGGCGGTGCAGGAGGGCTGGTCGGCGGCGATGCTGACCGCGATGGGGTATGCGGCACCACCGCGGCCCGCGCGTCGGGTGGCGCAGTCGTCGACACCGGATGATGCGGTGCGGGCGGTGCCTGCCGTGCCGGCGCAGCGACCGGTCGAGCCGGTCGTCGACGAGCAGATGCGCGAGGCGACGGCGGCGTAGACGGGTCAGAGACGTTCAGCGGGGGACGGCTCTTACTCGAACACACGGAAGGCCACGTCCCGGTGGACGTGGCCTTCTGCGTGAGCCGTGGCTAGTTCGAGGCGGCGGCGAGCCGATCCCGGGCTTGCTTGAGCAGAAACTGGGCCAGAGAGTGGCTGACCCCGAGGGCGGCCGCCAGCTCGGTGTAACTCATGTCACCGCCGGCGCCGCGCAGTGCGTTCACCGCGTCGTCGATGGTCGGGCTGTCGCCGCCTTTGCGGCCGGCACCGGCCCGCTCGCCGGGCCGGTTGTCCAGCCAGGCGATCATGCGACTGCGTTTCCAGGAGTACCGCTTGCCGGTGCCCCGGTAGTCCTCCTCGTCGTCGGGCTTCAGCAGGTAGCCGTCACGGCCGGCGTCCCACTCGGGCTTGGAAGTCTGGACGTACCGCTTCCACGTGCCCTGGGTAATGCCGGCTGCGGCCCGGAACGTGGTGGCGGGAAGCAGTTCGTCGGGGTCGCCGTCGCGCAGCCAGGCCGGTGCACGGCGGGGGGTGTCGGGGTGCTGCTCCCGCAAGGCGTCGGCGTGCGCGTCGAGGTCGTCGAGGGCGTACCACTCACGGCGGTCCTCGGTGCCGATCGAGGCGGGAAAGCCGGAGGTTGGCCGCTGTTTCGGGGAGGCGCGCAGGGCGATCGTTTGTACGGAGACGCCGAGCACCTCGGCGGCGCCGGCGCGGTCGGTCGCGCGGCGTCCGTTGATGGTGCGGATCTCCACGTTTGGTACCCCGCTGACGGCCTGGCCCGGATAGGGGGGATGGCCGGGGGCCGCAGAGCGGCGCCCGGGGCGGTGAAGCCCCGAGCCGGCAAAGCCCCGGCCATCCTTCAGGAACCCCCGACGCGGAAAGGATCCGGTCGAGAGGTTTTCGATGGTACCGGTCGCGTGGGTGTGGTTGGCATCTGAGTTCCGGCGGTGTGTCGTGGTCGGCACGGCGGCGTTCCCTTCGAGGTGGCCGGCGCCCGGCCCGGATTGCGGCGGGTCGGGCGTCGGCAGGGGTCAGGCTGCGGGTGGTTCGAGGGCGGTGGTCAGCATGTCTAGGACGACGATCTGCCGGGCGACCTGCAGGCCGATGATGCCGTCGTTGCGGTCCTGGACGGCGCGGTCGATCCAGTGCGGGTCGAGGCCGTCGTCGCAGCCGATGACCACGTTCGGGCCGAGTCCCCACAGGTGGGCGTTGACGGCCAGGCACGCCGCGGCGAGGGGGTCGATGTCGTTGGCGTACCAGGTGTGATCGGCAGGGTCGAGGCCCCGCTGTCGAAGGGCGCGCGCCGCGCCGCACAGCAGGGCGCCGGTGCCGGCGGCCGGGTCCAGGATCGACTGGCCGGGTGGTCGTTCGGTCGCTTTGGTGGCTTCGGCCATGAGCCCGCCGAGGTTGATGAGGGCCAGCGCCTCGGCCACCGGCTGCGGGGTGTAGAACTGGCCCCGGCCGGCTTTGCTGCGGTGGCTGCGCAGCATCTGCAGCAGGTTGCCGAGCAGGTCGGTTTCGCGGCACTGGTCGATGTCGGCGGCGAAGGTGAGGATGCCGGCCCGCAACGCGGCCCGGACTGCGGTGTGCGCGCCGGACAGCTGCCAGTCGCTGGGGTTGTCGTGCAGCCAGGAGATCAGCGGCATGACGCGGACGGCGAGGTCCGGGCGGGTCGTGACGAACGCGCGCCAGATGCCGCGCAGGAGGCGGGCGAGGTCGGCCGGGTCGAGCCGGGCGACCAGCTGCGCGGGGTCGGGGCCGTCCGGGTCGGCGCGACCGCCGCACAGGCTGAGCGCCGCCACGACGGACACCGGGATGTGCAGGTCGGTTCCGGTGGAGTGGTGGCGGCTCCAGGCGACGTCGACGGCTTCGGCGATCCGCCACGCGTGGCTGCTGGCGTCGCCGGGCCGGCGCGGGCCGCGGGGCGTGACGGGGCGGCTGGATCGAGGGGTGGACATGGTGCGCTCCTTGTCAGCACAGGGTTGGTGGACAGCGGTCGGGTGGCCACCGCGCGGGTGGGCCGCGCGGGTGGGCCGGGGCGTTCACGGGATGAGCGGGGCGGTGCCGAATAGCGCGAGTTGCTGTTCGGTGGTGGTGGAGCGCCAGAGCCGCTCGAAGCCGGTGCGCTGCTTGTCGATTGCGCCGGCGGGGGCGACCAGGAGCAGATGCTCGGCGGTCGGGTACGGCAATGCCGCGCGGCGCAGCCAGGCTCGGTGCACGCCGATGTCGTCGACGTCGACGGGCACGCCCGCGGCGGCCGCGCGGCGGGCGAGGTCGGCGCGCAGGGTGGCGTGGTCGCCGGTGGCGAGCTGACGCAGGCTGCGCCAGGCAGTGCCCTTGCGGTCGGCCTGGCCGCGGCGGGCGGTGTAGACCCGCCGGATCTCGATCAGGTTCCACGCGCCGGTGGCGCGCCGCTGTGCGGTCTGACGCAGCGCGGCGGTGAAGCCGTGCCGGGCCGCGAACTGGTGCGCGCTGGTGCGGCCGAACAGCTTGGAGCGTGGGTTGCACGCCAGCGCCGCGTACTCGAGGTCGAGTGCGTCGTGGGCCGCGTCGGGTTCGCGGCGCCACCGCTCGGCGAGTTCGTCGGGATTGGTCGCGCTGAATGGGCAGTAGGTGCAGCAGCTGCGCTGCCACCGGACCCCGTAGACGTCGGCCAGGTACGCGTGCGCCCGGGTGCGGTCCCAGTCCCACCGCGCCAGCGGGTAGAAGGGCCGGCGCGCGTTGCGGGTGTAGCTGGTGTCGCGGGTGATGCGGGCTTGTTCGTGGGCGCCGAACCCGATGACGTGGGTGTAGTCGCCGCCGATGTGGTCGGCGATCCACGCGTCCAGGGGCTCCCCCTTGGCGCGGATCGAGCAGCGTCGCTGGCCGTGGGCGACCTGGGGCACGGTGGCGTTGGCGCGCAGTTCATCGGATAGCCGCCACGGGCCGCGCATGTGCATGGCGGTCGGGGCGCGGCTGTCGTCGAGGACGGCGTACCCGGCGGCGCTGGACTGCCCGGCGCGGGACAGCTGCACGTATCGAACGCTGTTGTGCCGCAGCAGGGGCAGAACGTGGGTGGTCATGAGTTCGCCAGTGGTGGCGTACTCGTCGCCGGTCATCGCGGTGAGCACGACCAGGCGGTCCAGGTCGAAGCCGCGGCTGTCGGGGTCGAGTAGCCAGCGGGTGAGCAGCGCGACGCTGTCGGTGCCCATGCCGAGGCTGAGCACGACCGGCCGGTTCGGGTCGATGGCGTTCATCGGGGCCGTCCCGTGGGTACGGCGACCGATGGGAATATGTGGGTTGGGTATGGGCCGTCGACGACGCCTCGGATGTCGACCCGGCGGCGTTGTTTGCGTGGGCCGGTGGGCCAGGCGAATTTGTAGTTGCCGGGGTGGTCGTACTCGACGACGCCGAGGTCTTTGAGCGTGCCGTTGAACCAGGCCGTCAGGTCGGTGCCGGGTTTCGGTGCGGTTGCGCCGAGTTTGATCAGCCTTTGGATGACGCCCTGGGCGCCGCGTTCGCCGCCGACGATTTTGCTGGCGCTGCGGCCGACCAGGGTGGTGCCGTCGGGGAGCAGGAGGTGGACTCTGGCGCGGCCGCGCTTGAGTTGCCGGCCTGACATGGCGGCGTAGACGGTGCCGCAGTGACCGGGGGTGAGGATTTCGACGGTGCCGTCGGGCTGGATGCGGTGGCGCCCAACGGGGTCGCAGTAGGCCAGCACGCCACGGACGCCGAGCCGGCCGGCCAGCCGGAGAGACCGGGCGCAGAACCATGACTCGGCCGGCGCCAAAACGCGGTCGAGCAGCACGAGCCTGTTGAGCTCAAGGGCCTGCTTGTACGGGGTGAGGCCGGGGAAGGTGGCGGGGAGTACGAACCGGTTCATCGGGTTGCCGAGGGTCAACGCGCCGACGATCTGCCCGCGTTTGTGCGCCCGGCCCGGTTCGGGCAGGCAGTCTCTGCGCAGCGGCTGCAGGTCCAGCCATTGGGCGTCGGGGTCGGGGTCGGGCCAGAGGTCGACTAGGACGTACCCGAGCACGGTGCTGGCTCGGCTGCGGCTGTAGTGATGTTGGGCGATGAACTGGCCGACCGGTGCGGTGCGCAGCGGTGCCACGGTGTAGCGGGCGGGGTCGAAGCCGCCTTCGCTGGTGGGGCGCCAGGAGTGGTCGCCACGGCGCCATCGCTGGCACCACTGTTCGGCGCCGGGCAGCATGAGCGCGAGGTGGTTCGTGGTCATGCCGCCACCCCCGTACGGTCGTCGTGGCTGGTCGTGGGCCGGTGGAGGCGGGCGAGCAGTTCGGAGCGCCAGGCGAGGGCGTAGGGCTGGCAGTTGGCTTCGGTGGTGTGGGTTGGGGTGCAGCCGGGCTCGTGGCGGCCGGACACGCTCCAGGCGAGCGAGTCGGCGGAGGCCAGCCGGTCGCCGTAGTCGAGCAGGCCGGTGGTTTTGACGCCGAACCCGTGCAGCGGCAGCTCGGTCTCGCGGGCCAGTTCGGTGAAGATCAGGTAGGCGCTGAGGGTGTTCTGCCGGCGGCAGACGGACCCAACACCGACGACCGGGTACGCGGACAGGTCGACCCCGGCACGCTCGTACTGCTCGGCGTGGTGAAGGTGGTCGCCGCGGCACCACCCTTGCAGGACCGGGATCAACGGCAGGTCCGCCGCGATGCTGCGCAGTTCGATGAAGTCGGCGGTGGTCAGCCGCTGGTGCTCGGCGGTGCTGCGGCCGGTGCGGGCCAGGATGTCGGGCTCGCACATGTGGTCGCGGGGTG
The DNA here is from genome assembly GCF_036906915.1 of Micromonospora sp. CPCC 206061. Taxonomy (NCBI): domain Bacteria; kingdom Bacillati; phylum Actinomycetota; class Actinomycetes; order Micromonosporales; family Micromonosporaceae; genus Micromonospora; species Micromonospora sp. CPCC 206061. Next base: position 70,153 of record NZ_JBAKHX010000009.1, read on the forward strand.
CGGCCCATTGCAGCCGGTCGATCTCGTCGCGGTAGCGGCGTACGGCGGCGACGTACTGCCGGGCGCTGGTGCGCCATTCGCCGTACAGGGACAGTTCGGAGAAGCCGCTGTCGAGCGCCCATGGTGCGGCGGCGCGCGGCAGGGTGCGGCGGCCGGCGAGGCGGCGGTGGGAGACGAACAGTGGCACGTCGGAGGCGGCCAGCCACGCCGGCTGGTGGGTGCCGAGGTAGAAGGTGGGCAGTGTGGCGGTCACGGCTGGCCTCCGGCGGCCAGGCGCTGGCGCAGCGCGGCCAGTGGCAGGCGGTGGCGTTGCCCGCCGCGCTGCTCGGTGAGGATGGCGACGTCGCCGAGTTCGGCGCGTAGCCGGTTCTCTTCGCGTTCGGCGGCGGCGTACCGGTCGGGAAGCACGTCCAGCACGCGGGCCCAGTGCCGCTTGCCTGCCCTGACGCATGTCGATCCGCAGTTGTTGTGCTCGAAGCCGAGTCCGTAGAGCCGCGGCGGGCGTAGCCCGAGTTGCCGGGCCCAGTTGAGCAGGTCGTCCTTGCTCAGGTGCGGCGGCCGTTCGAGCAGGGGGAACCGGACGTTCCATGGTGCCCAGCCGGCGGCGATGCCGGGGGCGCGGCCGCGGTCGCGGGGCGAGGTGTCCAGGCCGATGTAGAGGGTGGTGGTGGCCGGGTCCGCGTGGGCTTCCAACCACCGGCGACACGGCACGATCTTGAGCCAGTAGGTGCACGGGGCGACGCGGCTGTTGCCGAGGTAGCGAACGTCGTGGAACAGCTGCCACGGGTTGCGGCCGTCTGCCACGCGGGTCAGCGGGACGCCGAGCTGTGCGGTGGAGTCGTCGAGAAACCGGTACAGGTCCTCGTCTTCGGTCAGCACGTCGGCGAACAGCAGCACCAGGTTGGCGGTGCCGTGTTCGGCGGCGACGCGTTGGGCGGCGGCCCAGCTGCCGATGCCGCCGCTGTACTGCACGACGTGCAGGCCGGTGGCGGGTGTCGGCGGGTGGGTGAGGGTGCGCGTGGGCACGGTGGGTCCTTTCGGTCAGGGGTTCCTGGTGCCGAGGTGGGCGCCGGTTTGCCGTCCGGCGCCCGCCCGGGTTGGTTCGCGGGGAGGGTTAGGCGTGCGGTTCAGTTGGGTCGTGTGGCCGCGGCCCGGTCGAGCGCGGCGAGGCGGGCGGTGTGCAGCCGGGCGAGAACGGTCAGGTGGCGGTGCGAGAAGTGCCGGGCGAGCAGGGCCAGGACGCTGGCGACCCGGTCGGCGGTGGCGGCGGGCGCGGGTCGGGCGCCGTCGGGGGTCTCGCGGGTGACGCTGACGCCGAGGTCGTGCGTGCTGACCCGTACGGCCGGGGCGGCGCGGGCGATCTCGACGGTGGTGGTGCCGGTGAGGCGCAGCCCGTTGGCGGTGGGTCGGTCGACGCGTCGTCGGAAGGTGTCGGGGTCGGCGCCGGGCGGCGGGGGTGGGCCGTCGCCGAACACCATGGCGAGGCGGCCGGTGCCGGGCTGCTGCGTCGGGGTGTCGAGCAGCGGGACGGCGACGACGACGCCGTGCACGCGGGGGCCGCTGAGGTGGTAGCGGGTCGCTCCGATGGTGAGGTCGTCGTCGAAGGTGATGGTGCTCGCGCCGTAGCCGGGGACGAGTCCGATGAACGTGGGCATGGTCTTCTCCTGGTGTGACGTCGGTGGGTGAGGCGTGGTCGGTGACCGCGCGCCCGGAGCCGGGGGTGCGGGGGCGGCGCGTGAGCGCCCCGCACCGGCCCCGGGGCGCTCGATGCGGCCCGGGACCGGTCCCCCTGCTGCGCGAGGGCTGCGGCGGTCAGGCGGCGGCGGCCGTCGCGGTGACCTGGGTGGGCCGGGTGGCGAACGCGAAGCTGGCATCGCGGGCGGAGCGGGCGAGGGTGGCGGTGAACGTCATCCGCGCGCCCCGGTAGGCGTCGGCGTCCCAGCCGAGCTTGCGGCCGATCTCGGCGGTGCGGGTCACCCACACCGCGAAGCCCCGGTCGTCGCGCACGATCAGCTTGAGTTCGCGCCGGCCCCTGTAGCCGTCGTGCTTGCGGACCGCAACGACGGTGCCGCAGACGCTGACGCGTCCCTCCGGGGCCTGGCTGTCGGGCTGCTCGGCGCGACGGCGCGCGGCGGCCTCGCGGTCGCGCATCTCGAGCAGGGCCTCGACCTGGCGCGGCGTGAGGTGGGTGGTTGACGGCCGGTCCCAGAAGCTGGCCACGCTGTCGGCGAACCGGGACACCGGAAGGTCGGCGGCCTTGACCCGCGCGTGCAGGTAGATGATCGCCTCGACGTGGCGGGGGTCGGCGGACAGCCACGCGGTGCGCTGCAGCCGCCAGCTGACGCGCTCCCGGCGGGCGGCGGCCTGCCCGCGCAGCCGGTCCAGGTGCTCCACGGCGTCATCGCCGAACCGGTTGTCCAGGCAGGTTTCCCCGACCGGCAGCAGCTGCCCGGTGGGCAGGTGGCGCAGGACCGCGACGTAACGGGGGCGGGCGCCGCAGTGGTCGCACCGGCCGCCGCCGCTGCGGTTCCAGTGCCCGTCCGGCATCGCCTGGGCAGCCAGCCGGGCGCGCCAGTGCTCGGCGATCTGCGGCGCGTCGCCGATCTGCGCGGCGATGTCCATGGCGAGGCTGTGCCGGTCCGGGTCGTCCAGGTAGGCGTCGCAGTCACGCTCGGGCTCGTTGTCGAACGCGGCGACGAACCGGTAGTCGTCCGGGCGCAGGTGGCGCAGCGTGTGCGGGTCGGTCCGCACGAGGGTCGTGGTCACGCGTAGTGCCCTTCTGTCGTCGGTGGGTTCCTGGTCGGGGTTCGGGTTTGCCGTCCCTTACCACGACCATTTAATTGTACCCTATTAACCCTCGGCTGGCAAGTCGATCGCCAGCTCCCAGCCGGTCACCACTTAGGACTTCCTGGCGACGTCGCCCTTGTAGACATCGCCCTCGATGTAGGTCAGCAGCGAGCCGTCTGCCGGGGCCCGCATGACCCAGAAGTACCTTGCTTCGCTCCAGGTGAATCTCCAGCCAGCCTCACGAAGACACTCGCTGACTGACAGGTCCCCGCCGCCGCCGGCGAAGAACGCGTCACCCGAGCTTGGCGGGCCGTACCGGTTGAGGATGGCGATCACCTCGTCAGCGGTCGCTGCCTTGCGCAGCTCGTCGCACTGCGCCTCGATGGCTTTCCAGAAGTCGTCCATGCCGTCCGTCCTTTGTGGGTAGTTGTCGGGCGTACCAGGGGTGGAGCCCCACAGGAAGCGGACGCGCTCGACGGCTCACGCCGCGCGATCCCCTTCGTGGGCGGGTTCCTGGCCGGGGTTCGGGTTTGCCGTCCCTCACCCCGACCATTTAATTGTACCCTACTAGCTCTCGGTTGGCGACTCTGGAGCCGGCTCGTACTGGCCGGCCTGGCAGCCGGCCCGGCGGCCGGGCGCGTGCCTCCAATGGCGCGCGAGCGGGCATACGCAGAGGCCATCCTCGTCGGCCCAGACCTGCGGGTCGGTGAGCAGGGCGACGGTGGCCGCGTACCTGTGCGGCTCGGTACGGCGCAGGTGCTCGGCCAGCCGGCGCGCGGCGTCCAGGTCGACGGCGAGTTCCCGCGCGTCGTAGTAGCGGGCAACACGCTCCAACTCGGCATCGGCGCGCGGGTCGTGTGCCGGGTAGCCGGTGAGCAGGTTGAGCCACCGGTCCGCGGTGAGTGAGAACGCCACGGCCTTGATGTACTCGCCGCTGGCGTCGTCCCGTTCGATCAGGACAGTCCCGAGCCGGTGCGTGGTGTTGTCCGCGATGACGATTCGGTCATCGGGCTTGAGCTCGGCGCGCTGTGCCGCGGTGAGCGTGCCGAGCCGGATCGGTTCGGGCATGGGTGCACTCCTGGGGTGAGGGTGGTTACGGACCGTGCGACGCGCGCCGGGGGAGCGCGAGGGGGCGGCGCGGAGCGCCCCTCGGCCGGAGTCGGCGCGCTCGATGCGCAGCCGGCTCCGTTACCCCGGCGGGCGGTGAGGGCCGGTCCCGCCCCGGCCGGGGAAGTGCCGGGGCGGGTGCCGGGGTCCGGGTCAGGCGGCGGTCAGCCGCTCGCGGGCGGCGGCGAGGCACACCGCCATGTGCTCGCTGGGTAGGTAGATCCGCCCGGTGGGGCTGTCCCACACGCTGTTGACCGTGGCCGGTTCCTGGCCGGTCGTCTTCAGGTGTGCGGCGATGGCGTTCACCTTGGCGTCCCACCCGTCCCACTGCCGGGCGTAGCGGCGGGACAGCCGCATGAGGGCCTGGTATGTAGCGCGCTGCTCGTCGGTGAACTGCTCGACGATGCCCCGGTAGCGCCACCACGCGTCGTTCTCCGGCGTGAGGCCGTACTCGCTGACGCCGGTCCACTGCACGTGGTCCTCGTCGTCCAGGAACATCACGGCCATCAGGGCGTACGTGCTGCCGTGCGGCTTGTTCCACGAGACGTTGCCGCGCCGGGCGTCGGTGGTCTGGCTGACGAACCGCTGCTGGCCCTTCTTGGCGCCCTTGGCGGCGGTCTCGATCCAGTAGCGGATCTTGCAGCGCAGTTGCCGGGAGCGGCTGTACGGGTAGTCGTCCACGAGGTAGGCGGTGTCCTCGCTGGTGTGCCCCTGCAGGACGCGGACGCGCTCGATGCTGCTCATGCCTTGGCGATCCCTTCGTCGGTGGATTCCTGGTCGGGGCTCGGGTTTGCCGTCCCTCACCCCGACCATTTAATTGTACCCTACTAAGTTCGCATTCTGCAACCGGGACCGGTTCAGATTCCGGCTTCGAGGGCCACGTGCAGGGCCTGCGCCGGGGTCATCTCGTCGTCGTAGGCGTCGCGCCAGCAGTAGTCGGGCAGATCGAAGATCGACAAGCCAAAGTGCTTGTACGCCAAGGCGTCGGCCACGAGCAGGAAGGCGGCGAACTCGCGGTCACCGTTGGCGTAGCGCAGGTGCTCGGCGCCACGTTCGGTCAGCTTCGCGTCGATCTTGGCGCGGCTGTTGTCGTCGATGATGTCGATCCAGGCCATCGGGGCACTCCTTTAGTGTCTAATGTGGATGATCGGGGGTAGGCTCACTGGCCGGTGTCGGCGTAGCGCTGGGCGCAGCGTCGGCACATCGACCGGTTGCCCCAGGTGGCGAAGATGGCGGCGCCGGGGCAGCCGATGCTGTCGCACCCGTCGACGGACATGCCGTGGTGGTGGCGCCACACGCTGCGGGTGATGGGCTCGATTGCGTGCGGGATCTCACGCGGGAAGACCCGGTGCGGGATCGACCGGCCGTTGACACGGATCGACCACAGGTCGCGGTCGGTTCCGGCCGGGCGGCGGTGCGCCACGACCACGAGGTGCCGCCCGTCGATCATGACCATGATGTCCGAGCGAAGCTCGACCATCGGGTGCGGCATGTAGGGGCTACGGGTGACGGCCTGCCAGGTTTGCCCGCGCAGGGTGGTGCACAGGGCGGCGGCCAACTCCCGGGCGTGCGTGGTGGCTCCGCACTCGGCTGGTACGGGCTCGGCCGGTACGGCGTGCACCTCCATGCGCCGGTAGATGGCGGGGATCTCGATTGGCTGGGTGGTGGCGGGGGCGGTGATGGTCATCGCTGTGTCTCCTCGCGTCGGGTGGGTGGTCACAGGTCGGCGGTGGTCACGTCGTAGGGCACGCCGTGCCACTGGGTGAGGTAGTCCAGGACGTGCGCGGGGCGGGTGAACTCCTGCTCGTGGGCGTCGTCGGGCAGGCGGCCGTCGCTGGTGTCGATGCGCCACGCGCCGCTGTCGTCACGAGTGAGGACCACGACGCAGAACCCCTCGGGCGCCCATGCGCGGGCCTCGTCGGCGTCGTCCTCGGCGTAGAGCGGCTGGCTGGTGATGTCGGTGCCGTTGCGGCAGAACTGCCAGTGCACGGGCACGGGCTCCATGGGTCGGCTCCCTTCGTGGCTGGGCGCGGGTTGGTGGCCTCGCCGGCGGCCGGAGTGGGTCACGACCGCCGGCGAGGGATCCGGGCGGGGCTACGCGGTGCGGCGCGCGGTGATGACGGCGCTCGCCGCGTCGGCCAGCAACTCGGCCAGCGGCCGGCTGAAGAGGAACCGGTACGGCGCGGGCTCCCCGCTGACCTCGACGGTGTAGTCAGTCACGCCTTGCAGGTACGCGTCAGGGACGCCGAGGATGACCACGGTGTGCCCGGCGATGCCGATCTGGTGCCGCTTCCAGCCGTGCAGCTCGGCGGGAGCGCTCGGGGGGAACTGCTGGTAGCTCATGTAGTCGATGGCGGCCGCGCCGACCGTGGCGCGGATGCGGCGGGCGATGTCGCGGGTGAAGGTCAACATCGGGTGCTCGCCGCTGACCGGCTCGGCCGGGACAGGGAAGGTGGCCGGGCGGTGGTGGGTCGTCTCGGCCGGCTGCTGGTTGCCCATGACGGGATTCGCCTTTCCTCGCGGGGGGTTCCTGTCGAGCGCTTCGGGTTTGCCGTCCCGTCTCGCTCTACTTTAATTGTACCCTACTAATCTCGGGTGCGTCAACATCGGTGAGCGGTTGACGCACCCATTCGGGCTGGTCAGAGCGGCTGCGGGTAGGGCTCGCGCTCGCGGTCGCGGTACACGCGGGGCATCACGTCGATCGTGCCGAGCTCGGTCACGTCTCCGGCCACGGTGAGGGCGGCGGATCCGTTGTACCCCTCGTTGACGAATCCGAGGTATTGACCACCGGCGGTGTAGATCATCCAACCGCGCCGGGGGTTGCCGTCCCGGTCGTTGTCCGCGTCGATCTTCACGGCGAGGCGTGGGCCGATCGGCTCGACGCGGTGGCGCACGGTGGACACCGTGACGTTCGTCCTCGGGACCTGGCCGACAGATGCGGCCTTGCCCACGAACGTTTCGGCCTCCTCGTAGCTGGCGAACAGGCGGGTTGAGCGGATGAGGTGTGCGCCGTCCGGGGTGTGCTCGTGCCGCTGGCACACCGAGCGCCACTTCGGGTCGTGCACGACGATGATCCGCACGACGACGCTGTGCGAGGGGTAGTGGAACAGGTGCAGCTCGTCGGTGGGGGCGGGCGGTGCGCTCAGCGTGGCGGTTGCACCGGTTGCTTGCTGGGTCACGGTTTCGGTCCTCCTGGCCGTTGGGGTTCCTGTCGAGCGCTGCGGGTTTGCCGTCCCGTCCCGCTCTACTTTAATTGTACCCTACTAGGTCCGGTTGTCAACCCGGCATCTGTTGTGTCGTAAGGGAAATGCGAAAGGGCCGACCCCCGCGTGGGGGTCGGCCCTTCGGTCCGCTGGGGTCGTCAGGCGGCGACGGGTTCGCGGTCGGTGGCGCGGTCGGCCCCGGTGCGCTCGGTTTGCTGGTCGAGGTTCATCACCAGGGCCACGCGGTCGGCGGTGAGCTTCATTGTGGTCCGCATGGCCTCGTCGCGGTCGGTCCATGCCTCGGCGGTGATGCGGGAGGCGGTGACCTGCACGCGGTGCCCCTTGCGTAGCCGGGTGGCGGCGTTCTCGGCTGGCTTGCCCCAGATGGTGACCTCAAAGGCGGTGGTGTCGCCGTCGCGCCAGCCTCCGTTGCCGTCCGGGATGCGCGCGGTGCTCAGCAGGCGGAAGCTGCACACGCTCTTGCCGGTGGGGGTGATGCGCAGTTCGGGGGCGGTGGCGATGTTGCCTTCCACGTCGATGCGGATGCTGGACATTGTCCCTCCTCGGGTTTGGGGTTCCTGTGGAGCGTTTCGGGTTTGCCGTCCCGTCCCGCTCTGCTTTAATTGTACCCTACTAGCCTGCTTGGTGGCAACTCCGGAACCGGTGTTTAGCTGGGAAAACGGCGCTCGGTGAGGCGCGCGGGAGGCTGGACCACACGTACCGTGGCGCGGTTCGTGGGCACGCGGACGTGACGGCCGGTCGGACCTGGCCGCGTACGGCTGGCCGGGCGGGGTTCCACCCATTTCCCCGGCCGGCCGGCAAAAAGCGCATTGCGGGGCGCCGTGGAGGCCCAGAAGTCAAGCCCGCCCCCGGATCAGGGCGAAAAGAATCTTGGCCGCTCTTTGCCAAGATTCTTTTCGACCCCGGGGGCGGGCTTGACTGGCGGGCCGGGCGCCCCACAATGGGCTGCCGGCTGGGTGGTGAAATGGCCGCCGCGGCGGCGTCAGCCGCGGCGGCGGGAAGCGCAGCGCCGCCCGTCAGGGCGGCTCCGGTTTGTGTCGCCCGGCTCTCGGGCGGCTGTCCTGGCTTGGACGTGAGCGTGCGGGTGGCCCGGCACCGGCCGGTGCCGGGCCACCCGTCTGGGGAAGGACTGTTACGCGGGCGCGTACTCGTTGGCGAGGGCGCTGGCGTCCTCGGGCACCAGCTCAACCAGGTCCGGGCGCCCCCGCGTTGAGCGACGGTCAGGGCCTGCTTGGGGGCAGGGGGGTTCGCTCGTCGTGCTCTGGCGGCACCAGGGCTGAGAGGGTGGCGCGTTCGCGAATGAGCAGTTGCTCCCGCTCGCGCAGGGCGGCTATCTGCTCGCGAGTCTTCGCCAAGGCTCGGCCTGCGTCGGCCCAGTACCCGGCCGCCACCTGGCGGCCGGCTGCGGTGCGCAGTTCGGCGAGGTCGGTCGGGGGCAAGCCGGCCCAGTGACGTGCCAGGGCCGCCAGGACGGAGGCGACCCGTGTCGCGGTCGCGTCCGGTGCCGGCACGGCGCGGCCGTCGAGGTCCCGGTGGACGCCGATGCCGAGCTTGTGGGCGCGGATCGGTCGGTCGACGCCGAGGTAGGCCTTGGCGATCGTGACGATGGTGCCGCCGAGCAGTTGTACGCCGTTGACGGTGGGCCGGTTGCGCCTCGTGAGTCGGTCCCAGTCGGCGAAGCGGTGCGGTTTGACGGACGGGTCGCGGTCGCCATACCTGATGGCGAGGCGGCCGCTGTCGAGTGTGAAGGGCTCGATGTTGTCGGTGTACTCGTAGTACGCGGTTTCGATGTGCGGGGCGACGACGATGACGCCGTCGAAGCGGGCGGCGGTGAGTTGGTAGCGGGTTTCGGCGGTGGCGAAGTCGTGGTCGTACGTGCCGTTCATGCTGCTGTAGCCCGGCACCTCGAGGGTGAGCGCTGGCACGGTGCTGCTCCTTGCTGGTGGAAGGGGTGACTGGGGAGCGGCGGCCGGCACGGGTAGCCGGGGGAGCACGAGGGGGTGGCGCGTGAGCGCCCCTCGTTCCGGATCCGGCGCGCTCGATGCGCGCCGGATCCGGTCACCCGCCCGCGCGGAGCGGGCGCCGCCGGTTCCCGCGCCCGGCCGGGGAAGTGCCGGGGGCAGGGTCGACGGGCAGGCTGCGGCGCTCCGCGCGCCCGGCGCTGGGCTCGGGCGCGCGGAGTGACCGGCCTAGTCGGCTGGCCTCTTGGGCGGTCGGGCGCTGCCGAGGATGTTGACCTTGGGGGTCATGAGGAGCGGGGCGTCTTCGGGGCCTTTCCAGTGGCCTTGGACGTAGACGCGCTTGCGGAGCTTCCGGCCGGGGCCGTGCGGCTGTCGCTCACGCCAGAATCCGGGGACATACCAGCGGTGCTGGCTGTAGTCGCGGGTCTTTTCGGCGTTGGGCTTGGCGCGCTGCGGTTTCCTGGGGCGTAGCCGTACCAGCCGTACCGGTGGCATGGGGCGGCTCTTGCGGGCGTACGCCTTGCGTATGGCCTTGTCGGGCTCGATGTGGCTCTGTTCGGCGTAGGGCTGGGCGATGAGGAGCCAGGTCGCGATCAGCGTCGCCGAGAGGGTCTGCGCGGTGTCGTCGTCGGCCACGTGCGGGATGTCCCAGCGGAATGCGTTGCCGGTCATGACGGGAGCGAGCCAACCGATCCGCTCGCGGATCTGCTGCAGCTCGGGACCGCTGGGCTCGGTGGCGCGCATCGCCTCCGGCGTGGTGTGGAAGGTGACCCACGTTCCGCCGGGGATGCGTCCCCATTGGACGGCGACGATCGGTACGTCGTGGGGGACGCCGGGCAGGCGCACGGTGCAGACGGCCTCACTCCAGATGAGCAGTCCTTCAGTGGCTGGCACCTCGTGTTCGCTGACTTGGACCTCCGGCAGCGTCGCGGCGGCGTGCCGGGCTAGAGCGCTGAAGTCGGAGTCGATCCAGTAGAGGGCGGCGTGTTCGGTGTGGGCGCCCATCAGGCTGGCGTAGTCGGCGACCGGCGCCGTGTAGGGCCACGCGATCGCGACGGCGGCGCGATCGTCGGGCGCGCCGGGCACCAGGTGCGCGGGGATGATGGCTGTGCCGCGCCGCATGGCGGCCACGACATCGTCTGTGGAGTGCTGGCGCCAGTACCGGGCGAGGCCGTCGCGGATCTTGGGGAAGTGGGTGGGGCGCAGGCGGTGCGCCGGGCCGGTCTGCCCGGTGGCCGGCGGCGTTGGCGACGGCCGGAGGGGGCGACGGTGGCGCGGGCCGGACGCGATGAGCAGGCGGTGGAGTTCTGCCCAGTAGGGCGCGGCTTGCTCGACCACGGGGGAGGAGTACAAGTCGCCGACTCGGCGCAACGCGCGGCGGGTGAGGCCGGCTGCGTCGCGGGCCTCGATCAGGCGCGCGCACGGGGTGCAGGTGCTCCAATGCCGGCCCAACTCCCGTTGCAGCATCGGCTCTTCGTCGCGTGGGTCAACCACGATGATGGCCGGCGGCTCGAACTCGTAGCTCCAAACCGGGTTGGAGGAGGAGCAAAAGTCGCAGACGAAAGCCGCGTCGGGCATCTCCTCCAGTGGTACGGGGTCGGGCGTGTGGCCGTCCGCCGGTGGCCGGGGATGGATGAAGCGGCGGTGGCCGTCGACGCTGGCAAGGTTGAGCACCGCGCGGCAGATACGGCACGCGTGGGCGCCGGGATCGGTGATGGTCACTGTTCCAGATCTCCACTTGGGCGTGTTGGGGTGCCCGGGGGTGCCCGCCTCGGCGGGCACCCCCGGTGATCACGGTTGGGGGTGTGTCTCGTCGGGGGCCTGAGGGGCGCGCGGGTGTGCCGCGTGCCCCCGTCAGTCGGCGAACTCGTAGGCGAACGGGACCCGCTCGGCGAGGTATGCGACGGCGGCCGCCGGGCGCGTGAAGCGCTCCTCGTGCGCGTCGTCGGGCAGGAATCCGTCGCTGCGGTCGATGCGCCACGTGGTTGGGTCCTCGTCGTCGCGCGTGAGGGCCACTACGCAGAAATCGCCGTCCCAGGCGCGGGCCTCGTCGGCGTCCATCTCCGCGTACACCTGGTTAGTGATGTCGTAGCCGCCTTTGCAGAACTGCATGCTCAGCCGTAGGGGGGCACTCATCGAAGGTCACCTTTCGAAGTGGTCGCCCGCCTCGCCGGTGGCCGGAGTCGAGTCACGGCCACCGACGAGGGACTTAGGGGCAGGGATCAGGCGCCGGTGCTGGGCGCGGCTTCTTGCTCGCTGATCACGCGGTGGGCGGCCTCGGCCAGCAGATCGACGATCGGGCGATCCCAGGTGAACTCATACGGCGCGGGCCGCCCGTCGACCTCGACCTCGTAGATCGGCGTGGTGAGCAGGAACGGATCGGGGCTGCCCTTGATCACCACGACGACGCCAGCGACCGCGATGCGGTGCTTGGTGCGCCGGGCGGTGACCGGCGCGGTCGGCGCGGTCAGCAGGAGGGTCATCATGTCGGGCTTGGCGCCGAGCATCTGGCCGAGTCGCTGTCCGACCGCGCGGGTGAAGGTGGCCGGCGCGAGATCGCCGGGCTGGGGTTCCGCGCTGATGTCGATGGCGAGCGGGTACCGGGGTTCGGGGTGCTCACGCTGCATGCCGGTTGTCCTTTCGGTGGAGGGTTCCTGTCGAGCGCTTCGGGTTTGCCGTCCCGTCCCGCTCTGCTTTTAATTGTACCCTACTAATCCGGGGTGTGTCAACGCTGGCTGTGCCGACACACCCCGCGTGAGCAGGTGATTCAGTCGGTGAACCACGCGGCCGCGCGCTGGGCGAGGGCCAGGGCCTCGGCGGGGTCGTTGTGCCATGCCTCCACCGCGTTGCCGGCCAGAAGCGGGGAGCGGGTGTCGCGCACGTCGACCGAGTAGCCGTGCTGCTCGGCGTACACGCTCAGGCGCATCGGGCCAGCCGTGCGCGTCACTCCGGCGTCGTGGGGCAGGCGCTGCCATCCGGTCGCCGCGCTGGCGGTGCGCAGTGCGTAGGCGTTGATGAGGCTCATCGGGGCTCCATTCTCCGCCGGTGGCGGGCGCGTTCAGGAATGCGGGTAAGGCTCGCCTGCGCAGGTGCGGTAGTGCTGGCCTGTAGTCGGCACTGTGCACAGCTCGATGACGTCGCCCACGGCGGCCAGGGCCTGCTGGCCTGCGTATCCCTCGTTCACGAAGCCGAGATAGCGGCCGGCGGGGGTATAGATGAGCCATCCGCGTTTGGGGTTGCCGTCGTCGCCGTTGGGTGCGCTGACCTTGACGGCGTAGGGCCGGCCGGCGGGCGCGGTTTCGTGGCGGATCACGGTCAGGCTGCCGAGCGTCGGGTACTCGCGGTAGTCGCATTCCCAGCGGCTGACGAACTCCTCGGCGGCGCTTCGGCGGTGGAAGAAGGAGGTCTCACGGCGAAGGTCGCGGCCGTCGATGGTGTGTTCGTGGGTGAGCACGTGGGCGGCGATTTCGGGGGCGCATCGGACGATCGCGTCGACGATGATCGAGACAACGATGCTGTGGGTCGGGTAGTGGAAGACGTGCAGTTCATGGGAGGCGGTGGCCTGCGGCGGCGCGATGGTCGCTGGCTCGGTCACGGTATGGCCTTTCTGGCGAGGGGTTCCTGTGGAGCGTTTCGGGTTTGCCGTCCCGTCCCGCTCTGCTTTAATTGTACCCTACTAGCCTGCTTGGTGGCAACTCCGGAACCGGTGTTTAGCTGGGAAAACGGCGCTCGGTGAGGCGCGCGGGAGGCTGGACCACACGTACCGTGGCGCGGTTCGTGGGCACGCGGACGTGACGGCCGGTCGGACCTGGCCGCGTACGGCTGGCCGGGCGGGGTTCCACCCATTTCCCCGGCCGGCCGGCAAAAAGCGCATTGCGGGGCGCCGTGGAGGCCCAGAAGTCAAGCCCGCCCCCGGATCAGGGCGAAAAGAATCTTGGCCGCTCTTTGCCAAGATTCTTTTCGACCCCGGGGGCGGGCTTGACTGGCGGGCCGGGCGCCCCACAATGGGCTGCCGGCTGGGTGGTGAAATGGCCGCCGCGGCGGCGTCAGCCGCGGCGGCGGGAAGCGCAGCGCCGCCCGTCAGGGCGGCTCCGGTTTGTGTCGCCCGGCTCTCGGGCGGCTGTCCTGGCTTGGACGTGAGCGTGCGGGTGGCCCGGCACCGGCCGGTGCCGGGCCACCCGTCTGGGGAAGGACTGTTACGCGGGCGCGTACTCGTTGGCGAGGGCGCTGGCGTCCTCGGGCACCAGCTCGACCAGGTCGTCGCGGTTGATCGGGTCGGCCGGTTCGGGTGCCTCGGTGGTGACCGGCTTGGGGTCGCGGTGGGCGTCGGCCGGGTCCTGGTCGTGCGGCTCGTGGTCGTCCGGCTCGGGTTCCGTCTCGACCGTGTGCGACGGCGCATCGGCGTTCGGGGCGTGCTGGTGCTCCTGGTCGGTATGCGGGTCGGCGGGTTGGTCGCCGGGGTCCTGCTCGGCGCTGACGCCGGCGATCGGGTCCGCTGCGGCCGTCTGGGTGTCGGTGAGGTCCTCGGTGTCCTCGTCCTCCTCGGTGGCGGCGCGATCCTTGGTGGCGTTGTCGATGACCATCTGCTCGACCGGATCGAGGTCGTAGCCGACCGTGGCCAGGAACGCGAGCCATCGGGCGGTGCCGCTGTTGTTGTGCCGCCACGTCTCGTGCGTGATCTCGTTCTCGTGGGCGGCGGCGACGGCGGCGAGGGCGTAGACGATGCACCTTGCGTCGTTGGCCGACGCGGGCACGATGGCCAGGTCGTGACGGTTGGTCTTGGTGCCGAGGAAGTCGTCGAGCAGCGGCGCGTCCTTCTGTACCCACCGGCCGATGAAGTGAGGCCGGGACACCATCGTCTCGGCGACGTAGCGGGCCGCGCCCTTGATGCTCTTGCGGGCGAACAGGGTGGTGAGCCATTTGCGGCGTACCTCGTTGGCGGCCTTCATCGCCTTGTTGTTGGCGATCACCGTGCGGCGCTCGGCCTTCTGCTGGTCGCTCATCGGGCCGGTGACGCTCCGGCTGCCGCCGTAGCGGTCGGTGTGCTTGTGCTTGCGCCAGTTGGTGCAGTACACCGACTCGCGGAAGCCGTTGAAGATGCGCTCGATGGCGACGGCGTGGCCGGGGCACTCGGCGTGGTTTTCCGGGGTGACCGGTTGCCGGTCGTGCATGAGTTCACTGATCCGCTTGCGCTCCGGGTGGTGGCCGTAGAGGTCGTCGCCGGTCAGGACGGTGATCCCGGCGTCGGTCAGCTCCTGGATGCGGGCCTGCCGCTGCTGAGCCTCCTTGCGCTCGTCGCGCTCCTGGGTAGCGGCCTTGTCGAAGGCGATGGGGCCGTTCTCGGCGGACTTGAGTAGGCGGGCCACGGCGTCGTTGTCGTCGGCGAAGTCGGCGACCACGGCGGCCTGGTGCAGGTCGAGTCCGTAGGTCTTGACCTTGGTGGCGGTGTCGGTGTCGATACCGGCGACGGCGAGGGCGTCTTTGACCTGTGGCCGCTTGTAGCCGGTCCGCTTGGCGATCTGGTACTCGGTGAGTCCGGCGAGCGCCAGTTGCTGGATGCCGCGTGCTTCCTCGACGCTGCTGAGTTGGCGGCGGTGCACACCGGTGCGCAGCATGGTCACGATCTGGGCGGCGCGGTCGGCCAGGTCCGGACGAATCATCGCCGGGATGTGGCTCAGGTCGGCGCGGGTCTTTGCGGCCTCCTGGAAGGACAGCACCCGCTCATGACCGTCGATGATGAGGTACCCGGTGCCTTCCGGGTGGTCCGTGACGATGATCGGGTACAGCAGTCCGGCAACGCCGTCGGTCTTGAGGTTGGCGACCAGGCCGGGGTTCGGCTTGGCCTCGTCCCGCACGTTGTCGGGGTGTGCGAGCAGGTCGTCGACGGACAGCATGTCGGACTCGCCGACCGGGGCGTCCTGCTCGGTGGCGTCGGCCTGCTCGGTGGCGTCGGCCTGCTCGGTGGCGTCGGCCTGCTCGGTGGCGTCGGCCTGCTCGGTGGCGTCGGCCTGCTCGGTGGCGTCGGCCTGCTCGGTGGCGTCGGCCTGCTCGGTGGCGTCGGCCTCGACCGGCGCGGCCTCGTCGGTGTCGATCTGGTCGGCGGGCTCGACGGACTGGTTGACCGACGCGGTGTCGTCGGTCTCGGCCGGGACCTGCTCGGCGGCCTCGACGCGGGCGGTGCGCTTCGTGCGCCGGTGGGCGCGGGTTGCGGTTGCCACTGTTGGCTGTTCCCTTCGTCTGGGGGTTCCTGAGTGCTCGGGGCTCGGGTTGCCGTCCCTCACCCCTTCGCATTTAATTGTACCCTACTTACTACCGTTGAGGCAAGTGTTTTCGCTGGTCACGTTGTAGATGCTGGTTCCGTTGATCTCGACCGAGAGGTCTGAGGGGTCGGTGCCATCCTCGGTGGTGATCTCTACGGCGATGCCGTGTGGGCGGATGTTCTGGTAGACGGTGACGGTGATGCCTGCCTGGTCGGTGTCGACGTTGGCGATGGGCAGGCCGTAGTCGTCGTGGCGGACGCGAGCGGTGATGTGGATCGCGTCGTCCACGACCGGGCGGCCGGTGTCGGCGATGAGGTTGGCGATCTCCATGTAGGCGTCCGCGCCGGATAGGCCGGTGTTGTTGATGGCGGCGCAGATGCGGTTGAGCGCGTCGGTGTCGGCCAGGGTGCGTGGGTGCTGGGGCATCGGTGACCTCCTTGAGGTTGGTAGTGGGTGACGCCGGGGTGGCGGCGGTCCGTGGGCGCGGTGGGCGCCATTGGGATTGCGGCCGTTGTCCGGGCGTCCCGGCGAAAAGGTCTTCGGCACCGGCCGGTGGCGCCGCCCGCAACCCCCGGGCGCTTTTTCCGGGGGTTGCGGGTGGCTCCGGCGGGTGCAGAATGGCCGTCGCTGGGACGCCAGAACGGCGGGTCGGAGGGCTGGGTGCCCTCTCGGGAAGAGGGGCCGGGTGGCGGCCGCGGTGGGAGCCGGAGGGCTCGACCGTTGGCCGGGCCGGGTCCGGCGTTCCGGGTTCGTCGGAAGCGTGGTGCGCCAGGCGGGCGGCTTCGGCGAGTTCGCTGGCGGCGGAGTTTCGTACAGCTACGGAGCGGGTTGAGGGTGCACTCGGGGCCAAGCAGACATATCGGGGCGAGCGGCCCGCGCCGATGGATGTCGAGCCGCACGACAGCACATGGTGGGCGCTTCTGGCGATCCCTGGACGGCGGATCGCGGTCGGCACGTTGCACGGGTCTGTATGTCGGACCTATCCTGACCAGGTGTCTTAGAACAGACGTTCGCATGTGGGGTCTGGTCGGTGCCGGCGCGCTTCCCCCGCCGGCATCGCGTGGGGCTGTGGAGGGGGAGAGGTGCGTGACGATTCCGGCCCGCGCCGTTGGCCCCGATGGGAAGCCGGAGCCCGGGCGGTGGCGGGGACAGGGGCGCGTCGACGGCCCCGGTGATGTGGCCAGGGTGCTGGCGGCGGTCAACGACGCCGGCGTGCGCCGGACGGTCACCGAGGATCTGTCGCGGTTGGTGGACCGCGCGTCCAGCAGCGCCTACCGGACGCCTGACGCGACCAACGCGTTGCCGGTGGTGGCCGAGTTGGCGCCGCTGTTGCCGTGGGGCGGGCTGCGGCGGGGCGCAACGATCGCCACGGCGGGCTCGGGGGCGGTTCTGATGACGCTGATCGGGGGCGCGCAGCGTGCCGGCGGGTTTGTCGCCGTGGTCGGCTGTCCATGGTTCGGCGCGGTCGCGGCGCCCGAGTACGCCGTGGATCTGAGCCGCCTGGCGCTGGTGCCGGATCCTGGGCCGCAGTGGGACCACATTGTGGCGATCTTGATGGATGGGGTGGATCTCGTGGTAGTCGCACCGGCGGAGGATGTGCCGGCCGGGGTCGCCAGCCGGCTCGCGGCGCGCGCTCGGCAGCGCGGATGCGTGCTGATGCCGACCTCGCGGCTGGACGCGGACGGCACGCGGCCGCCGCTGCGGTGGCCCGGTGCGGACCTGGTGCTGGAGGTAACCGGCCATCGCTGGGAGGGGCTTGGACAGGGTCAGGGCCGGCTACGCCGCCTGGAGGTGGACGTGACCGCGCGGGGACGTGGTTCCGCGGTGGCGCCGCGCCGCGTTCGGGTACCGATGCCGCCGCAGTCGCTGACCGACGACGCGGGGGAAGAGTACGGCGCGGCGCTTGAGGAGCTGCTGGCGCAGCGGCCACGTTCTGCGCCAGCGCCGCGTGCGGGCGAGGTAACCCAGGCGGAAGCCCCGCGCGCGGCACCGGATCCGTGGGCCGACCTGTGGCGGGAAGGCAGACCGTCGTCGCCGCGGTCCCGGGGCGGGCAGGCGGAGGCAGGCTGACGAACGTTGTGAGGTGGCCGGGAAATCCACCCCCCGACGGTTGGTTACTTCTCACCAAGTGGCGGTACCGTAACGCCATGACCAGCGCGCACGCCGAGTGGGATGACCTGGCGACGGCCGCCGCAGATGTGGCCCCGGGCCACCCGGTGACGGTGCACCCGCCCGGGCGGCCGGCGCTGCGGCTGGTGACCCCGGCCGATTGGGCGGTGGGCGAGCTGTACCGGCTGTTCGTGACGTACGCCCCTCCGGAAGCGCTCGACCCGTCCGCGGGCCTGGCGACCGGTCGGGAGCCCGGCGGTGTCTATTCTCGGGTGTTCCGGGCGGCCGGCTGCGGGTTCGCCGACGCCGAGAGGCGAGCGATCGCGCTGGTGCGCGGCGTCGATCAGGTGCTCGGCGAGCTGTATGACGCTGTTGGGGCCGGCGCGGGGTTGGCGGCGGTTGTGCCGCAGCTGCGGCAGGACTTGGTTCGGGCGGCTCGCGCAGACCAGGGGGCGGCGGTCCGCGAGACGCCGGGGCTGCCCGGCGAGCTGGCTGAGGCGTTGTCCACTGAGGGCGATTGGCTGCGTTCGCACCCGGCAGGCAGCCGGTAGCCTGCACGGGTGACCGCCCCCGACTACGTCAGTGGCGTCGTGTGTGACGCCGCCGCTGTCGTCGCGATCGCCAACGACCTGGCCCGCCGCCGTAAGGATGGTGCGGGGGCTCGGCTGTACGACCGGGCCCGCGATGAGGGGCTCACACTTGGTGTGCCGCTGCTGGCTGCGGTGCGGGCGGCGGGATACCTCGATCCGCCCGGCGGGATGGTGTTGGGTGCGCTGCTGTTCCCGGAGCGGTTCCGGCCGGTCGGTGATCCGCTGCGCGTGGTGGGTCCGCGCGGGGTGTGGTGGCTCATCGACTCGCGACCTGAGGATTTAGCGGAGCACCAAGCGATGCTGGGTCGGTGCGGCGATCCGTTGATGGCGTTCGTCGCCGCGTACGCGGCGGCGATGGGGTGGCCAGTTGCGACGGATCGGCCGGCGAGCTATGCGGCGTTGCTTGGCCGGGATGACGCGGTGGTGATGCCCGCCCTTGAGCCGGGCGCGGTGTAGGGGAGTTCGGCTGGTGTGAGCAGCGAAGGACGGAAGGGAGTTTCGTGACGCCGATCGACACGATCACCGCGGCGCTGAGGACCGTCGGCGCGCCGGACATGGCGGCCATCAATCTGGCCCGCCGTGCAGCTGCCCGGTACACGCTCGACGCCTCCGAGGAGCACAACGGGCTGGCGGCCCAGTATCGGATCGTGAGGGACCGGCCTAGCGACGCGCTGGCCGGCGCGGTACGCCACGAGGACAAGTCCGCCGCCGGCGTGATCACGCTGGCGCTGACCCGGCTCGTGCGGGCTGGTGCGGGCCCGTCTTGCCCTGACGCCGGCCTGGCCGCTCTGTACGCCGCCGAGGCGGTCGTCCTCGCCCGCGACCAACGCCTTGCCACGATTTAGGGAACGCGACGCGAAGCGGCGTCCTGGATTGATTCTTGGCCGGGGCCGGCCTTGAGGCCCAAGCGTTCGCGGCCGCGGTGGTGGCAGGGCGGGCCGGCCATGGGTGCGAGCTTGCGAGCGGCCGGCCCGCCCGGTCTCCGGCGGGAGCGACGGTCTGGACCACGGCGGGCCCGGGACATCATGGTTTGATTCTTGGTTTTGATCTTGTGGTGTGTCGCGCGGATGCCGTCGCGGCCGAACAGGCGCTTACGCTCACCCTGACCGATCACCAAGCTAGCCGGGGTGGGTGCGGCCAGGGGCCTTGGTGATCTTCTCTACCGTCATGTCGGGGTAGAGCCAACGGCAGCAGGCCCCCGAACAGTACCGCCGGTACCCCCAAAGGAATGCCTGGCCGATAGTTCTGGCGCTTGTTTGTGGCCACGGCGCTCATGGCCACGACCAGAACGGCCGGTGGCTGGAGTGTGTTGGTCACGGCGCGCCCGGTTTAGGTGAGCAGCAGCCAGGATGAGCAGCCGGTGATCGCCCCCAGGGCGGCGCCGGCGAGAACTTGGCGCATCGTGTGGGCGCGTAGCTCTATCCGTGACCAGCCGACGAGCGCTACTGCGGCGGCGGTGAAGGCGAGCCACGGGCCCCACAGCGCGATGCAGTACACCGCCACCGCGGCGGCGAAGGCCGCGTGGGCGGATATCTGCCACCAGACGGTGATCGCCATACAGGGCAGCAGGGCGAGGAGGACCACGATGAACAGGCTGGTCAGGGGGCGCGGCGCGTCGGTGGCGTACAGGATGGCCAGTCCGACGAGGACGGAGGCCAGAGCCACAGCGAGCGGGATGTGCCGCTGGTGGCGAACCCGTATGTGAACGTCGCTGAGGCGACCCCGTCGTACCCCGATCAGGATGAACAGGAATGGCAGGACGCCACCGAACAGTACCGCCGGTACGCCCCAAAGGAACGCCTGGCCAACAGTCGTGGCGCTCGTTGCGGCTACGACGCCCATGGCCACGACCAAAACGGCCGGCGGCTGGAGTGCGTCGGTCACGGCGCGGGCGAATACCGTGCGCCGGAGCGGACGTTGCGGTGTTTCCTCGCGCCGGTTCTCCAGTTCTGTGGTCATGCCGAGGCCACCGCCTGGTGGCCGGAGCCCGACTGCGCTGCCGACGCGACAACAGCGGAGTTTCCGTAGGCGTGCGCCACCTTCGCCAACCACGCGATCTGTTGATCGAGGGTCTGAGGGTTCGCGAACTCGGGAGACTGCGGCTCGGCGGCGCGGCGGCCCTCGGCTTTCGCGGCGAGTGCTGCGGCTACACAGGTTGCCTCGATGACGGCGCGGGCATCATCGCCGTCGAGGTGTGCCTTTTCGGCCGCCGCTCTGGCCCGGTCTTGTACCTGTGGTTCGTAGAAGTCCGCCAGGCGCAGCATGCCGTCGGGGATCTCGACAGCGAGCCGTGAGAACCAGCGCGACGGATCGCGTCCCGGGTCTGCCGGTGGCTTCTCGCCGAACAGGATCTCCGGGTTAGCTGTGTAGAGATCCAGCCAGAGCGGGTACAGGCGGCGGTAGGTGCGGCGGTCGGCCCGCCGCTGACGGCGCGCGAGGATCGAGGGACCCCACGCTGGCATGGTCAGACCGATGATCACCAGGAGCGCGCCGGGAACGGCCAGCAGCGGCGAGATGAGGTCTTCGGGCCCGAACCAGCGCCCAGGGGCTCCTACGGCCAGCGCCGCTATGTATACGGCCTTGTAGAGGCAGTAGGCCAGGCCGAAACAGGCTCCGACGAAGTCGAAGCGGAGGCTGACCCGCATCACGCTGTGGACGAGTGGCGCGTACCGGTGGGAAAGCCGGGCGATCTCGAGCATTGCCGCGCCGAACGAGAGGAGGTAGACGATGAGGTAGATCGCGACGATGGGTTCGTGGCCGTAGTAGACCGTCCAGTCCACGCGTTCCTCGTCGACTGGGGCGGCGACGAACAGGACGGTCATCAGTACGGTGGCGGCTGAGTATCCGACGAGCCTGCGACGGGCGCGTGGCGTGGCTTCAGACTGGGAGTAGGACCAGTACAGAAGCATCAACGCGATGGACGCGGCGAAGGCCACTATGCATATGTGCGCGACCAACCGCATCACGTTGGGCAAGCCTAGGAGATCGTCGATGTTCTGGTAGACGACCGGCGCCGCGGAGAGGAATGCGGCGCCCAGGAAGACTAGGCCGGCGATGGCGGCGCGCAGGCCGGGGTTACCACGGTCAGCGCGCAGATCGCGAAACTTATACGCTGCGGCACCCTCAGCCACCAGGGCAGCGATGATGAACAGCACGCTAACCATGCATGTTCCTTCCGTGGGGGTGTTCGAGGGCGCGGCTGAGCCGCGCGGCGATTTCCTGTTGAGCTGCGGTCAACGTGCGTGCGGCTGCTGCCGCTTGGCGGTCCCGGACACGCTGAAGCAGCAGCTCGGCGAAGAGTTCGGCACGTCGTTCCCTCCTGGTGCTGTATCCGTGGCGTCCCAGCAGGGCCTTGATCAGGTGAGGTGGGACGTCGGGGAACAGGAGTCGCGCGTATGCCGGATCGACGGTGCTTCCAGCGCCAGCGGGTTTACGTGCGCCCGGGTGCGAGGCGTCGGCCTGATCGCTGTCCATGATCATGTGGGCGATCTCGTGCCCAAGGACATGGTCGCGGTGGTACGGGTAAGTCTTCGGGTAGACGAGGTGGTCGGCGTCGTCCGTCGCCATATAGATCCCACACGGCGCGTCGGGGTCGGGCCTGAAGGATTTCAGGATGATGCGTCGCTGGCGGCGTTCAGCGAGGTTCTCGAGAAACTCGTCGATGCTCCACGGCGCAGGGATGAGGTCGGCGATCTCGTCGAGCCGCCCGACGCATTCCCTGCGCAGTTCTTCATCGTCGTTCATCCCGCGTCGTCCCCCGGTGACTTGTCCGAGGTGGAGTCTGCCATGACCTCGGCCACGCGTACGACGGCGCCGCGTTCCTGATCGGACAGTTGGGTCGCCGCGCGCACAAGCCGGATCATGGCCTGGCGCCCAGCGTCGCTGTATTGGGTGCCCCTGGCCGCGAAGTCCCGGATACCAGCTCGATGCAGCTCCAGCAGCAGCTCCACCTGGCTTGCCGCGCCGGGATTCTCGATGACCAACGCCCGTAGCTGACCTTCGACATCGTCGGCATCCAGACGCGGTGTGACGTCGTCGTCCTCGATGTCCTGGAAGTAGTTGCCCGGGGCCCCGAAGGCGCGCGCGATCGCTGCGGCGACGTCGATTCTCGGCAACGGCGCCTTCTCGTTCCGCAGGAGCGACAGGTAAGCCTCGGTGACCGTGACGCCCGATCCGGACTTCTTGATCTTGTCGGCGATCTCGGCGTTGGTGTAGACCTTGCCGTCTTCGCGCCTGTGGCCGTCATAGAGCGCCTTGAGCTTGGCGTGGAATCTGCGTTCGAACGCCGTGACGTCACGTTTGGTTGTCATGTTGATACTCCCCGGTCGCGAGGTGTACCTTAACACCCCTCAAGGCACAGGAAAAGCTCGTAATGTCCGTTGACAAGCCGGGGTAACGTGAGCATAAGATCACTGCCCGTCGCATGACTCTTTGGAGCCGTTCCGCATGGACGGCGTGCCCGAGGGGAGCACCCCAGATGCATCGTGAGGGCGTCGCTAGCCGGAGGGCCTGGCTCTGCGGCGGCTGCCGGTCGCCAGCATATGCGCGCAACCTCCTACCTTGTGGGCAGGCCTACTATCGACAGCGCCGCCGACCACGTCCTCACCCGCGCATACGGGGCGTCTCGGTAGCCACCGCAGTCAGCACGGTCGACACTGTTCATGGCTCCCAGTTCGATCTGATGGCGGTGGCCATGCTGGACCTCCGGCACCGGCGTACCGCGGCGTCGTGATCGGGGTCCTGGCGTGGGCGTCCTAGGTGTCACAAGTACGCAGCTCCATGCGTTGTTCGTGCTGAGTGTCGCCGCCTCGCCGGCCCTTGTCGCCTTCGTCGTCTTCGTTTTCTTCAAGCGCAGGCGCCGATTGTCATGGAAGATGTGGGAGCGGCTGGCCACGGCGGCGGACGAGCTGCACGCCTTGCCCGATCAGACGAGTATCGTGCACGCCGCGGCGCGCTCGGTGTTGACGCTCACTGGCGCCACGGCCGTTGATATCGAGCTGTGGGGTGTGGGTCAGCAGTGGTTGGTCCGTCTGGACTGGGCCCGGTTGGTGTACGACGGCCCTGTGTCGGAGGCTCCTGCGGCCCCTGCTGGGGGGTACACCGCCCACTGCGCGGTTGCCGGCCGTACCAGCGGCCCGGTGGGTGTCATCCGGGTCCACATGGGGGCTGCGGCGTTGACCGGTCTGCAGCGGAGTGTGTTGCGCACCTTGGGCATGGCACTGGCCACTGCACTATCCAATGTGCACAGGCACGACCGGGCGGTCGAGCAGGCGCAGCGCGCGGAACAGCTGGCCCGACGTGACGCGCTGACCGGCCTGCCGAACCGTCGCGGGCTGCTCGACCTGCTAAATGAACAGTTGCGGCGGGCGGCGGTGTACGGGCCCGCGTTGGCCATCCTCGACCTCGATGGGTTCAAAGGGGTCAACGACACGCTCGGCCATGTCACCGGCGACCAGCTGCTCGTGGATGTGGCGGCTCGCCTGGCGGCCGCGGCCAAGCATGTGGGTGCCTTCGTGGGGCGGCTGGGCGGGGACGAGTTCGCCATCGGTTTCTCGACGTCAGACGTGGCGGCGTCCGCGGTCTCTCACGCTGAAGCGGTCGTTGGCTGCCTCGACGAGCCCTTCGACGTGCACGGGATGTCGCTGGTCGTGCGTGGCAGCACCGGCGTGGCCGTTGGCGAGCAGGACATCGACGCGGAGGAACTGCTGCGCCGCGCGGACGTGGCGATGTACCAGGCCAAGCGCGGCCGAGTGCAGACCGTGCTCTATCGCGAGGAGGTGGATCGCGGGGTTCCGCACCGGGTTGGGCTGTCCCGGGAGCTTGGCCGTGCGTTGGCGGCTGGGGAGATCGGGGTGTGGGTTCAGCCGGTGGTTCATCTGGGCACGGGGGAGGTTGTGGGCTGCGAGGCGGTCCCGCATTGGCAGCATCCTCGTCACGGTCGTCTGGAGCCGTCCGGGTGGCTCGAGCTGGCCGAGAATTCCGCGCACGTGGCCACGGTCACCGAGTACGTGCTGGATCAGGCCGTCGGGGCGGCGGCGCGGTGGCGAAAACTGGGTATGACGTTCCCGGTATCGTTGAACATCCCCCAGCGGTGCCTGTTTGACGTGCGCTTTCCCCACACCGTCCTGGCTCGGCTCCGGATGCATAACCTCGAGCCCCACGACCTGATCGTGGAGTTGAGCGAGACTGCCGGTATCAGTCCTGCCGAGTCGGTGCGCGAAGCGCTGACGAGCCTTAGGCGCGCTGGCGTTCGGATCGTGGCGGACAGGTTCGGCGCCAGCTATTCCACGCTTTCTGTTCTTACGCGCCTGCCCTCCATCGACGGATTGAAGGTCGATCCCGAACTGGTGGCCGCCCTTCCCGGCTTCCCGCGCAACAGGCTCACCGTGCAGGCGGCGGTCCGGCTCGGCAAGGATCTAGGCATCAGTCACGCGGTGGGAGCTGAGGGCGTCAGCACGGCTGCCCAGCGGCAGTTGCTGTACGAGTTGGGGTGTGTGACCGGTCAGGGGCCGCTGTTCGCGGCGCCGCTGCCGAGTGAGGAGGCAGTGCGTCTTCTGCGGGACCGGCAAGACGATGGGGGCGTCAGACTCGCGAGCCCGATACAACAGTTGGCGGCCGCCGCACGGGTGCGCCAGGGGGTCACGGCCTAGAGGGAACGGCCCCGATCGTGCGCGGTGTTGGGCGACGCTATGACTCGATCACCCCGACCCCGGCCAGGCAGCCGGCCCGCTGCGGCGCGTCGACGAAGTCCAGAGGATCGCCGGCGGTAGGTCGCCACTGCGGCATCCAGACCAGGCCGGGCTCGACCAGGTGGAAGCCGTCGAAGAACTTCTCGATCCCATCCCGCGTGCGTATGCCCGCAGGCGTGGACGTGGACCGCGCGTAGACCTCGCGTGCCGCATCGGCCCGCGCCATCGCCTGGATTCCCTCGACGGCGATGTGGCTGATGACCAGCCAGCTGCCCGGAGCCAGCCGGGCCCGCAGCGTCTCCACGGCCGCGTACGCCTCATCGTCGTCGGGTACGAACGGCAGTACCGCGGCGAGCAGCAGGGCGACGGGTTGGTCGAGGTCGATGATCGCCGAGAGGTGCGGGTCGGTTTCGATCTGGTGCAGCAGGTGATCCGGGTCGCGCAGGTCGCCCTGGATGGCGTCGGCCAGGTCATTGCCGGCCAGCAGTTGGCGGCTGTGCATGACCGCGACGTCGTCGATGTCGACGTAGAGCACGCGGGCGTCGGAGGCGGTCTGCTGTGCGACCTCGTGGACGTTGCCCATGGTCGGGATACCCGACCCGATGTCCAGGAACTGCCGTACTCCCTGCTCACCTGCCAGGAAACGGACCGCCCGACCTAGAAACGCTCGGTTGGAATGGGCCATCGGCTTGATGATCGGCATCTGGGCGAGCACTTTCTCCGCGGCTACACGGTCCACCTCGAAGTTGGTGAAGCCGCCCAGGTAGTAGTCGTACATCCGCGCGGCGGTGGCCTGCTGGCTTTTGTTCGCCTCGGCGTTGTCGAGCTCCACGGCTTCTTCCTCCCCTGTGCCTGTTCGCGGCCACCACAGTAGTGACCCACGGTCCGGTATGGAGTTCAGGTGTGGTCCGGGCGCCGGGCGTCGTCGCGTTCCTGGCGCGCGTGGCGGGCGAGGTCCCGCACGGCCGGGTCTGCGATCGCGGTGGCGACTTTTACTAGCCAGGCTTTCTCCGCGATGGGGTCGGTGTCTGGCCGAGCGTGTTCGTGGCGCGCCTGGGGACGCAGGCTGCGGGTCTTGGCGTCCGCGGCGTCGATGAGAACTGCGGCCTCGACAACCGCCTCGATGTCGTGTCCGGCCAGGCCGGCGACCGCCAGCCGTCGGGCCGTGCGAGCCGTGTGTGAGCAGCGATACGGCCCCAGAGCGAGCTGGCCGTCGTGGATCTCCACCAGGCACCGCGTCAGCCGGGTCGACGGGTGGGGGAACCACTGTTGCAGGATCACCTCGGGTGTGGCCCGCGCGACCACCTCCCACAGCGGTTCGAGCGTTCGCCGCAGGTTCTCAGCGCCGTCTTCATGGTCCAGATCCCCGATCGGTTCCGCCGCAGCAGGAACATCGGGGTGGGCACCGGGTTGGCTCTTGGTGGCCGACATGGAGGTCAGGAGGGAGGCCGTCACCTCCGCCTCGATCTCTTTCCCGTCCCGATAGCTGGTGCGGGCCAAGATCTGCTGAACCAGGCCGGGATCGATCCGTGGCGCGAGAACCCGCGCTACGTCCGCACCGACGGCAGAGGTGGATTCGTGGTTCAACAGCAGGTGTGCGAGCTCATGGTGGATGATGTGCTTCTGGTGCAGCGTCAGGGCGCCGGACGGGTGGTCACGCTGCTGGTGGTAGTAGATGACCGCCCACGTGTCGGTACCGAGGACCATGCCGCACAGCCGGTCGATGGGCAGGTCGGCTGCGACAAGGTGGATTGATCGGCCCTGCTGCTTGCCGATCTGACGACACAACCCGTCAAGATCGGAAACGTCGTTGACCCCCAAGGCGGCCAATCTGCGTTCGCACTGCCGTACGACGCTCGTGCTCATCTTCAGTTGCCCCCGATTGCCCGCCCGCGCGAGCACGCCTCCTGCTGAGACGGTGGTCTGGTCGGTTCGCCGGACCGACCAGGACAGCGTTGCTGCCGGCTCGCCTACCGGCGGCAGCTACCTTCTCCGTGTGGCCGCTGTTCACCGCCTTGGATGTCCTTGCCGAGCAAACCACCGATCATCACAGGTGTCAACTATAGTAACCACAGGTAGAGGGCCGGTGGGCCAGCGCGGGGAGGCATCATGACAGCTGATACGCCGGGGCATCACCGTCCGACGTTCGCGGAGCGTTTGAACCAGCTGTTCGAGACGGTGCGTCCGGAAGGCAGCAAGGATCCTTACGGCGATCGGGAGGTAGCCCGGGCGATCAAGCGGAAGGGCACCGACATCTCCCACAGCTACATCGGGTTGCTACGGCGTGGTGAGAAGACCAACCCGACGATGCTGCTGGTGCAGGCGTTGGCCGACTTCTTCGGAGTGGCGCCGGCCTACTTCTTCGATGACACCGCGTATCAAGACACGCTTCGCAAACTCGCCGAGCTGCGGGCGGCACGGGAGCTGGAAGAACTTCTTGCGGATCCGCGGGCGGCCCTGCTCGCGGTGAAGTTCCGCGGTCTCACGGACGAGGGCTTTGCCGAGGCGCTGAAGGTGGTCGAGGACCGTCTCTCTGCGGAACGGGAGAGCGCCACGCACCCCGGCCGGGATGGCGAGCCGCGGACGCAATGACGTCCACATGAGGGGTTGCCCGAACCAGACATTACGGTGAAGGGGTTGGCGATGGGCTCTGCCAGAGGCAGCGACTTTCGACGGCTGCGGTCCCTTAGCGTGCCGATCCCGACCCCGCTGATCCTCGAGGACTTCGTCAGCCAGCTGGCGGCCAGCCGTGGTCGGACTATGACACTGCAGCAGGTCCCGATCACCTCGGCCCTCGCGGGTGTTTCGGTGTCCACCGCGACGGGCGACCACATCGTCGTGGCCGCCGACGTCCCGCCGCTGCTGCGGCTACACATCGGCCTACACGAGGTGGTCCACCTGATTCTCGGGCACCGCGGCGGCCCGACCAAGAGCACACCATCGGTCGTGGATACGCCTGATAAGCGCGACCTGTCGGCGGGGCCTGACCGATATCCGGAGGCGGAGGAGCGGGAGGCCGAGCGCCTGGCTACGAGCATCGCGGAACTCGCGTACCTGGCCTCGCAGCAGCGTTGGTTGGGCATGCACAGGCCGTGGCGTCTTTCGGCCGACCTGGTATGCGCTGCTTGGGGCGGGGGCGTGTATCGGCGCCTGTATCCGCTGTGGGCCGCTTTGGTGACCGCCGACGTCGGCATCAGTTTCGAGGCCCCGGTCGCCGCGTCGGCTGATCGGTCGTTGCCGCTGATCGGCTCCTACCGTGCCCTCTATCGGAGGGTGATCGAGATCTACGACGGCCTTCGGTTGATCCTGCCGGCCGTTGACTCGGCGGTGGTTGGCCACGCCCGTCAACTCGCCATCGCGGCTGGGCTAAGCCTGGACGACGCCGAGGCCGTCGGCGTCGCCGCTGGTGTGAAGACGCTGGTGCTGTCTGGCGACCCGC
Source organism: Micromonospora sp. CPCC 206061 (assembly GCF_036906915.1). Classification (NCBI taxonomy): domain Bacteria; kingdom Bacillati; phylum Actinomycetota; class Actinomycetes; order Micromonosporales; family Micromonosporaceae; genus Micromonospora; species Micromonospora sp. CPCC 206061. The sequence continues at coordinate 98,319 of NZ_JBAKHX010000009.1, forward strand.
CGACGGCCCCTCGGGCATCTGGTGCTCGGGTCACCGTGCCGTTTCCTACGGACCTGGACTTGTTGAGCAACGCCCGGGCGCTCGGCAGGGTCGCGGATGCCTTCGCGCGGTGGCCGATGATCAGTGACGATGCGACGGCGGCGCCTGGTGGCGCCGGCGGTGCGGTGACACGGCGGCGGCGGGCTAGTGATCTGCCGCCGGACGGCGTGGGCGACATGGAGTTTGCGAGCGCCGCTCGGATGTATGACTTCTACCTGGGCGGGGACCAGAACTTTGCCGTCGATCGCAGGGCGGCTGGCGAGGCCATCGCTGGTATGCCTTTGATCCCCGCAATCGCTCAGGCGAATCGGGCGTTTCTGGGGCGGGCGGTCCGTTTCCTGGCCGGTGAGCAGGGAGTACGGCAGTTCCTGGACATCGGGTCGGGTATCCCGACCATGGGCAACGTCCACGAGGTCGCACAGCAGACCGCCTCCGACGCCCGCGTGCTCTACGTCGACATCGACGACGTCGCGGTCATGCACAGCCGCCAACTGCTGGCCGGCAATGACCTGGCCGACGCCATCCAGGGCGACCTGCGCGACCCGGATCACCTGCTGCACCAGATCGAAACCGACCCGCACCTCTCGGCGATCATCGACCTCGACCAACCCGTCGCCCTGCTGCTCGCCGCGGTGCTGCACTTCCTGCCTGACGACGATGAGGCGTACGCGGCTGTGGAGGGGCTGCGGGCCCGGCTGGCTCCGGGCAGTTGGCTGGTCATCAGCCACGGCGCCCGGGAGGGGTTTGCCGATGGCGAGGCCGCGGCGGTGCAGCGTGTGTATGCGGAGTCGACGCCGACGCCGGGCGGCTTGCGGACCCGGGAGGGGATCGAGAAGTTCTTCGACGGCTTCCACCTGGTCGAGCCCGGCCTGGTCTGGACGCCGCACTGGCGGGGCGGCAGGATCGATGACTCGTTCGGGCGGGATGCGAGCCGGTGCGGAATGCTGGCTGGCGTCGGACGTCTGCCCGATTGAGCCGTTGGCCCTGCGCATGGCCAGCCGCCAAGACCTGGCCCCTCCTCGGGCCCTAAGGCGTCGCCGACAGCGCCCGGCTGCGGCCCGGCGGCGGCCAGAGCGGCGTCCATTGTGGTGGCGGGTTGGTCCAGCGTGCGGCGACCGCACCTGCCGTCGAGATGCTCCAGCGCCAGGCTGTCGCGGTGGCTGTGGCGGGCGATCGTGTCGGCTCGGTGCGCCTCGCGAAGGTACGCCGTCGATTGGTTGGTGCGTTACCGCAAGCCAAGTCGATGGCTGATGTCACTAATCAGCAGGTGAGTCGCGATCGTCGACCTCGGCATTATGGTCTCCAGGGCACCGAGGCAACCGCCGCGTAGATGCCCGACAGCGCGGGGTTGGGCGCGAACTCGGCCTCGGTGTCGGCGGGGGTGCCGTATGGCTGCCATTCGGGTGTCCACACCAGTCCGGGGGCGAGTGTGTCCAGGCCGTTGAGGAAGCGCATGATCTGGTCGCGGGTTCGTATATGAACGTTGGTCGTGGTTTGTTGGTAAACCTTCGTCACGGATTTGGCCGCGGCTTGGTTGAAGTCGGTCACCGTGGCGTGGGTTAGGACGAGGTAGCTGCCCGGTGTGAGCGCGTCGACCATGCGCGCGACGGCCTCGTAGGCGTGCTGGTCGTCAAGGAAGTGCAGCAGGCACGCCATCACGAGGCCGACGGGACGGCTCAGGTCGATCAAGGGGTTGCTTTCGAGCTGTTCCAGCACGGCGGTCGGGTCGTTCAGGTCGCCGGGCATGGCGTCGGCCAGGTCGTTGTCAGCTAGGAGCTGGTGGCTGTGCATGACGGCTACCGGGTCGATGTCGACGTAGAGCACGCGGGCATCGGGGGCGGCCTGCTGGGCGATCTCGTGGACGTTACCCATGGTCGGGATGCCGGATCCCAGGTCCACGAATTGCCGGATGCCGCGCTCGGCGGCCAGAAACCTCACCGCGCGGTGCAGGAAGCCGCGGTTTGCCTTGCAGATCTGGCCAGTCAGTGGCCAGTTCTCCAGTACCTTCTCCGCAGCGGCTTGGTCCACGGGGAATGAGTGGACTCCACCTAGGAAGTAGTCGTACATGCGAGCTGGGCTGGGAACAGTGGTGTCCACACCTGGCAGCGACGCGGCCGTTTCTACCATCGGCGGCTCCCTCGATCGATTCCGACCTGTAGCAGTGTGCTACAGGTCGATCACTCGCGCATCCCCCTGGCTCGATGTCGTCGAATGGGACCTGCGGGTGTATGCCGTCGATCACGACGTTCGCGCTGCGTGGGCGCCACTGCGATGTCCATGAAGAGGCGTCGGCAAGCGCTTGAGTCTTCGCTGTCGACGCCTCTTCGGCCTGCGCCTGTTGGCGGCGCTAGGTTGGCCGTTCCTTGGTCGGGGCCTAGGGCCTCGGGCAGTCGGGGAGGTTGGTGGGTAGCTTGTCGCGAGCGAACCAGATGTTGCTCAGGTAGCCGGTGCCGTCGATGTCAGGGTGTGGAGCTGTCCGGAGCCAGCGGTCGTCTTCGTAGAAGTAGTCGTCGTTTACGCCGGGTTCGCCGTTGCGAATCTTTTGGCCGGTCGTTACGCATGTGACCTGCACCGTTGCGGGCAGAGTCACCGTGGCGGCTGGTGTCGAGCCGGGGATACAGGGGCTTAACTCGCAGTTCGAGTTGGTGCTCGGCAGTGTCCACAGGCTGATTGTGTGCGCGTATGGCTTCTGCGTGCCGACCATGGCGCCGTTGATCGGTGCTTCAAAGGTGGTCAAGACGCCTTGAGGTGTGGTGGTCGAAGGGGATGCTGACGGGCCGGTTGCCGAGTCCGTCGGCGAGTCGGTTGCTCCACGCCGCGCGAGCAGCCCCGCGGTGGCCGTGACGGCGAGCACCAGCACGACTGCTCCCAGCGCTACCTTCCTGCGGGGCGACAGGGATTTGAGCCGTACCGTCGCGGCTTTGAGCAGGGACTTCGCGCGGCCTGGTCCGAACCTGGGCGGTGGAGCGACCACTGTGGCCCGTCCATCGCGTGTGGGTCGCTGAGCGGTGTCTCGCCATTGCCACCAGGTCACGACGCCCGGATCGTTAAATACCTCGGCGAGCATGTCGGCTTGCTGGCGGCTGGGCCCCCGGTCCTTGCCGGAGCGCCAACGTCTCACATCTCGTTCGTTTACCCCCTCCAATCTTGTGGCCAGACCAGGCACGCTCATCCCTGCGTGTTCCATTGCGTCGACCAACCGCCGACTCGCGTCGGCCGAGGGTTCGGCCGATTCAAGAGGACGCCCCAACTTCAGACCTTTCTTCGCGTGATCATCGGGAAACTGGCATCAGGCCGCTATCTGGATCATGGACCTGTTCCTGCCGGGTTTTGGCCGGCCCGGTGACCTGCGGAAACGTTCTTGCCGTTGTCGCAGTTCCTGCCTTCTTTTCTGCCGTTTTTTGCCCCCTGAGGGTGGCTTCTGCCCTTGGAAACGCCGAGGGCAGAAGGGAGACAAGTGGTCATGAAACAGGCTACGGGTACTGCCCCGCCGGGCTCGGCGATTGGGGCGTTGATGGCCGGAGTGGCGACCCTGGCGTTGACTGCGGGCGCGGCTACACCGGCCCGCGCGGCGGACAACGCACCTGTCCGGGTTGCGGTCGCGGCGTCTCAAGGCGACGCAGGTGGCCCAGTGGTGCTTGCTGCTGGTCGGCGCCTGTTCGACTACCGGGTCAGCTTCGACAGCACGCTGCGTGGGCGGGACATGAGGACGCCCAGCGGCAACTTCTGCAACCGCTACCGAGCTGACTACGTGCAGAACCGGGCGGCGACCCCGTACATCCTCGTCACCCTGATCAAGAACCGTGCTCTCCGCCCCGACGTCAGGCTGGAGACCCACCGGTTCAGCAACAACGGCAAGGTGCACAGCTTCTGCTGGCCGCACCACGACGGCTCAGCCACGTACCACTTCGAGTACCGGGTTCCCAACGTCGGTTACGACGTTAAGGGCCACGGCACCGTGTACCGCCGCTAGCCAGCCCATCTATCAAGCCCATCTATCCAGCCTGGCCAGCACCCAGGCAAGTTCCGGGGCCGGCAGTACGCCGTGCCGGGCCCCGGGCCCGCTCGAGAAGTCGCATCCTCGGGTGGCCGGGCGACCTGTCCAGCCACCCGAGTCAGCTACCTATTGGAGAGGATCTTCGTGACCAGAGCACGTGGAAGGCGTTTGGTGGCCGCGACGGCCGCACTGATCGCGGTCGGCGGTTCGCTGCTGTCCGCCGCGCCGGCGCAAGCCGCGCCGGCGTGCCACGGTGGGACCTGCACCGGCCGGAACCCCAACAAGGCCGGGTGTTCGTCGGACGCCGTGACCGTCCGGGAGTTCACCCGCGGCCCCAACCGAGTAGAGCTCCGTTTCTCCCCGGCGTGCAGGGCTACCTGGAGTCGCTGGAGCAATGTCCACGCCGACGGGATGTCCGACTACATCCTCATCGAGCGCTACAACTTCAGCGATCGACTCACCGCCCGAAAGTCCACGACTACCAGGCTCCGCAAGGGGGCATCCGGGTTCACTCCGATGGTGGGCGTGCCCCGGGCGGGTGGCCAGTTCTTCGCCTGCATCTGGGAGGACCGGCAGTGCACCTCCACACCGTGGATCGCTCGCCCTTGGTAAGCACCTGACCAGCGTCGCCGGCACCCTCGACGATGGCCGAGCGCACAACGGAGTCGGTTCCCGCGGCCACCTCGCCGCGGGGACCGACTCCTCTTTGCCGGCGATCAGACTCAGCTCGGATGGTCGAACCGGTGTGGGCGTGCCTGGTTGGCGCGTACGCGGTTGCCTGGCATGGTCCAAGCGACCCGCCTCCCCGTGATCCAGAACCGCCCAAGGCTATCGACGGTCCTCACCACGGCCCCGCAGCCGGGCGGATCAGATTCCCTGAGAACCCACACATTTCCCGCCGGCTACCCGGAGGGCCTGAGTGCCTGTTAGACATATGACTACTTGTTACACTCTGCTGCTGGGAGGTGTGCTGTTGCTGTTCGTGGTGCGGTGCAGAGCCGAGTTGGGCGACAGCCTCGCCGAGCGGGTTCGAGCCGAGAAGGCGGCTGAGCGCGAGTGGTGGCGCGCGCGGAAGGCGGAGCAGCCCGAGGACCTGTCGCCGGCGCAGCGGGCCCGGTGGCTGGCTGCGGCGCAGGCCGCCTATGAGGTCGAGCGCGGCGCCGGGCGCCTGTCGGGTACCCGTTCGGCGGTGGTGGTGCCGGCCCTGCGCGACGAACTAGCCGAGCGAGGGTGGCTGGCGCGGACCTGGCGACCGGTACCGGCCGGGCATCGCTCGCGAAAGGCCCGCCCCTGGGGCACCACGGACCGGCGCTGGACCGCCCGAGTTGCCCTGGACATTCCCGACGACCTCGGCCAGGTCCTGGCGCGCGGGTGCCACTGGAGCTCGGCCCCCCACATCAAGGCCCTACAACGGTGGTACGGCAGGCACGGCGAGGCGCATCGAGGCACGCACCGCGGCGGGCGCGTCTGGCGTGGACTTGGCCCCAGCAACGCCGAGTTGGCCGAACGCGACCGGCTGCAGGCGGCCATCGTCACGACCGGGATGGTTCTTCGCGCGGCGATCTGCCGCGCGCTGGATATCGACCCAGTTCCTAACGTCTGAGCGACCCGAGAAGGCCGCCTGGCGCGCCTATTAGACATATGACTAACAAGCGGTTGGGATGCCGATGAACTGCGCTTTTGTTCTTTGACAGGGTGCTTGACTGTGTCTATTGTGGCGGCATGTTGCAGCTCAGACTCGAGGGCGATGAGGCCGAGGCCAGGGCTTTCCTGGACCGGCTACGCGCCGGTGGCGCCGAGGTCCAGCCCGGTGGGGTAAGGAACCGGGGGGCGTACTCCCACGTCTACGCCGTGGTCCGGATGCCCGGCTATGAGCCGCCAGTCCCGACGCCTGGTCCTGTGCGGGTGCCCGCCGAGGTGTCCGGTCGGGCGATCACCGGCCGGCGTCGCCGGGCAGGGGGGAGCCGGTGATGGACACAACCGAGCAGACGACAGCGGTCGGCCCGGCCGCTGATGACGCTGCGGCATTCGGGGGCACGTCCGGCAGCACGCCGGCGGCGCAGGAGCGGAGGTGGCCGCTGGGTGCGGCCCGGTGCGCCGAGCTGTTGGCCGAGGCGACTGGGTTGCCGGTGCGGTACGAGGACATCGAGACCCTGGCCGACCTCGGCCTTCTTCCTGTCGTCGACCATTACAAGGGTCGGCCGCTGTACGACCTGGACGCCGTTGACGCAGTCGCGGGTACCGAGGCTCTCGCCGTGGCGGTGGCCGCCCGGCAGGAGTGGTTCGCCGCCAGCATGAGCCTCCGAGACGCCGCGGCCCGGCTGGGCTGGACCGATGACGAGCTGACCCGTGAGACCCACGCCCGGGACATCGCGCCGGGACGGTGGGGCCGGTACGCCCGGGCCGACGTCGAGGCCCTGGCCGCCGACACGGACCTGTGCGACCGGCTGCGCCGGGTCCGCACCGTGGACGCCGAGCGGGCCGCCGAGGTGCTGGAGGTGCGCCGGGTCGAGCTGGACCACCTGGTAGCCGCCGGGCTGATCCGCCCGGTCCACCGCGCCGCGGAGCGGTGCCCGGACGACCGCGCCGACGTGTCGGTCGGCCTGTTCAACGTGGGCGACCTGGAGGACCTACGCGAGATCGACGGCATCGACTGGGAAACCGTGCGAGGGGTGCGGCCGGGCCGCCCATCGCCGCTGCGGGAACTCATGCCGGCGCTGCCGACTCGCGCCGAGCGGATCCGAGCCCTGGCCGACCGGGTCACCACCGTGCTGGGCGTCCCGGTCACCGCCGTATGGCACGAGCCCCGGAGTCGCCGCCGCGACGACGGCTGGTGGGAGTACACCTGGCCCACCGACCCCACCGGAGCGCCTACCGCCGCCACGGTCGCCCGGGCCATCCGCGACGACCAGGCGGGCAGCCGCTACCGCCGCGAGATCCAGCTCACCCCAGCCAAGAACGAACACTAGGTTCCCGGATAGATGTATCCACAGTGGACGATCTGGAATTAGGTCGGGGCCTTGGCGTTGGAGCTGGTCTGCTGGAAGCCCCATGCGCCGAGCAGCGAGGCCAGGTCGGTCACGGCCTGATGGGGGGGTCGACTCCGGCGGCCTTGCCGATGCGGGCGCAACCTGTGGACCTGCGATCGCGTTCCGTCAGCTTTGTGGGGTGGGGTAGTCGCCGGTGAGGCAGGCGGTGCACAACCCGTCCGGGGTGGGGGAGATGGCTTCGCGTAGGCGGTCGAGGGTGAGGTAGGCGAGGGAGTCGGCGTCGAGGTGGTCGCGGATCTGTTCGGTGGTCATGGTCGCGGCGATGAGTTTGCTGCGGTCGCCGGTGTCGAGGCCGTAGAAGCAGGACCATCGGTATGGCGGGGACAGCACACGCAGGTGGATTTCGGCGGCGCCCGCGTCGCGGAGCATTCCCATGGTGCCGCGCAGGGTGGTGGCGCGCACGATTGAGTCTTCGACCACGATGAGTCGTTTTCCCGCAACCATGTCGACGATCGGGTTGAACTTGATCCGGACCGCGCTTTCGCGGAGGGCCTGGGTGGGGGCGATGAAGGTACGTCCGATGTACCGGTTCTTGATCAGGCCGTCGCCGTACTCGATGCCGGAGGCGGCGGCGTAGCCCTGTGCGCCAGGGATCGAGGAGTCCGGGATCGGCATGACCAGGTCGGCGTCGACGGGCGCCTGCTGGGCCAGGGCCTTGCCCATTCGCCGACGGGCGGCGTGTACGCCGGTACCGGCGAGCACGCCGTCGGGCCGGGCGATGTAGACGAACTCGAATGAGCACAGCGCTCGTGGTTGTGGCGCGGCGAACTGGATGCTGCGGACGCCGTCGTCGTCGATGATCACGATTTCGGCGGGGTCGATCTCGCGGATCAGGCGGGCGCCGACCACGTCGAGTGCTGGGGTTTCGGAGGCGAGGACCCAGCCTCCGGTGTCGAGCCGGCCGAGGAACAGCGGTCGGAAGCCGTGCGGGTCGCGGGCGCCTATCAGCCGGGTTTCGTCCATGACCACCAGTGAGTAGGCGCCCTGCAGGCGGGGCAGGACGCCGGTCATGGCCGCGATGAGATCGCCGTCGTCTTGGCTGGTGAGTGTGTCGGCGAGGAGGCCGGCGATGACGTCGCTGTCGCTGCCGAGGTTGGGTTGTCCGCCGGCGAGGTCGGTGGTGTTGACGAGGTTGCCGTTGTGGCCGAGGGCGAAGGAGTGGTTGCCCGCGGAGCGGGAGACGGGTTGGGCGTTGGCCCAGGCGCTGGCACCGGTGGTGGCGTAGCGGGTGTGGCCGATGGCCATGCCGCCGGGCAGTGCCCGTAACCGGTGTTCGTCGAAGATGGTGGAGACCAAGCCCATATCCTTGTCGACCAGGATCTTGGTGCCGTCGCTGACTGCGATGCCTGCGGATTCCTGGCCCCGGTGTTGCAGGGCGTAGAGGCCGAGGTAGGTCAGGTGCGATACGGGTTGCTGGGGGTCGCGGACGCCGAAGACGCCACACGCTTCTTTGGGCTGGTCGCTGGCCACTGACACTGGGCTGATTGTACGGGTAGGTCCGGGGCCGGGCGGGTTGGTCGCTGCCACCTTCGGGTGGGTTTTTCGCTGCTGAGGGATGTCGGTCATGGCTGGGTCCGGGTGGCGGTGAAGGCGAACAGGCTGCGTTCCTGGGCGGGCAGCCCGGCGACGGTCGCGGACAGTTCGGCGGCGGCGGCCTGTACGTGCGCCGGCGGGACGGCGGGGAACACTTCGGCGGCGGTTGAGGCGACGGCGAAGAACGAGAGCCGTTCGGCCGGTGTGCGGCGCAGCCGCAGGATGGCTCCGCATCGGACGGTGAGCCCGACGCCGGCGAACAGGTCGGACATGCCTTCCTCGGTGAGGATTTCTCGGTCCTCCTGCCGGGCGTGTACCTGGTGGCCGCGGCGGCGGAGCCGGTCGAGCAGCAGGTCCATGAGCGTGTCGTGGGACTCGGCGCGCATTGGCCAGGCGAGCCGGTCCGAGGGTCGGAACACGTTCTCGGGAGCGCTGAAGACGACCATCGCGTCCCGGGTGAGCAGCGGCGTGAGGCGGGTCAGGAGGGCGCGTTTGGCGGCGACGTGAAACAAAGAGTTGGCGCACACGACCAGCGACACGCTTTCAGGGGCCAAGGGCTCGGGCGCCTCGTCGGTGATGAGGTCGGTGTGGTGGAAGCTGACGCCAGGGCTGGTGGTGCGCCGCGCGATGTTGATCATCGCCGCTGAGGAGTCGACGCCGTGGATGGTGGCGCTCGGGAAAGCGCGTCGCAGCAGGCGGGTGGAGTTGCCGGGGCCGCAGCCGAAATCGAGGATGGTGGCGGGATCGCGTGGGGCGAGCAGGGTGAGGGTGGCGGTGATTCGGTCGTGGGTGCCGAACCGGCGGGTGTGCTGGTCATAGGCGGCGGCGCTTTCGTCCCACAGCGCGCGGGTGGTGTCGATTGTGGTCATGGCAGGGGAGGCCCTTCCGGCGGTGGTCAGCTGGTGACGGTGGGGGCGTGGCGGGCGTAGAGGTCTTCGATGAGGCGGATGCGCTGTTCGAGGTCGGGGGGGAACGTCGGCACGCGGCGGGGCCGGCCAGTGGTGTCGATCGCGGCGAACGAGCCGGTGATGCGGGCGCAGACGGCGCGTTTGCGTGCCATGTGGCGGCGGGTGTCGGCGAAGTCGATGATCTCCGCGGCGGTGGCTGGGTCGGCGGCGGTGCCGGCGTCGAGTTGCTGCTGGTAGGTGGTCATGGAGAACCCGCCGATGTGGTGCAGGGCGTCGATGTCGGTGTAGGCGGCGGTATGGCCGGTGTACGCGAAGGCGAGGGTGAGCAGCTTCATGGGCGTGTAGTCGTCGCGCAGCAGCTGGTGGTCGGCGAGGAAGCCGCGGAAGCCGGGCGTGAGCGTGGCCAGGTCGGCGGCGGTGTACTTGTCGGCGGTGACGTGGCAGCGGGGCCGTACGTCGTCGAGTGCCGTACGGTGGCAGATGCCGGCGTAGGAGCCGCCGAGTAGCAGGCCGTCCTTCGTGTGGGTGTGCGGGCCGCACACCTCCCGGTGCGCGCGGGTCAGGATGGTGTCCTCGGGTTGGGCCCAGATCGGGGTGCCGGTGAACACCGCGTCGTGGCGTTCCAGCAGTGTGGTCAGGTCACCGGTGATGTCGGCGGTGACGACGATGTCGGAGTCCATGAACGCGAAGAACTCCTCGTGCGCGAATGTGTCGGCGAGCTGGCACAGGGCCTTGCCGAGCGGGATGACCTCGCCGGTGCTCAGGTCGTGCACGGTCAGGTGCTCGTGCTGGGCGGCGATGTGGTGCAGCAGCGCGACCTCGTCTGGCGGGCAGCCGTTGGCGACGAGCCGATAGGTCCAGGGTGTGTGGGTGGTGAGCAGGGGGGCGAAGCGGCCCAGAGCCGCGACGGTCCCACGGATGTAGATGACGTTGACGGTGGGCGTCATGTGCTCTCCAGCGAGGAGGTGAGCGTGTTCAGCAGGTCGTCGGTGGGCAGGTCGTCGACGCGTAGGTGCAGGTGCCCGTGGACGCCGTGCTCGTCGGGGGTGCGGACGGTCGCGCCGGCCGCGCGCAGCCGCGCGGTGACGCCGGCCGGGTCGGCGGGAGCGAACAGGACGCCGTGGCCCTGCCCGGGCGAGTGCGCGATGCCGGCGCGGGCCAGCAGCTCGCCGGCCTGGCGGCGGTTGGCCTGCACCAGGCTCCGGTTGCGGTCCAGGTGCGCCGGGTCGTTGAGGCTGGCCAGGGCGGCGGCCTGGCCGGGGCGGCTGACGTCGTAGCGCAGGATCGTCGGCCCGTGTGAGTGCATGACGTGGGGGTGGGCGAGCAGGTAGCCGACCCGCAGCCCGAACAGGTGGTGGGCTTTGGAGAAGGTGCGGCATACGAGGATCCGGGCGCCGGAGGTGACGGTGTCGCGGATGGCGGCGGTCAGGTCGTCGTCCTGGTATTCGCCGTAGACGTTGTCATAGACGAGGGCGGCCCCGTCCGGCAGCGCGCGGGCCAGCGTCCGCGCCTCGTGCAGGGGCACGGTGGCGCCGGTTACGCAGTGCGGGCTGTCCAGCAGGATCAGTCGGGTGTGCGCGGTGATCGCGGCGGTGATGGCGGCGAGGTCATGGGCGTAGCCGGCCAGCGGAACGAGCCGGGGACGCATCCCGTACGCCGCGGTGAGGTGGGCATAGGGGGGCCAGGAGGGGGCCGAGCAGATCACCTCGCCGCCGGCCGGCGCCTGCCGGGCGATCGTGGAGTGCAGCAGGGCCGCGGTGCCGGGTCCGACGCGCACACCCGCGTCCGGGATGGCGTAGTGCGCGGCGAGCGCGTGCCGTAGGCCGGCCGAGTCCGGGTCGGGTGCGGCGTCGACGTTGGCGGCCTCGTGGTACGCGGCGAGCGCGGCCGGCGACGGGCGGGGAACGGGCATGCTGGTGTCGGCGGTCATCGGTGGCCGCCGGGCAGGACCGTCAGCGGGAGCCGTGTACGCCCGTCCTTGTCGTCGATGCGCAGGTCGTTGCGGGCCAGGAATGTGTTGAACGAGCCGGGGGCGAGTGTGGTGCCGGCCAGCTCGTGGACCAGGGGCGCGATCCGCTCTCGCAATTGTTGATCGCTGAGGTTCGCCGGCAGGTGGACCCCGAGATCCTCGGCGCCGCTCGGGCATGGTGTCAGCCACCCTTCGACGGACAGTTTCAGCCCGTAGAAGCCCTCCTGGCAGTAGATCGCGCAGCTGCGGCACCGCGCGCCGCGGAAGGTGCTTTCGTGGCTGTCCTTGACGCGGATCTGCACGCCGCCGTGGTTGAACCAGCGGATGACGCAGCCCTTGCGGTGCTGCTCGATGCCGCCGCCGAGCTCGGCGGCCAGGCGCTGGCTGAGCGCGTCCAGCGGCACGAACTCCTGCTGCCACAGGGTGCGGGTCGAGGGTGTGTAGTACAGGTCGAGCAGTGACACGTACACCGTTCCCGCGCCGGCGCGGGCGTGCAGGTCGGCGATGGTGCGGATGATGGCCGCGATCTGGTTGAGGTTGCGGCGCATGACGACGACGTTGACCCCGACGGTCAGGCCGGCGGCCAGCGACAGGCCGATCGCGTCCAGGGCACGGTCGTGGTCGGCTGGCCGGCCTCGCATGATTTGGTGTGACAACTCCCGGTCGTGGGAGTCCAGCGACACCTTGATCACGTCCAGGTGCGGGGCGAGCCGGTCGAGCTGTTGCGGCAGCTTGCGCCCGTTGGTGGTCAGCTCGACGCGCCGGTATCGGCTGCGGGCGTGGGCCACCAGCGCCGGCAGATCGGGGTTCAGGGTCGGCTCGCCGCCGGTGAAGGAGATTCCGCCGATCACGCCGCCGTCGGCGAGCGCGTCGAGGACGCGCTGGTAGGCGGGCGTGCTCAGCCGGCGGCCCCGCAGGGTGGCGGGGACGTGGTTCTCCATGCCGGCGTCTTTCGGGCAGTAGACGCACGAGAGGTTGCATTGGTTGGCCACGGAGGCGCGCACGAACCGCAGTGCCTCGTCTGGCTGGGGATCGGCGCGGTGCTCGGTCATGGTGGGCCGCCCTTACGCGTCGATGTAGGGGGAGAGCGCACGGTTCGCCTCGCGGACGATGGCCGTGTAGCGCGGGTCGTGCAGGCCGGTGACCTGGGCCTGGTAGTAGTCGATCTCGGCCCAGTCGGTGAGGGTGTGCGGCATCGTGACGCCTCGGCGGCGCAGCATCTTTTCGATCGGGGTTCCCGGCCACGGCTCCAAGAAATGGATCTTGCATTGGTGGGCGGGGTCGAGGTCGCGGATGGCGAAGGCGCAGTCGATGGTTTGCTGGTAGTGGCCCGGATCGGCATCTGGCCAGCCGACGATGAAGGTGAACATGCCCCGGACCCCGGCGGCGCTGAGCCGGCGCACCATGTGCGCGATGCCGGCCGGGTCGTACCGCTTGTTCGACAGCTTGATCAGTTCCGGCACGGGTGTCTCCATCCCGACCAGGACCCGACACAGGCCGGCGGCGGCCGCCGCGTGCAGTTGGCTGTCGGGCATCGCCTGCAGGTCGGCCGGGTGCAGGCTCGCCGCCCACGGCAGGGCGACCTGTTCGGCGATGCGGGCCGCGAACTCGCCGGCCCGCTGCGGGTCGTGGAAGAAGTTCGGGTCGTGCAGCTTGATCCCGCCGGCCCGAGCCCGGGCGGCCATGTCCGCGATCACCTCGACCGCCCGAGCCACGGGCCGTACGTACCAGGAGTGCCCGGAGGTCTCCGGCTCGGAGCAGAACGTGCAGCGGCGCAGGCAGCCCTCGGAGGTCACGTAGTTGACGGTCCGTTCGGCGATCGCCACGTCCGGGTTGACGTAGGGTTCCCAGTCGGTGATCAGCTCCAGGGACGGGACCGGATCGACAGCGTCGATGGTGCCGCCGCGGTGCGGGCGGGCCGGCGTGAGGGGCAGCGGTGTGCCGCCTTCGGTGAGGATTCTCGGGTCCTGCGGGGACGGCGGGGGCGCGGTGCCGGTGAGCCGGCGCAGCAGCAGCGCGAACCCGGCATGGCCGAAGCCGGGCACGACCGCATGCGCGGCCGACTGGGCGAGAGTTTCGGCCGGGAACAGGGTGGGGTGCGGGCCGCCCCAGACGACGTAGGCGCCCAGCGATCGAGCCAGGTCGGAAGCGTCGAGCGCGTCGCGCAGCGCGGCGCCGGTCATTGCGGTCACCGCGAGCACGTCCCGCGGGCCGAGGGCGGCCACCCGGGTGCGCCACTCGGGGTCGACCCGCGCGTCGATCAGGTGCACGGCCAGGCCGGTGGCGCCGGCGGCGGGGGTCAGGTAACACGCCCACCACGGCGTCCAGGTCTGTTCCTGCCCGGCCGCGGTGGCGTAGTTGGCCTTGGCCATGGTTCGTGGCTGGAAGAACCACACGTCAGTGATCACCGCGGTTGTCCCATGGTGGCGAGCCGGCCGGTCCCGGTGGCGGGCAGGTCGGCGGGGAAGTCCGTGTGCAGGTAGGCGGTAAGCGCCTGCTGCCAGCCACGCATCCGGTCCAGGCCGAGGCGGGCGGCGGCGGTGTTGTGCAGCACCTCGCACACGGGCCGGGTCACCGGGTAACGGGCGGTGAAGAACGAGGAGGCGACGGGCTCCAGCCGGATCCGGTCGTTGACGCCGAGCGCGTGCAGCAGGTGCGCGGCGACGTCGTACCGGCAAGCGGCACCATGCCCGGCGAGGTGAAACAACCCGTCCCAGCCGACAGCGGCCAGCCCCAGCAGTGCCGCGGCGAAGTCACGGGTGTAAGTGGGGGTGCCGGTCCGATCGGTGACGGCGTGAATGACCGGGGCGCCGGCGCGGATCTGCGCTAGGACCGCGCCGACGAACTTGTGGTCGCGTTGGCCGCCGCCCATCATCCAGCCGGCCCGGACGATCGCCGCGCGGGCGCAGTACCGCCGGATGGCCTCCTCGCCGGCATACTTGCTGGCGCCATACGTGTTGATCGGGTTCACCGGGTCGGTTTCGTGGTAGCCGTTGGCGTTGTGGCCGTCGAAGACCCCCGCGGTGCTGATGTAGGCCAGCGGGATTTCCCTGCTGGCGGCGGCGCGGGCGACGTGGGCGGTACCGGCGGCGTTGGTCAGCATCGCCGCGGCCGGATCCCGCTCGCACTGCTCAAGGTCCGTCAGGGCCGCCAGGTGCACCAGCACGTCCGGACCGATGTCCTCGACGGCCTCCTCGACGGCGGCGCCGTCGCGAACGTCCAGGCGGGGCATGCCGGGCTGGATGTCGGTGGCGACGACCCGGTACCCGGCGGCGGACGCGGCGGGCACGAGCGCGGAGCCCAGCATCCCCGCCGCACCGGTGATCAGCATCGTCGGCGGTCTGTGTTCCCGCATGTGGGCGTACCTCCAGCAGGGGTGAGCAGCCCTTGCCGCGCTGAGGCGGCAGGGCCGACAGCGTGGTGCCTTCGCCCGTCAGCATGTCTGCGTGGGCCATCGGTGCGGCAGTGTGAGCGGCTCACACAGACGGCGGATGTGTGAGCTGCTCACACGCAACTCGGGCATTGCCCGACGGACGCCAGGCCGCGAGAGGCCGCCCGTGCACAAATCCTTTGGTAGTGATGCCGGCGGCATCACCAGTCGTCGACGACCGGCCCCAAGTTGTCGCCTCGCCGTCCTTGCCGAACCGGTCTCGTTCGGCCCGTTGGTCTGTGATTCTTGATCAATGACGGCTTGGCTGTGGCCTCCCCTACTGGGTGAGCGGGTCTTGCTTCGAACTCCCAGGGCCGGTGATGAGGCGGCGCTCATTGAGATGGCGACCGACGCGCGGGTCCGCGCCTATGTCGGTGGCCCCGTCGATCGCAACGTCGCCGTCGCGAATGCCGCCGAGACGGTCACTAACCCGGCATGGGGCCAGTTCGTGATCACGGATCTCAGTACGGGCGTGGTGATCGGCAGCGGTGATCTGGCCCGTAAGCGAGGCCCGTGGGAGGTGTCTTACCAGCTTCGGCATGCGTACTGGGGTAAGGGTCTGGGCAGCGAGGCGGTGACGTTGATCTGCGCCTGGTTCTTCGCGCACACCGATGACGATCTACTGATCGCCGTCACGCAGCAGGCCAATGTTCGATCCCGCCGACTACTGGCGCGCGTCGGCGCGGTGCACGCCGGCTCGTTCGAGGCGTACGGGCGGATGCAGGAACGGTTCGAGTTCCGCCGATCCTGGGTTGCGGCCATCGACGGCTGATCGACTGCGGCGGCATCTAGGCTGCCGCTCGTGGGCATTGTGGACGCGGTGCGCCGGATGTTAGTCGGTGCCTATTGCGTTCCTGTGCTTCGTTTGCGTCGGATCTCGGCCGGTCTGGCGAGGTTCAACTTCACCGTCGAGCGCTACGTGTGTGAGCCCAGACAGCACCGACCGCTCGTCGAGCGGGTGAGTACGAAAAGGACCATGAGGGGTTCCCTTGCGGGTGATCTCAGGTCGGGACCACACTGGCCCGGCAAGGCACCGTCAGCGCGCCGGCCCGTCCGGCGATGCGCTGCGAACCCTCGCCGAGGTTAGTGGGGTGGGTCCTGGATGCCGCGTGGACGGCATGCTCGCGCGTGTGCTCGGGAGCAACGTCGCAGGTGTCTGGAGGCGGGTGAGGATCTCGATCCGCACGGTGACGCGGTACGTACGCTCGCCGGCCGGATCCGTGACTGCTGCGCGGTGACGATGCTGAAGGCGAACCGGCTGGCCCGGGGGCTGACAGTGGATCAGGCCGTCGCCGCGCTCCACGCCGTGTACGAGCAGGCAACGCAACAGCAGTGCCGGCTCACCCGCGAGCAGCTGACGCACTTCGAGAGCGGCGGCCGGCCAAGCAGCCGCTACCAGGACGTGTTCTGCCGGTTCTACCGCACAGGCCCGGTACAAATGGGCTGGGCCGTCGACTACTCGGCGCAGCCGGTCACCGACGCGGCGCCCGCGATGTGGTTGACCCCTAGCTGCGCAGGTCCGGTAGATGATTCTCTGGAGAACGGAGTACATGCCGCCAAGGAGGCCACCATGCTGCGCCGTTCCCTGCTGCGCACGACCGCCACCGCCGGCATCCTGCTCCCCGTCGCGATACTCGACGAGGCGGACGGCATCCGCGCGCGCATGGACCGAGCCCTGGACTCAGGGTCGCTGACCGACGGCGACCTAGACAGGTGGGGGCAGACGGTGCAGGAGCGTGGGCATGCGTTCAAGACCATGCCCGCCCGGGAGGTCCTGATCGAGGTGATCGCAGACTTCGCCGAACTGCTCACCCACGCCGGTCACCATCAACCAACCGCGGTCCAGGCCCGGCTATGCGGGCTCTCCAGCCGGCTGGCGGGCATCGCCGGAAATGTGCTGACCGACATCGGTGACGTCCGCGCGGGGGGTCGCTGGTTCGCCACGGCGGTACGTGCGGCCGACCAGGCCGGAGACCGGTCCTTGCATGCCTGGGTGCTGGCCCGGCAGGCAACGGTCGGGCTATACCTAGGCCAATCCGCTGAGACCGCGATTTCGCGGGCGGTCGAAGCCCAACGCCGCGCCGGTCGGGTCCGTTGTTCCGGCGCAGTCCTTGCCGCTGCCACCGAGGCACGAGCCTGGGCGCGCTTGGGGCATGCCGCCGCCGCGAGGAACGCCCTGGGTCGGGCCCGGACCATCGCGGAGGGCCTGCCGGAGGCCGACCGCGCGAATTCGATCTTCGGCTACCCCCATCGGCAGCTCAGCTTCCACGTCGCCTCGACGCTGACGTTGGTTGGGAGTGTGCGCGAGGCCGAACGCGCCACCCGGGAGGCGCTGTCGCAGTACCCTGCCGGCGAGTACGTGAACCCGGCCTTGATCTGCCTCGACAAGGCCGCCTGCATCATGCGCGCGGGTGATCCGGCAGCCGGACACCGGCACGCCCTACAGACTCTCACCGCGGTTCCGACGCAGTATCGGACCGCGCTGGTGCTGTCCCGGGCGCGTGAGCTCGCCACCGTTGCACTCGACGCCGGCGAGGCGTCGCAACGGCGCGCTCGAGACTTCACGGCGGCCGTGAACGCGTTGGAGCATGCGGCCACCGGCACCTGACCTGGCGTGCGCTCGATGCGGCGTCTCGTCCCGCTTCTGCGGTCGGGTCATGGTGGTCGGGTGTGCCGGTGGGGTCATGCGAGCAGGCGGCGAGGCTCCGCTGTGGCCAGCGCTGCGGGTGTACCCGCACGCGACGACTGCTGCGGGCCCTCTCCGGTGGCAGCGAGGACATCTGCGAGTGCACCGGCTGCGATCGGCCGGATCAAGGCGTCCCTTGAAGTCGCTCTAACGGCTTGGGGACGCCTTGATCATGTTCTCGTCCTGGATCGGCCGGGCTCAGCCGGGCTTTACGTGTGGGCAGACCTCGCGCGGCTGGTAGCCGCCGGGAACGCCGATGCCGACCTTGGCCCAGAACGGCGGCGAGCCGTTTATGTGACCGCCGAGGGTGTGCCAGGACAGGCCGGGGTACTCGGCGCGCACTGCCGCGAGCCCGGCTGCGGCGAGCCCGCACCGCTGGTACTTCGGCAGCGTGTAGGGCTGTTCAACCCAGCCAGTTCCGCACAGCTGGCACACCTGGTAGTCGACGGCGAAGGCGAAGTCGTCGCCCAGGTTGGCGGCGCGCTGGCGCCAGCCGATTCGCTCGGCCGAGATGGTGTCCTGCCACGGCGTGGGCAGGCGGGGCACCTTCGGCCAGCCGTTCCGCCGGCCGAGCCGCCCCCGGCTGATCCATTGCAGGAACTCGCGGATCGGTTCTCGGCCGGAGGCGCGGCCGATCTGATCGGTCAGCGCGGCCAGGCGCCGGGCGGCTGCCCGGTCCGCCAGGGTGCCGGTGTCGGGGTCGGTCATGGTTCGTCGCCGGCATCGTGCTGGGCCTGCTCCGCCGTGGCCAGCAGCTCGGCGGTCAGGTCGCGCATGCCGGCCACGACGGCGTACTCCGGCAGGTCGGCCGGGCTGAGTCCCTTGGCCTTGGCGCCATCCCACATCGCGTCCACGTAGTCGAACAACGCCCTGCGAGCGGCCACCTGATCGGCGCGCTGGTGGGCGCTCAGCGCGGCGAGTGCCGCGGTGTCGTGGTCGTGGAAACCGTCAGCCACCTCGATCGCGGCGAACTGCGCATCCCGCTCGCCTTCTTCATCGACGGCAGCCGGCGCGGCCTGGCGCCGGCGAGAGAACATGGTCATCGCTACTCCCATCCAAGACGGTCAACGCCCGTGGTTACGGTACGCGGCCACACCGACACGAAAGGGAGGGCGACACGCCGTGAGGTTTGCTCGACGAAGTGCCGGGTGCCTGGCCAGCGCGCGATAGCGGACGGGAACAGTCATGGGAGCGGGACGGCCGACGGCAGGTCAGCAGGCGGGCCCGTCCCGGCTACGGCCGGTCAGGCCACCGCGGTTGGTGGGCTTGGCACGTCATACGCATCATGGCGGTGATTTGCGCAAAGACTCGGTGGAGTAGGGAAGGTATCGACTGTCGATGCCGAGTCCGCGAAGCAGGGGGCCGAAAAGCCGTTCGACGACCGCTGGGGCCTGGTCCACCAGCTCCGCAGTGGTGGTGGTGGTTACCCGTTCGTACTCGTCGCGACTGTAGGGATTGCCGAAGTCGCCGCCCAACGAAAGGACATGCTCGTAGGGCACGACGTCCTTCAGCCGGTCGAGTCGCACCCCGACGATCCATTGTCCCTGGTAAGCGGCGTAGTGGTCCGCCAGGCGGCCGGCCAGTGTCAGGACGCTGTGGGTCAGGCCGAGCACCACAACCGCCTGAAGCACGGACGCCGGGTCCGCCATTGCGTCCGGCTTCACGACGTCGGTGCCTCGGCCGCAGATCAGTGAGACGCCGGCGTCCTCCTTGACGAGCAGGTCGATCATGCCGCTTTCGCGAATATGGTCGTTCCCGCTGTACGACGTCAGGGCGACGCCCTCGGCGCGTCGGCTGCGTCGGGTCGCAACCTCGATGGTGGGCCAGAAGTAGTTGTTGCCGATGTTCTGTGAGATGCCGTTCGTGATAGCGAGCATTCGGTTCATAAAGTCGGGGGCCGTGAGCAGCTCCACCATGACGTCGTCTCGTGTGGCCAATGGTTGCGCGACGAGGTAGAGATGGCCGTTCCGGCGATCCTGTGCGGGAACGGGGTCGTCGGCGGCCAGGCGTCGCAACTGGCTCGACACGTCGTCGTGCTGTTGGGCACGCACCGAGAGGATGGCGCGTACCTCTTCATCGCCGAGTTTCCTGTTGCCCCGATCGCCGCGCCCGTAGTACACGTGGTCGATCATGTGAGGGGCCTGCGGGCTGGGCGGTATGTGGATTAGCAGACAACCATGGCCGGGCTTGGCGGGGTCTTCAAGCTCTACGCAACGGACCATCAGTGGCGGGTGTACACGTCCCCGCGCGACGTGGTCCACTCGGTCGGCGAGCCCAGCCAGTTGCACCCCGCAAACGGTGCCAGCTCGACTTTGCCGGTCTTCAACACCGATGACCAGGAGGCCGCCGTCAATGGCCAGGGAGGCGAGATCGATCGCCAGGTCGGTGTTCTTGTCCCGCCCTTTTCCCAGCTCTTGCTTTAGATCAACCCAGTGTGACTCGTCGAGAATGCCGCCGGCGACCGCATCGATCACGTCCTGCCATGACCCGGGGTGCCATCGCCCGCGTTCTGGCCCGAGGTATACGTTGCCCGCCCACTGGTGTGTCATGAGTCCGTTCTTATACGGTCGCTGCCGGCCGTAGCACCGAACTCGCGTGGCTCGCGGCGGAGCCTGTTGTCCTCATCGCCTCGCGGGCGCGGCGTGGGTCGCGCGATGCGGGCTCGGATTCAGGCCAGCGTGTTAGCCACCGTCCAGGATAGAGCCGGACGACAGTGCAAGATCGTCGTAAGCAAGGAAGTGCGCGGGTGAGCTGTCTGCCCTTCGCCCGAACCGGGCCGGAAAGCCCTCGGGTAGGCGTCCCGCGCGACGCCACGCTCATCGTATAACCACCGCAGGCGTGCGTGCGAGCGACACGCGGGAGGACGGTGGAGGCCGGCCTCGTCCCGCGTGTGACCGGCCAGATGATCTGAGACCAACGGAGGCGGGGGCCCGCGATCTCCTGGTCCTAGTTGGGTCCGTCGCTGGAGCTGGTACGAAGGACGGGCTCGCCGTTGTGGGTGCTTCCGGTGTCGGCAGCGTCGTAACGGTCCCGCTCGTCGCGCGCCGCCTGGGCGACGAACCCGGACGGGTCGTCATCGTCCGTCTGCAGGCCGGCGGGTGAGAACCACATGCCACGGCCGGCGTAGCTCTTGCGCTCTTCGAGGATCCACCGCTTGACGGTGGGAAACGGCACGTCGGACAGGCGCGCGAGGTCGCGCCAGGACAGCAGGAACTGGTCGCGGCCGGCGAGCAGGGCCGCGCGACGGCCCAGCCCCATGATGCGGAAGACCTCCCGGTACATGGCCATCTGTAGTTCGAACTCGCGTTCGTCTTTGGCGACGTCGGGTTCGGTGCTTCGGCCGATCTTGCGCAGCAACGCGCCGAGCTGGCCGGAGGACGCGAAGACGCTGAGCATGCCGCTCGGGTCATCGTCGTCGCGGGAGTAGGTGATGGTGATCGTGCGGGTATCAGAGCCCTCGGTTCGACGGTGCTTGATCACGTCCATGCGGCGGCCTCCAGGGATCGCTGTATCAATTTGACACACCGGACTGTATCAGAATGACACACCGGCGGTGGTGTGGCGACGCCCGGCTTCGAGGGTCTTAGTTAGGTCCGGGAATCGAACATTCCCGGACCTTACTCACCAGTCGGCGTCCGCCCTCGCTTCTCCGGCCCGCCCCGCCCGGCTCCGGTGTGGGCGAGGTCTGGAGCTGGGGGAGTGGCGGCCAGCCGGGGCGGCCCGTGATTTGGCCCCGCGAATTCGCCTCCAGCCCTCGCCGCTCGGTGGCGTGGGTCGGTTCCACAAACGGGGGATTCCTGAACATGTGGGGGCAGGATTTAAGTTGGCCCACAGTTGGCAAGATGTGGGTTAGGCTGCCGGCATGCCCCCGCAGTCCGCCCGGCCCCGGAACGCGACGACGACCCTCGACCGGGCCGCCCGCCCACCAAACAACGACCGGTGCACCGTCGCGCCGGCGGTGGCCGGCGCGCCGGCCACGGTGCGGGTGTGCGCCCGGCCGTGCCGCTCCTGCCCGTGGCGGCGCGACACCGCCGGCCGGTTCCGGTACGACAACCTGGCCGACTACGCGGCCGGCACCATCCCCGGCGCGCCCGGCTTCGGCCGGCCCGTCGACGGCGACCCCGCCGCGGCGTTCGGCACGCTGTTCGCCTGCCACCACCTCGCGGAGACCAGCGCGCACCTGTGCGCCGGCTGGCTCGCCGTGCACGGCGCCGAGCACCCGGCGGTCCGGCTCGGCCTCGCCGTCGGCCTGATCGACCCGGCCGCCCTCACCGCGGGCGAGGACTGGCCGGAGCTGTTCGAGTGCGCGGCCGAGATGCTGGCCGCGCACGACCCGCACGCGTCGACGACGCCCGAGACGGAGCTGATGCCACGATGAAACTGGAAGGCGCGACCGGCGCCGCCGCCCGCCCGTCCACGGTGGACCACCGGCGGCGGTTCACGTTGCCCACGGCCCTGGCTGATGCCGCCGGCATCGCGGCGGGCCTGGTGGTGGTGCTGCGCGGCGAGCGGCCAGGCGAGCTCGTCGTGGCCACCGGCGACGCGGCCCTGGCCCGGGTCCGCTCCGCCCTGGCCGCCACCCTCGACACGCACGGCGCGCACGGCTCGCTGAGCGCCGCGCTCGTCGACGGCCTCGGCCGGCCCGCGCCCGGCCCGGCCACCGGAGCGCCGGTCGACCTGCCCGCCGACGGGCTGATCATCTGCGACACGTCGCCGCTGCTGGCCCTGCTGGACGGCGACCCGGCCGGCGACGCCCTGGTGCCGCTGCTGCCCCGCCTGGTCATCACCGAGGCCGTCGCGGATGAGTTGTTCGCGGTGCTGCTGGCCGCCGGGATGACCGCGACCGGCAACATCCCGGCCGCCGGATCCGGGCGCCAGCACGGCTTCGACGCGGTGGCGGACGTACTGGCCGCGCTCGGGCTGCGCACCGCGGGCCTGGACACCGAATGGGCACCGGTCCGGGTCCTGCAGTACCAGCTGCGCCGCGCCGGCGACCTCGCCGACGCCGAACGCGCCACCCTGGCCCTGGCCGCGCACCTGGGCGCGCCCGCGCTGCTGGGCCGCCCGGTCGGCGAACTGCCCCCCGCGGTGAGCGTCACGGTCCTCGACCACCGCGACCTCGCCCCGGCCGGCGACGCGCCGGCGGCCGCCGCGGCGTGACCGGACCGGCCACCCCGACGACTGCGGCCGGCGCCGACGACCTGGCATCGGCCGGCCCGCTGCCTGCGCCCCGGCCGCCGGCCGCAGCCGGACCGGCGGCGCACCCGGACGCGGGCCCGGCGGGGGAGGTGCTGCACGGGGAACTGGTCGAGCCGGCCCCGCCGGCCGTGCCCGGTACCGCGTCAACGCGGCTCGACCTGGACCGCTGGCTGGCCACCCACCAGCCGCGCGACGACGCTGCCCTGCACCGGCTGCGGGACCTCGCGGCCGACGTCGCCGGCTACGCGCAGTCGTCTCGGGCCGCGCAGACGGTCCGCAAGTACGACACCGGCTGGTCCGCGTTCACCGACTGGTGCGCGCAGTTCGAGTTCCCGGCCGGGCCGCCGACCGCCGTGGAGGTGGTCGCGCTGTACCTGGCGCAGCTGGCCCGCGACGGCCTCGCCGTGTCCACCATGGACGGCCGGCTCGCCGCGATCCGCGACCGGCACCTCGACGCCGGGCTGCTGCCGCCCACCGACGACCCCAGGCTGCGCCGCATCCGCGACGGCGTCCGCCGCGTCCACGGCCGACCCGTCGAAGGCGTCAGCGCCATCGGGCTGCCGCTGCTGGCGGCGATGCTCGCCACCCTGCCCGCCGACGACCCCGGCCCGGCCGCCCCGCTGCCCGCCCGCCGCGCGTACCTGGCCGCGCTGCGCGACCGGTGCCTGCTCACCGTCGGCTACCTGGCCGCCCTGCGCCGCGAAGAGCTCGCCGGGCTACCCGTCGACCACCTCGAACTGGCGCCCGAGGGGCTGCGGCTGCTGGTCGCTCGCAGCAAGACGGACCCGACCGGCACCGGCCGCCGCGTGGACCTGCCGTGGGCGCCGCCAGAGGTGGCCTGGCTGTGCCCGGTTCGCGCCACCCTGGCCTGGCTGGACGCCGCCGGCCGCCGCGACCACCTACACCGGCCCGGCCGCCCACGCACCGGCGAGATCCCACTGCTGTCCGGCATCACCCTCGGCGGCCAGGTGCGGACCACCGCGCTGACCGACCGGCACGTCGCCCGCACGGTGAAGGCCGTTGCCACGGCCGCCGGCCAACCCGCCGAGGTCGTCGACCAGCTCGCCGGCCACTCCCTACGCGCCGGGTTCGCCACCGCGGCCGAGGCCGCCGGCGTACCCCGGTCGGTGATCTCCCGGGTCCTGGGCCACGCAACCGGCACCACCACCGACCGCTACATCCGCCACACCTTCGACGGCGCCGCCCAGCAAGCGGTGTATGCGCTGGCCGCTGACCTGGTGTGATGCCGCCGGCATCGCCCGACCGCCTGGCCAGCCCGGCCGGCACAAGCGGTCACGTCACGGCACGGCCGGAGGTAGATCATTTCGAGCAGGTCATAGGCGGGACTACGTCGGGCCCTTAGCGATTTTGGCGAGGTATTCCGGAGAGGGCATGCGCAAGCCGGGCGATGCCCAATCCAATCCCACCGGCGGGATCGACCAGTCATCGGGCGACGCCAGGACGACCGTGCCGCCGAAGAATCTGGCGTCGGCGAAGTTGACCGTGCCACCGGAGAACTCGGCGGCGCCGAAATGGACCGTGCCGCCGGAGAACTCGGCATTGGCGAAGTTGACCATGCCGCCGGAGATTATCGGGAGATCAGCTGCCCCTCGACGGCTGGTCCCTCCGGCATGCCCAGGATCCTCCTAACGCGCTGGTGGTTACCTTGATGAGGGCTGCTACGCCGTCAGCACGGGTGACGACGGCGTAACGCGCAAGCCCGTGGACGCTGCGGACTTCTGGCCGCCGAGGGACAGCCTGGAGTACGGCACACTGGTCATCGTCAACAGTGGTAAAGACTATGCGGAGGGCTGAGCAGGTTGCCAATGTTGGCCTGGCTCGCCGCGCCAGCACTCACCGAAGGGGTTCCACCTGCTGGTAGTCCAGCACGCGGCGACGCGCGATCATCTCCACGACGTCGCGGGCCTTCTGGCCAGAGAACTCATTCCGTTGCGCCAGTTTCGCCAAGGAGTCTGCCCCTTCGTTCAACGGATGACCCTTGTGACCAGGCACCCACCGCACATCCACGTGACCAGCGCCACAAGCCAGAAACCCCGCCAACCTGACCAATGACGGCGGTGCAGGAGATGGTCGAGTCGTCGGATAGCCGGACGGCAGAGTCAGGTCGCCTTCTAGCCAGCGCCCGAGGAATGAACCAGCGGCCCTGCTGTCGACGAGCAGGAGGAATCGGCCGGACGGACGAATGTGCCGCAATGCGTACGCCACTGCACGCAGTTCGCCTATGGTCGTTGAGTCCGACCCGACGATCCGACTCTCCGGATGCCGCTGGAACAACGCGCCGTAGTGTCCCTGGTTCGATAGCCACCCGAGGCCCAGCTTCGTACCGGCGACTGAGGCGTCGGTGGCCAGCACGAGACCGTCGGAGGTGACGACGTCCGCCAACCGCCCTCTGGTATTCACGGTCTGGCCCTGGTCTGCGGTGCCGGCGCCGCCACCGCGAGCGGCATAACACCTCCAGCGCGTAGCCCGACCGCGCGGACAGGTCTAACTCGCGCGCTAGACGCCACCATACAACGGAGCTACCGCCGCGCGGTGGCGCCTAGGCCGCAAGTCAACCAGCAAGCGCCGTGGTGTCGAGACCGGACGGTGCCCTCGGTGAGGTACCCATTACCTGTCTCGTTTCCTAACTACTCACGCCATCCCGTACCACCGCTATCCATTCGCACACCTCACCATCCCGACACACTGCAATCTGGCACCGCCCACCGGGACTGCGCACAGGGATTGAGCCGCTGCAACAAGGTGTGCCTTGATCGCCGTCCTTACGCCGGCCTTGGGCGACCACGGGCTCCCACCCTGCCCGCAGCAGCGCGGCTCGGGCGGCGCGGCGTCGTCGGCGGTCGTCCTGTACGGCTGTAGATCCCCGCGCGCTGGGAAGCGGGCACTCGGCCCGTCGTGTTGAGAGAGGGTACGCGCCGCACCACGCCGGGCTTGGGCGTCTTCCACCACGGCCGTGCCGGTGGGCACCCTTGGCGTCATGACGCTGGAAGACGATCTGGACCAAGCCGCGGTCACCGTCGTGGTACTCAGCCTCGCGGCGAATCTCCCGGATGTTGCTCAGGACCGCCTGGAGTCGGCGGCTGAGGCGGCCGTCGCCGCGGTTCGGCCGTTCCTCGATGGCACGGAGCGGTCGAGGATCGCGGCGAGCGAGGTGCCTGCAGCCGGGGCGGTGCCTGACCGTCACGGCGGTTCCGACTGAACGGCCGGACTGGTCACATCGGGTGTGGGACAAGGTTGACCACACCGGCGGATGCAGCGGTTGCCGGCGGCGGCATACCGTCGGCGCGATGCACAACCCGACCAGCCCGAATGATTCGCACGCTCTGGCACGAGCGGCACTAAATGCCGCCAGTCGTGACCCGATCCTGGACGGCCTGATCGGCTGGTACGCAGCGGACGCCAGGCACCTCGGCGCTGGCCCTGGTCGACGCGTCGATCTGGACCAGCTGCTGGCTGGCGCCGGTCCGGATACGCACCTGTACGCCGGTCACACGGCCGGCGTGCTGGCGACCGCCGGTATCTTGCGGGCGGGCGGCCAGGTTGGGGTTGCGACGGCAGCGGTCGACGACCGCCGGGTGGCGTGACCTCGCGTTTGACCTGCGCACACGTCGGGTAGGTCGCGGTCGTGGACGGCCCGCAAGCGTTGTTGGTCGGGGGCCCGTACGACGGCACGGTGGTCGCGTTGCCCAGCAGCGAGGACCTGCTGGTGGACGTGCACCTGTACGAATCCCTAGATCACTGGGTGGAGTACCGGGGCCAGCGGGTTCGTGTGTTTGTGCACGCGGAGGACTGCTGCGGCGCCTCCGGCGGGGCGGAGGACGCGTGCAAGTAAGGACCCCTTGATCGGTTGAGCCGGGTCGGCGGCGGGGCTTCTCGAACCGTCACGGTCAGATTACGCGGAGGCGGCCGCCGCCGACCCGGTGCACGGTGGCGAGCATGAGGGCCGCGGCGGGGTGGCGTCGCTGGCTGCCGGGGCGGCGGTATCGGCGGGCCATGCGCAGTAGGAGGGCGTCGCGGGCGGTGGCCAGGTCTTCGAGCGTGCGGTATGAGCGGTCGTCCGGCAGGGTTCGCAGCCTGGCTGCCAGCTCGTTTTCCAGGCAGTCCAGAACTGCCGCCACGCGCGGGTCACGGCCCTGGGCGTCGAGCAGGGATCGGGCTTCGGCGACGGTGTCTGGTTCACTCCCCGTGATCATGCGGCGACGCTAGTCGGTGGATGCGGGCTGCGACCACCGGTGCTGTGGCCGGATCTGTTGCCGGGCTGGACACCTGGGAGCGTCGATCGGCTGATCCGACGTGTGTAGCTGGGCGTACGGTCGGTGCATGATCGCCGATGAGGAGCTGGCCATGGAGATCCAGGGCAGACCGGACTGGCGATCCGATGGTGAGGTCGCGGGGTACGCGCCGCCCGGTGTGGCTGGGCGGGTCCTGGCGCGGCGCGTTGCTCAGCCGGTGCGGGCGAGCCAGCGCTACGTCGTCTCGACGATCCATGGTGACCATGCCGTCCACACCGTTCCGTGTGGTACGGCACGGGAGGCGGTCATTCTCTTGCCGAGCGGACGCGGCTTCCCGCCGAGGGTGCTTGACGCCCGGCTTCACGGGTGTGGTCCGCGTCGGTAGGGCGATATGGACACCGAACCCTATGGCGGTTGAGTATCTGGGGTAATGCAGTGCGCTTCGGGCGCTGCGGCGTGATCTCCAGCCGTCGTTACGACTTCGAGGCCCATCAGCGCGGGCGGGACGGAGTGGACGGACGACGTGAGCAGCTTGATCAACACATTCCTGGACACGGGGCGGCAGATCCGGACGCTCGAGCAACGGCTGTGCGCGATGGCGTTGCACCATCCGGATCGGAAGCGGTTGGGGGCCGAGCACAGCCGGCTCGTCCGCCGACAGCAGGACGAGATAGTGGCAGCTGTTGACGCCGGCGTGGATTGGTCCACCGTCAGGTTCGCGCTCGCGTTGCACGGGCAGTCCGCCGATCGGGAGGTTGGCAGCGCGGAGCCGACACCGGCCGAGCTGATGCTCAATCTGATGCGGCAGTACGGCCCGCTCTCGGTCCTCGAAGGGCTGGACAGGGCTCGCCGGCTCGTCGATGAGGCAGCTGTTGCAGAGGGGTCGGCGGGGGCCTAATGCCGGCGGCAGCGTGCTGTGCCTGCCACGACGACGGCCACGGTCCCGATGCCTGGGTCAGCGGGGCTCTGCTATCCGAGCCACGCCGCAGAACAGCCCGGCCCGGTGCGGGTGGTCCGTGAAGAGCTGCGGATCATCGAGAGACGGCCGCCATTGAGGGGTCCACACAAGGCCTGGCTCGACGAGTTCCGTCCCGCGGAAGAACCGCAGAACCTGTTCCCGGCTCCTGAACTCACCCGGCGTCGGGGTTCGCGCGTACACCTTCTCAGCAACGTTCATCTGGTCGCGTTCGAAACTCTCTCGAGAGGCGTGGCTCATCACGATCCAGCTGCCAGGTGCGAGGCTCTGGCGTAGCGTGTCCATCACGCTGTACGCGTCCTGGTCGTCCTTAATGAAGTGCAGTACGCAGGCCAGGATGAGTCCCACTGGCTGCTTCAGGTCGATGATGGCGGACAGATGGGGCTCGGTTTCGATCTGGCGCAGCAACTCGGCGGGGCGCCCTAGATCACCCTGGATCGCGTCGGCCAGGTCGTTTCCTTCCAACAGTTGTTGGGCATGCAGGACTGCGACGGGATCGAGGTCGACATAGAGGGTTCGTGTCTCTGGTGCGATCTGTTGAGCGATCTCGTGGACGTTGCCCATCGTCGGGACGCCTGATCCGATGTCCAGGAATTGACGTACGCCCTGATCCGCGACGTATCGCACCGCTCGCCTCAGCCAGGCTCGGTGCGTCCTGGCCATGTCCGGCACTAACGGGATCTGTTCGATGACCTTCTCGGCGGCCGCGCGATCCGCTGGGAAATTCGTGCGCCCACCCAGGTAGTAGTCATACATTCGCGCTGCCGTCGGCCGACCGGTGTCGATCTCTGCCGCCTCGTCCGCCGTTCCCATCGCGTGAACCGTCCTCCTCGGGCGTTGGTTGAGCTCAATATCGTTGCACAGGCACCGACGCGCTGGAGCCCGTCGCATCCATCGACCTCGGCTTGGACGTCGAGCGCGGCGGCCAGGCTCGGGAATCCACGTAGGTGCCCGCGTCGGAACCAATCACGGGCGGCCTGCGGGCTGGCGTCGCCGGCATATCTGGTCAGGCGCCGGTGGACCAGGGTGCCCTGGTCAGCGAGTTCGGCGGCGTGCGAGCCTTCGAGTAGCAGGGTTCGGGTGTAATCCCGGCCGGTGCCCGACCACGGCGCGACTCGTTCCCACAAGCGGGTCACGAGGCGCTGCTTGGCGGTGTCGTTGTCGAAGAAGAACGCCAGCAGGTGTCCGCCGCGCGCAACCCGGTCATTAGCCGCTGCCCGCCGAGTGCGCTTGACGCCGGATCCGCCGATGGCCAGTCGGCTGGGTAGGTCGTTGACGTTGGCTCAGCCGAGCATGCGCGGTTGGTGGGCGGCCATGCGGTAGTCGCTCAGGTGCTGGGTCCGCGGGTCTCCGGCGGGGAACTGTTTGAGCAACGCGTCCAAGCGCTGCTGGACGCGCGCGGAGTCGATGCCGGTGGCGGCGTCGATGGCGGCGCGAGCGGTGGCGTCGGCTTCGTCGATGCGGTTGGTACGCAGTTGGGTTTCGGCGATGCGCACCAGGTAAAGATTGCGGTCGCGTGTGGAGTCCGCGTCAAGGGTGTCCAGTCCGGCACCGAGCGACCGTTCGGCGGCCGGGAGGTCGTTGATGGCGAGCAGGGCGGTGCCGGCCTCGGCGGTGAGCGAGGGCTGTGGCATCCAGTACACCCAGTCCGGGTCGTCGCCGTCGCGGCGACGGTCGTAGAGGTCATCGGCCTGGTTGATCAGCACGGCGGCTGTCGTGGCGTCGCCGCTCAGGGCGTGGGCGCGGGCCGACCAGCAGTCCAGCATGGCCAGAACGGTGCGGGCGGCGGGGTCGACGCGGCGGCGCGCGACTTCAAGTAGGCCGACCGCTGTGGCGCCGTCGCCGGCGTAGGCCGACTGGAGGGCGAGGTTTGACAGCACGTAGACGCCCTGGTCGACGTCGCTGGCGACGGCGGCGGCGCGCAGCGCTGCGTGCCAGAAGCGTTGAGCAGCGGCTTGGAGGCCGGCGTCAAAGGCGGCCCAGCCGCAGAACCGCGCCTGTGCGGCGGCGAGAGACCACAGCCGGCCGCCCAGTTCGGCGGGGTGGTTGCCGGTTCGGATCAGGTTCTCCACCAAGCGCAGGTCAGCGACGCCGGCGGCGAGGCAAGCACCGCCACCGAGAACATCGTCCAGGTGCCACAGTTGCTCCAGCCTGGCGTGCATGTGATCGACCATGTCCGGGGTCACCCGGCCACGGTCCAAGCCGGGCACCTGCTGCGGTTCAGCGGCGCTCCAGGCGGCGGCAAGGCCCGTCGCTGCGGACCCGGACATGATCAGAAAACCTCGGCGGTCCATCACTGCCGACTCTACGACCTTGGCGATCGTGTCGGCGGCGGCCGACGTGGTCCACGCTGTGGTCGTCGGCTCCTCCGGGTCGACAAGCAGGAGCCAGTCCGGCCACGGGCAGGCGTCGACGAGGTGACGGGCGACGCCGAGCTCGTCGGCGAGGGCGTACTGCGCCGGCGGTTCGGGCACCGCGAGACCCTTCTCCCACCGCCAGACCTTCTCCTTGCGGACGGCCATGTTGAGGCGGCTGCGACGGGCCACGACGGTCGCCACGTGGACAAGTGTCCATCCACGTTGGAATCGCACGGCGGTGAGCGGATGGCCGATCAGGTCTCGCGTTCCGGTCGACATTGGCATCGGCACGCTCTCGAGGGTTGGGAGGCTACCTGAGACTACCGGCCAACGGCTGCGTTCGGTTACCCGACGCACGGACGATGACACCCGTGGGTATCGATGCCGTCCCCTCCGCCGGGTGGTGACCGTGGGGTTGTACCGCTCGCAGATGGCCGTCTTCGCCCAGGCCCGATGGGCTGAGGGCGAGCGGCTGGCCGCCGTGCACCGTGCTGACGGTGTGGGCTGCTGTATTACCTGCGGTCGGACGGCGCCGTGCCCCGATCGGCTGGAAGGGGATCGGCTTCAGCAGGTCTACGAGCCGTGGACCTCCCCAACCGGCCAAGCGGATCCATCCGTGGTCCGGCCTTACGTCCTAGCCCCCTCCTGAAGGGATATTCGACATGACTACCTCGACGACGTTCGCGGACGGGACGTGTAGCCCGGCCGCCGTGGCCACCGGATCAGCCGGTCCACTGGACATGGCGGCGTTCCAGCTAGACATCACGGTGATCGAGCAGGGGGACCTTGGTGGTCTCGTCCGGCTGACCGATGACAACTGCGGCAGCACCTGCACCGCCTGCACGACCGGCTGAGCCAGAAGACCCGAACACGATACCGGCCGGCTGATCGTCAACCTTGGTGGAGCAGCCGGCCGGTACCCGACGCCACCCTCGGAGGTGCCCGTGAAGGCTTCCGCCTCCACGCCCACGTTTCAGGTCGCGGGGCCGGCTCTGCTTCGGGCCTGTGCCCACGCGCCCTTCCCACTGCCACCGTGGCCGGACCTCGGCGCCCGGACCTGCTCTGGCCTCCACGCTGGACAGGCATGGCTGCGGCAGGTGTGGGGGATAGGCCCGGTAGCGGAGGCGATCCGTCACGCCAGCCCCGACCTGGCGCGGGCCGTGGTGGACCTGTGTGCCGCCACACCAACCGTGGTGGACGGGCGCGGCGTGCGCCGCAGTGTTCTGGCGGTGGCGCGGTACCTGCTGCGCATGACTGGACGGCCCACTCCCTTCGGGCTTCTGGCCGGAGTGGCCTCGGCCGAGTTCGGATCATCCGAAGGTGCGGGTGTGATCTGGGGCGATGCGCATCGGGCTGTGGCGCAGCCGGCGGCCGGCTGGCTCGCCGAGATCATCTCCGGGCTCGAAGCCAGCCCGGCGGTGCTGGCCAGGCTGCTGGTGGTAGCGAACTCGACGCTGACCCTGCGCGGTGATCATCTGATTGTGTCGCACCAACCGCGCGTTGACGGCCGCGGTGTTGTGCCGACCGAGGTAGCGATCCGCCACACCCCTGCCGTGAGGCTGGTCGTCGAGGCGGCGCAGTCTCCGGTTGGTGTCGCGGACCTGTTGGCGAAGCTGCGTGCCGGGGCGCCGGCCGTGCCGGTCGAGCAGGTGGAGGCGATGTTGTCCACGCTGGTCGCCCGCCAGGTGCTGATCACGAACCTGCACGCACCCAGTACCGAGATCGACCCGCTCGACCACCTGGTGCGGGTCCTGGATGCCTGCGGTGCCGGGCGGGTCGGTGAGGCCGCCGACCTGGTGCGGTCCCTGCGCGAGATCGCCGGCCTGGTTACCGAGCACAACGGCATCGACGTGAGCGGGCAGGCGGTGAGCGGGCAGGCGGCGGTGCGGGACCGGCTATCCGAGCGGATGCGGACGGTGCAATCCGTCCCTGGACGGCACCCGCTCGCCCTCGACCTGCGGTTGGATGCCCGGCTGGTGCTGCCGCAGCGGGTCGCCGCTGACGTGCAGCGGGCCGCGCTGGTTCTGGCCCGGCTCAGCGAGTACCCCTACGGCACGCCAGCCTGGCGCGACTACCACCGCGCGTTCTACGAGCGGTACGGGATCGGCGCGCTAGTGCCCCTGCTGGAACTCGTCGATCCCGACAGCGGCATCGGGTTTCCGGCCGGGTACCCGGGAACGCTGGTCGACCCGCCGGCGCCGAAGGTGAAGGCACGCGACGAGCTGCTGCTGTCGCTGGCGCAGATAGCCGCGATCGAGGGGCGTCGCGAGATCGTGCTGGATGAGGCGCTGATCGCGGCGCTGGAGGCAGGCCCTACCCCGCCGCGGTTGCCGTCGCACCTCGAAGTCGCGGTCCGTGTCAACGCCGTCGACGAGCGGGCCCTGCGGCAGGGCCGGTACACCCTCGAAGTGGTGCAGGTGTCCCGCAACGTCGGTGGGCTGACCGGCCGGTTCTTCGGCGTACTCGACGCCGACGCCGCGGCGCGGCACATCGCCGCCATGGCCGCGCTACCAGCGGCAGACAGCGAAACGCTGTTGGTGCAGGCGTCGTTCCCGCCGCTGGACCCGGCTACCGCACACGTCACCCGAGCGATACGGGCCCTGCCGACGGTGCTTAGCCTCGCCGAACACCGGCCCCACACCGATCAAGCGTTGAGCGTGCGTGACATCGCGGTGGGCTGCGACGGTCGCCGGCTCTACCTGGCCGTGCCGGCCTGGGGCCGCCGGATCGAAGTCTCTGCGCTGCACGCGCTGAACCTGCGCACCCACACCCCGCCGCTGGCCCGGTTCCTCATCGAGGCGACCCGGGCGCAGTGCGCGCTGCTGACCGGTATCCGGTGGGGTGCCGCCGCGTCTCTGCCGTACCGGCCCCGGCTGCGCTACGGCCGGGTGATCCTGGCGCCGGCGACGTGGCGGTTGCCGGCCGCCGAGCTGCCCGGCCGGGACACCGCCGCCGCGGTGTGGGACGAGGCGCTAGCCGGATGGCAGCAGCGGCGGCGGATGCCGCCGCACGTGCGGATGGTCGCCGACGACATGCGGCTGATGTTCGACCTGACGCAGCCAAGTCACCGGGTGCTCCTGCGTCGACACCTGGACCTGGCCGGCCACGCGGTTC
This sequence comes from Micromonospora sp. CPCC 206061, assembly GCF_036906915.1. Taxonomy (NCBI): domain Bacteria; kingdom Bacillati; phylum Actinomycetota; class Actinomycetes; order Micromonosporales; family Micromonosporaceae; genus Micromonospora; species Micromonospora sp. CPCC 206061. The sequence continues at coordinate 131,830 of NZ_JBAKHX010000009.1, forward strand.
TGACCGAGGTCGTCGACCCGGACGGCGAGGGCTGGTGCGCCAACCGGTCGCACGAGGTCATCGTGCCGTTGCGGGCCAGCGCGCCGCCGCCGTGGCCGCCACTGCCGGCGGTGTCGCCGGCCCGGATCATCCGCCGGGGGCACGGCGAGCCACCCGCCGCTTCGAGGCTGCTGTACGCCCACCTGTACGGGGACATGCGCCGGCAGGACCAGTTGCTCGCCGAGCACCTGCCGCGCCTGCTGGCCAGCTTCGACACCGAACCGGAATGGTGGTTCCTGCGCTACCGCGACGCGGACCGGCTCGATCCGCACCTGCGGCTGCGGATCCGCCTGGCCAGTCCGGACGGCTTCGGCCTGGCGGCGCGGCTGGTCAGCACGTGGGCGGACCGGCTGCACCGCGCCGGACTGCTGCGGGAGGTGCGGTACCCGACGTCGTACTCCGAGACCGGCCGGTGGGGTTCCGGGGCGGCACTGCGAGCCGCCGAGCGGGTCTTCGCCGCCGACTCCCGCGCCGTGCTCGCGCAGCTGCGCCAGGCCGACCGACCGGACCGGCAGGCGCTGATCGCCGCGCACACCGTCGCCATCACGATCGCCTACCTCGGCGACACGACCGCGGGCATGCGGTGGCTGATCCACCAGCTGCCGGCGGCCGCACCACAGGCGCCGGTGCCCCGACCGGTGTTCGACAAGGCGGTGCGGATCTCCAACCCCGACCACGGATGGGCGGCGCTACGCGCCGCGCCGGGCGGCGCCGCGATCGTCGACGCCTGGCGGCCGCGCGAGGAAGCCCTCGCCACCTGGCGGGCGCAGCTCGACGTACCCGGGCCCGATGCCGCCGGCATCAACCGCGACGACGCCCTGCGGCACATCCTGCACGGGCACTACATCCGCGCCTACGGCGTCGACTTCGACGACGAACCGGCCTGTCTGCACCTTGCCCGCGCCGCGGCCCAGGCATGGACCGCCACCCACACCACCGGAGTACCAGCATGACCAGCGGCCACCCGGTGCTGGCCGCGGCGGACGCCATCGCCGACCACCTCGCCCATCCCCAGATCGCGTCCACGCTGGCGGCTGGACGAACCTGGTGGCCCCACCACCTGGCACACGGCGCACCCGGCATCGCCCTGCTACACACCGAACGCGCCGCCGCCGGGCAGGCCCCGTGGCAGCGGGTCCACGACTGGCTCACCTACACCGCCGGCACCCCAGCCACCTGCGGCCCCGACAGTCACCTCAACTACGGCGCCCCATCGCTCGCGTTCGTCCTGGCCACCGTCGCCGAGCACCTGCCCGGCGCCTACAGGTCGACGCTCGACAAGCTGGACGCGACGATCGCCGCCGCCGCGCAGCGCTGCGCCGCCACCCACCACCGTGGCCTGCTCGCCGGCCGCCGTCCCGTACTGGCGGACTTCGACCTTGTTCGTGGCGTGAGCGGGCTCGGCGTCTACCTGCTGCTCCGGATGCCGGACAGCCCAGCGCTGGCCACCGTGCTGTCCTATCTGGTGCGGCTCACCGAACCCGCCACCCACGACGGGATCCAGGTGCCTGGCTGGTGGACCACGGTCGGGCCGCACGGCGACCCCGACCAGGCGCGGTTTCCCGGCGGGCACGCCAACGCCGGCGTCGCGCACGGCATCGGCGGGCCGCTGGCGCTGCTGGCATTGGCCGCCCTCGCCGGGGTGAAGGTGCCCGGCCACCACGCGGCCATCACCACGATCTGCGGCTGGCTGGACCAGTGGCGCGTAGACACCCCGACCGGACCGGTGTGGCCGTACTGGGTGACCCGAGACCAACATCGCGCTGGCCCACCCGCCGTGCACGAGCACCCGCGGCGCCCATCCTGGTGCTACGGCACCGCCGGCCTTGCCCGCGCCCAGCAGCTCGCCGCGCTGGCCATCGCAGACACTGACCGGCGGCTGCTGGCCGAGAACGCCGCCGTCAACGCGCTGACCGACCCGGCGCAGCGGACCGCCACGGTCGATTCGTCGTTGTGTCACGGCTTCGCGGGCATGGCGCACCTGGCGACGCGGATGGCGGCCGACGCCGGACCGCACACCGCAGAGCGCCTACGTGCCGTCGCCTCGGAACTCCTCGACGCCGTGCACCCGCCGGACGCCGATCCCCGAACCACCGCCACCACGCTGCTGGCCTCCGCGGGACCGGGGCTACTCGAAGGCGCCGCCGGCGTCGCGCTCGCCGCACACGCGCCGGCGGCCGGGACGCTGCCGCGTACCCGCTGGGACGCCTGCCTGCTCATCTGCTGAAACCTCGTCGACCCCTCGAAGGACACCGCGATGACCACCGCCACCTGGCGTCAAGCCGACATCACCATCAACCCCCACACCGGATGGCAGATCCTGGCCACCGACCTCGCCCCTGACCTCGACCAGGCGGTCCGGCTCGGCGTACTGGGCGGCTGGTGGTACATCCGCAAGAAGGTATGGCGACTACGGGTCCACACCGACGACGCCGGCTACCTCACCGTCCAGACGCTGCTGGACAAGCTGGCCGCCAACGAGCGCGTCCTGGGCTGGCATCCCAACATCTACGAACCCGAGACCATCGCGTTCGGCGGCCGCGACGGCATGGACACCGCCCACCGGCTCTTCCACGCCGACGGCCACCACCTGCTCGCCCGCGCCCGGGAAGCCGGCTCGACTCCCACACTGCCGTGGCAGTGTGAGGCCACCGCGGTCCTGTGTGCCGTCCTGCTGCGCAGTGCGGGACTCGACCGCTACGAGCAGGGCGACGTGTGGGCCAAGGTCGCCCTGGAGCGCCCCGTCGACGTGGCCGACCCGGCCGTGTTCGACGAAGCGCGACGTGAACCACTCGTGCAGGCGATGACCCGGCTGCTGACCGTCGACCCGAAATGGCTTAGCGACCCCGGACGCCCGTTGGCCGGTTACGCCGGGTGGGTCGCCGGGTTCGAGCGGGCCGGTCAGGAACTGGCCGCCCTGGCGCGCGCCGGGCGGCTGCGGCGCGGCCTGCGTGCCGTGCTGGCCCACCACATCATCTTTCACGCCAACCGGGCCGGGATCTCCGTGCCCGACCTGTCCACAATGGCGGCGCTGGCCATGACCGGGACCTTTGGCTTCGACGCCGTGGTGTCCGGCCGGTCCGCGCCACCACCGACCACTAAGGTGTCCGAGATGACTACGATCAGTGATCAACAAGCGGAAACGCCCGATGCCCTGCGCGCCGCGATGACGCAGCGGCTCGCCGACGAAGCGGTGATCCACACCAACGCCGTGCGGGACGCGTTCTCGGCGGTTCCCCGGCACCTGTTCCTGCCGAACGTCGACGCGCCAGCGGCCTACGCCGACGAGGCCGTCTACACCAAGACCGCCGGCGACGGCACCCGCATCAGCGCCGCCAGCCAGCCACGCATCGTCGCCATGATGCTCGAACAACTCGCCGCCCAACCCGGCCACCGGGTGCTCGAACTCGGGGCGGGCACCGGATACAACGCCGCCCTCATCGGGCACATGGTCGGCGCCACTGGGCACGTCACCACGATCGACGTCGACGCTGATCTCGTCGACGGCGCGCGTGAGCACCTGGCCGCCGCTGGCGCGACCAACGTGGACGTCGTGCTGGCGGATGGAGCGCTCGGCCACCCCAACGGCGCCCCGCACGACCGGATCATCGCCACAGTCGGCGCCTACGCCGTGCCCACCCCTTGGCTGGATCAGCTCACCGACGACGGGCGGCTGGTCGTGCCGCTGCGGCTGCGCGGTGCGGCGTCCCGCTCGATCGTGTTCACCCGCGCCGGCACCGGATGGCGCAGCGTCGACTCCCAGCTCGCGGTGTTCATGCCACTACGCGGTATCGGCGACGACGCCCGCCGCATCGTGGCACTCAACCCCGAGCAGGACGTCACCTTGCAGGTCAACAAGGACCAGAGCGTCGACGCCGCCCAACTCGCCGGCGTGCTCGACACCCCACGCGAAACCGTGTGGACCGGGGTGATCTTCCCCCCGATGGTGCCCTACGAGTGGGTCGACCTGTGGCTCGCGCTGCGCCTACCCAACTCGATCATGCGGATGAACACCGCCCGTGAGGCGATCGACCGCAAGCAGGTGGACCCGATGTTCCCCACGTGGGGTGCGATGGCCACCGTCGAAGGCCCGAACCTGGCCTACCTCACCCTGCGTCCAGCCGACCCGGTCGACGGGCAGAAACGCTACGAGATCGGGGTCATCGGCCACGGACCCGACGCCGCGGCCTTGGTGGACCGGATCGCTGGCGAGGCGGCCACCTGGGACACCCGATTCCGCGACCGGACCGTGCGGTTCGAACTGCCGACGATCCCCACCGCCAGCAGCCCCGACGAAGGCCATTTCTTGATTGACAGGCCCGGCCACCCGATCAGCGTCATCTGGGAGTAACACCATGGACGCCACCGGGCCGATAGCGCAACGCTTCCCCCTCATCGCCCGGTCGCGGCCGCCGTGCACCGCCCTGTCCGCGAGGATCAGCGCGCTGGCCGCGCTCGCGGACAGGGCCGCCAGCGACGGCGACCTCACGGCCGCATCACGCGTGCACAACCAAGCCGCCCTCATCGCCTCCGACTGCGGGCAACAGCAACTCGCGCGCCTCTGGTGCCACCAGCACGCCCACGCCTACCTCGACACACCGGGACGCCACACCGGCACTGCTCGAAATGCCTTCGAGCCGCTTGTCAACCTCGCCCGACTACATATCCGCGCCGGTGACGGAGTGGCCGCCGCCGCCCTGCTCGACAGCCTCTATCAGGCGGTCCTCACCCGGACCGACGCCGTCATCGACGGCATTCCCGTTCCCGCAGCCGTGCTTACCACCAGCAGCGACACCCACCGCGAGCTCGTCCAATGGCTGTGGGGCGTTCAGCTGGCCGATGGCAGCCGCGCCTTGACCACCGCCGGTCGGTGGCGCGACGCCGAAGACCGGCTTAGGCGGCACAACGGCATCGGCCGGCGCATGCTCGACGGCCGCCAGGTCGCCGTGCTCGCCCGCGCGATCAGCGGCGACCGCGCCGAGGCCCTGCACCTCCTCGCCGAAACGCAACCTGGTGAGCCGTGGGAAGCCGCCGTGGCCGCCTGCCTCACCGCGCTCGTGCTGCCCACGGACCTGGCACTGCTTGTCGATAACGTCGAGATGATGGTCACCCGGTACCGCTCTCTGCGACCAGAGCCGACGCTTGCGGTCTTCCGTACTCGCCTAGGGTTGGCCATCATCGACGCGATCAACAAGCCGGACGATCCGATGACGCGTAACATCGCTCGCGACCTGATCCGCGAGGTTCTCGACTACGGCGACGGTTACGCCGCGCGCGACGTCCTTTCACACCACTCATCGGTGGCGGTCGGCACCTCTGATCAGGCCCACGGCCTGTCCACTGTGGTTGAGGCAAGCGGCCTCGGGCGGCCGCTGCCCGAGCTGGCCATTCACCGTCTTGAGACCGCCCTAGCGACAAGCAAGGCCGTGATCGTAAATTCGTTGTCCGCCACGGCGGCATAAACGTCGCCCTTCCCATAGACGCCACGGATGATCCCCGCCCACAGCACACCGTCACACGCGGCCAAGAAACGGATCGGTCCCGAAGGAGCCTCGTGTGGTGGGCCTGTACGACCTGGCGTCAACTGTCGACGACCGAGGCCCCTCGCCGCGTCGATGTAGCCCACCGCCGCTACCCGGCAGCCCGCCGAACCGCCGGCGTTGCGTTTGCCCGACCGGGCGGCTCGGGAAAGTGTCATACGCGTCCGGATGCTGAACTTATGGTCGCCGGTACCCGCCCGAACGATGCCCGCCGCGAGGTCACGATCCACGAGGCACGTACGCGCTTAGTTCAGCTCGTCAGGCTCACCGCGCTCACAGACCTCGTGACGATCATTACCGATGCCGGTCGACCCGCCGCCGCCCTTGTACCAGTGGAGGCTGCCCGCAACAAGGCTCAGGTCCGCGCGGCTGCCGCCAGCGCCGAGGCGGCCGCGGCTGGGTGGGTGCATCGCCTTGAGGCTGAGCGGTTACGCCTCGCCCAGCAGCATTCGGCTGAACTTGGTGCGGTCACGGACGCTCTCGCCCGTGCCTGGGCGGCGCTAGATCGTTTCAGCCCGGCCGGCAAGGATCGGGATGTGGACGAGATGAGGGCTGCGCATAACCGGTATCTGCACCGGTGACGCGGATGGCCGGTGCTGGAGCTGCGCCGGTCGGCCTCGTAGCGCCCCGGCCGACGTCTTGGTCGCTAGACGGCGGCGACGTCCTCAGGCCTCGAGCCGCTAAGACTCATGGGGGACACCGCCGACCCACGACCGTGTCGGCTTGTCAGCGCCGCGTGGCACTGTGTTACCCGAAGCTGGCGCGGCTTGAGTCAGGAGCGCACAGGTGACCGATGACACTACCGAGCAATCAGCAGACACCGCTTCCGCGGATGGCGAGCGGCGCGGCGGCGGGCATGAGCTCGCCGCCGTCGTTGGCGAGTTGGGCCGGTACCTGTGGACACGGGCCCGGGATCGCAGCAGTGAGCACTGGCCGCCATGGTGGCTCATCGCTGCCGCGCTCGGCGTGGGGGCGGTGGTGCTGGTCTGTTTCGTAGCCCCGATCCTGCGGGGCCTGGCCGCCGCGGCGGCGCCGGCCGGGCACGCCGCGACGGCCTGGTTGAGTGATCAGGCACTGAGTCAAGTCGTCACCGTCCCTGTGCACCAGTATCTGGACACGCACACAGCGGCGATGCCAGTGGTGGCCGAGACCCTGTGGTGGACCTGGTGCATTTCTGGCGCCCTCCTATTTGTACTGGCCGTGACCCGCAACGTCGGCGGCCGGGTTGGCTGGGTGGGCTACGGCGCGGCGACGGCTGGCATGGTGTGGACGGCGACGCCGGCGCCGTCGCAGTGGGTGGGCGTCGGTGTCGTCGGGCTCTGGTGGTCGCTGCTGTCGGTGCCGGCGTTTCGGCGACGGCGGCCCGCGCCGGTGGTCGTCGTTTCCGGTGAGATGGCGTCCGCAGTGTCGGCTACGGCTGCAGGCGTCCGCGAGCGGGATCAGGAGTTGGTCGAGGTCGACCCTCGCGACGACGCGGCGCGGCTGGCCGGCGTCTATGAGCGGCTGGTGCGGCGGCAGCAGGTACGCGGCGGGCTGCTCCCGCCGAGCCAGACTGCTTGGCACGTCACCGCGTCGGGGCAGGGCTTTTCGGCAGTGGACGAGTCCGGCCGTCCTGTCGCGGGCTTGGCCCGCAGCGCGGAAGCGGCTGCGGAGTTGCTCTCGGGGGTGTCCACCCCGCCTGGTGCTTGCCCCGCGATCCGGTGGGCCAACGCGCCGGTCGGCACGTGGATGCCGGACCGGCTGCCGTATGACACCGGTGGCGCCCTTCCCTCCATGGGCGCCTTTCTTGAGGCCAGCGCGAAGCAGCGCGCCGAACTCGCGGCCGCGCTACTGAGCGCGCGCGCCGATTGGGATCTTGACCTGCTAGCCGAGAAGATCACCGCCCGGGCCGCCGCGCTCAACGAGAAACATCCTCTGATCTCCGTTACCGAGTTCGTGCCCTACGAGCCATTGTGGGACGGCGAGGATCTCGGCTACCTCGACGCCTACGCCTGGGTCGATCCCACGACGGTGATCGGCGGCAACGCCCGCCACTGGAACGATTTCGGCGACCACCGGCCCGAGATCGTCGGCCTGATCATCGAGAAGCTTCTGACTGCCGATGATCCGGACGAAGCGGTGTGCGAGGTGCTCAGCGACGACGGGATCGTCTACATGGAACGAGCTGACGGCCCGGCCGGCCCGATCCATCAGGTGACAGTCAACGGCACGCACCGCACTCACGCCCTGCGTCTCCTGGGCGCTCCGATGCTGGCCGCAGAAATCAGGGTCGCGGCGCTACCATTGCGGCTCCGCGAGCTCAGCATGTGGGAGCGGGGGTTCACCGGGTCGGCGGAGCCGTTGTGGCGTGGGCTGATGCGCCACGGCCTGCTTGTCGGGGACATCGTGCGCACCAAGTACGGGGCGGTACTCGAACCTCATCACGTGGCTGCGCCATGGCTGCTGCGCCCACCAGCAGCGGCTGCGAAGATCAGCGCTGCCTATGACCGGCTCTATCCAGGCGCCCTGGGCATCCCGGCCAACGCATTCCAAGGCCGTGCTGGATGGTGCCGCTGGCTGGAGGATTGACCCGTTACCGTCCAGGAGGAGTCCGGGGAAGGGGACCGGAAAGCGGGGATTCTCGTTCTTGCCCATGATCGACAACCGCTCCATGATCCGTCACACACCCGTGCAGCTGATGGTCGGGCACTATCAATGGAGGCCGCGTCGGCGGAGTTCGCGCGCGGCGTCGGAGTCGCCCATCTCGCTCGCGCGCCGGTACCAGGCCAGCGCGGCGATCTCGTCGCCTAGTTCTTCGTTCAGGACGGCGACGTTGTAGGCGATCTCGGCGTCGTCGTCAGCCGCGGCCACCAGCAACTTGAGGGCCTCTGACTTGCGCCCGGTCCGGTCGAGCATCAACGCAAGGTTGTTACGAGAGTCCGGGTCGCCCGCCTCGGCGGCCTTGCGGTACCAAGATTCAGCTGCGACGTCATCTCCGGCACGCTCTAGCTCGATAGCCAGGTTGTACTGGTCTACCGGGTCACCTGCCTCTGCACCCGCTCTGTAGCGACGGGCATTGAGACGATGGATTAGAGCCAGGAAACCCACAACCGGCAGTGTATGGGCTGCCGACATGCACCCGTACTTGCAATGATGGGCTGTTCAACTGCGATGAGGTCCGCACTGCAGGGATTTAGGAGGGGGCGGGCCTGGACTGCGGCCGGTCCGCCCTCGCATACGCCGTGAACTGTCGTCGAGAGCCCGCTCGGCGATGGCACGGGCGATGCCAGCCCCCGAGGTCGATCAGAGGTGGTACGTCACAGTGGCTCCAGGCGCCCGGGCCGTGGCGTGGTCGACGTTCCTCAAAGGTCGATAATTTACCTTATGTCAGGTAATGGGTTAGATGACCAGTTCGGCGATGAGGCCACAGCAGGCGCTGATCATCCCGACGGCTAGGAGGGCGACGGGACGGCGACCAGGTACGCCCACCATGGCTTACGGAGTCTAGGGTCGGCCTTACGCACTTGGAAGCTCCTTGGCTTCAGGGCCGCCGGCGGGCCCGGGGAGCGGGCTGGGGTCGAGGCCGTCGGTGCTCACGGCTGTCGTCGGCCTCCGCCGCGAGCCGGGCGAGGTGCTGCGCAGCGGCGGTAGCCGTCGGCGCCCAGTCAGTGCGGGTACGGGGTGAGCCCTACGGCCGCCGCGGCGGCGTCGACGTCGACGGCGAACTGTTCGTCGGGCCGGTCGCCGCACCAGGCGCCGGGCCGGCTGGGGTCTGTGAGCACTAGGCCGCGCAGCGGCGCGGGTAGGTACCGGGCGACCCACCGGAGTCGGGCGACCTGGCGCAGCTGGGCGGTGAGCTGGCGGCGCAGCTCGGTCTCGAGGTCGTGCGCGCGCCGCAGCCGCGCTTCGTACTCGGCGCGCAGGTCCGCCAGCTGCCGGCCGGCGGATGCCTCGGCGGCAGCGATGCGCGGGCGGGCGAGATGGTCGGCGGCCTCGACGATGTGGCCATTGAGGTTCGCGGTTACCTGTTCCAGCCGTACAGCGAGGGCGGCAAGGTCGGCTGGGTTCGTCTCGTCGGCGGGCGCCGCGGTGCCTGATGCGGAGCCCTGTCGGGTCACGTGGTGGGAGGTCACGGCGCGACGCTACCTGTGCCTGGCTGCTCAGCGAGGCCGTGTGCGCGGCTCGACGGACGCCCACACTGGAGCGGGCCCGCTCGACGGCGGTGGTTCGCGGCCAGCGCATCTCCGTCAGCGCTTGATTCGAACAGTCGAACAGTCGAACGCCCGAACAGTCGAACGGCAGAGCAGCCGGAACATCGAAGAGTCACACCCGCTTGGCGCCGGGCACTGCTCCATACCCGAGCTAAGTGAAGGACACCCCCGACACGGAAGGCGCATGACGGGGTTTGGGCGCGCGGACCCACGGGGTGCGCGTATCCGTCGTCTCGTGGCCCGCCCGGTGCCCACACGTCGGGGTCGACGTGTGGGGGCACGGGGACCGGCTGGCCGAGCCGGTCGGCTGTCTGGCTCACGGGTTCCCTACTCCGGTTCTCCGCCTCGTCGTCGACCCCGGCGAGGGCTGGGCTGCTGTTCGGGATCGGTTGGTCGGGTGGTGGCGAGGCTGGCGAGTTGCTCGGCGTATCGGCCGGCCCGTTCGTTGGCTTCGGTGGCCTCCGCGTGGGCCTGGTCGCGCTCACTGCGGAGCCGGTCACGGTCGGCGCGGGCCTCGGCCAGGTTCTCCGCCGCGCTGGCGAGCCGCGCTTCCAGTTGTTCGCGGGCTGCGTCGGCGCGGTCGGCGCGGCGCTCCGCGTCGGCGGCGCGGGTCTCGGCGGCGCGGGCGGCCTGCTCGACTTCGGTGCGGGCGGTGCGCTCGGCGGCGGCGGTCTGATGGGCCTGCTGTAGTTGGGTTTCGAGCTGCTCGCTGCGGCCCTGGGCGTGTTCGAGTTGGGCGCGCAGGTCGGCGAGTTCGGCGGTGATCCGGTCGCGCTCGCCGATGGTCTGGCGAAGGTCGGCGGCGTGGCGGTCGCGGTCGGCGCGGGCCTCGGTCAACTGCTCGGCGGCGGTGGCGAGTCGGGCCTCTAGTTGTTCGCGGGCTGCGTCGGCGCGGTCGGCGCGGCGTTCGGCTTCGACGGCCTTGGTGTCTGCGGTGGCCGCTGCCTGTTCGGCGGCTTGTGCGCGTTGGGTGGCGGCGCTCAGCGCGGTCTCAAGGTCGGTGATCCGCTCGCGGGCCCGGCGAAGTTCGCTGTCGAGCTGGTTCCGCGCGGCGCTGGTCTGCTCAAGTTGGCTGGCGAGGTCCTCGGCCCGGCTGCGTTCGGTCTCCAGTTGCCCGGTGCGTTCGGCGAGCTGCCCGGCGAGTTGGTCGCCGCGGGTGGTGGAGGCGTCGCGTTCACGGGTCCGTTCGTCGAGGGCCTGGGTTACTTCGTCGAGGGCCTGCTGGGCTTGCCGTGCCTCGGCCCGAGCCTCGTCTCGGGCCTTCTCGGCGGCCTCTGTCTGGTCGGCGAGGGCATCGACGTAGCTTTCTGCCTTCTCGGCGCGGGCTTCGGCGGTGAGACGGCGGTCGCGCTCTTCGGCTTCACGAGTCTCGGCTTCGGCGGCCTTCTGCCGCTCGGCGGCGGTCACCTTCTCGATTTCGATGGCGGCGGCCTCTGCGTCCCCGGAGAGGCGGGCGGCGTGGTCGAACAGCTCGGCGGTTTCGCGGAGCGAGGCGGCGACCACGGTGGCCTTACTGAGGCTGTCGATGGCGGTGGCGCGGGCGTGCTTGGCGGGCCGCTGATCCGGGTCCGGTCCGCCGGTGGTCTCCGGGCGGATTCCGGCGGCGGCCTGCTCGGCTCGGAGCGCCTTCAAGGGGGTGTGGTCGGGGTCTTCGCAGTATTCCGGCGGTCGGCCTGGCCCGGGACTGGCCGGGCGGCGGGGCTTGGTGCAACCGGGGAACTTGCACGTGGGCTGCCCGGCGGTGGGCTGGGGCGGCGCGGTGCGCTCGGCGTCGGTCATCGGTGCGCCACTCCTGCGGGATGGGGGGCGTCTAAGGCCGTGGCGAGCGTACGACGCGCGGCGCGGCGGGTGTCGATCAGCATGAAACCATCATAGCATTTCATTTCGTATCGCCGCAACATAATGAAACGAAAAGAAATGAAAAGAAATGAGCCGGCCGAGAATTCGACCGGGCTCATGGTGATGAGGGCAGGTGTCTGTCGGTTCTCAGCTGAAGTGGCGAGCGCGCAGCGCGATGGCGAACCGGGTGGCGAACGCCCGACGGTGTCTCACCGGAAGTGGCGGATCGCTGCTCCGGCGGCCCGCCAGAGGGGCGTCGGTGTTGTCCAGGAGTCAGTTCACGGGTCGGCTGGCGAGCCGATCCAGCACCGAGGTCAGTGACACCTGGCCGCCCGCCACCCGGGCGAGGGTCCCCCGGGCGACGAGCTGCGAGATCGTGCCCTTGGTGACGCCGAGCAGCAGCGCGGCCTCGGTCTGGCTGACGCCCTGGTCGTCGAGGGCGTGCGCGATCGCCCGGCCCAGCTCGGTGGTCCACCAGGTGGGGTCGTCGTCGCCGGGGTGGCCGATCACGTCGAGCAGGTCCGCCGCCGTGCCCTGCTGCTCGCCGGGGGTGTGCAACTGGGCGGCGATACGCGGGGCGCTCGCCGCGATGCGCTCGCCGAGGACGGCGGTCATGTCGGTGCCGAGCAGGGCGGCCCACGAGATCGCGGCGGCTTCCAGTGCGACGGTGACGGCCTCGGTCAGATCGTCGCCCATCAGACGCCCCGGTAGGAGCCGCGCTCGCCGGCCAGGTCGGGGAGCATGTTCTCGCCGGCGAACTCGCAGACGCCGAGGCGGTCCTCCTCGCCGTCTGCGAGTTCGATGCGAAGAATGCCGCCCTCGTCCCCGTCGAAGTCGGGGTTGCCGGCCGAGCGGAAGGTGCCCTCGACGTGCTCGATGGCCGCGTCGTCGGTGGCTGCCTCGAACGGCTCGCTCTCGTAGCCGCAGCCCTCGTAGTAGACGTACGTGGCCATCTCGGGCCGCCTCCCTGATTCCGGAGGGGGCTCCGCACCCCTCATGTCATCCAGTGTGAATGACATGGGGGGTGGTGTCAATCGGCCCGAATGACAGTAGTCGAACGGACAGAGTGCACGGAAATCCGCCAGATCAGATGGGAAACCGGCCCGGCTCGTCGACGGGCTCGCATGTGGCGAAGGGCGGGTCAGCGCGATGACGGACCGACAGAACGAACGGGAAGCGACAGTGTCCCCCGCGCTGGGCGCCCGGCGGGGGGGCCGGCCAAGGGGCGCGGAGGAAGGGACGCAACCTCCGCGGGTGTGGGGGTCTAGGCGCTCTGCTGCCCGTGCCGTTCACCCTAGGCAGGTGCGATTCGGCCGCCTACGGCCGTCTGAGAGCGTAATTGCTGGTCAGAGGCTTGGCGGAGGTGCCTGGTTCGCAGCGTGCTGGGCGCGCGCCTGCCGGAGGAGCCGGTAGGCGGTGTTGAGCGGGACGCCGAGAGCCTCGGCGAGCTGGGTGCCGGTCAGGTGCCCGCCGGCGGAGGCGATCGCTGCGACGGCGTCGGCCGTGGTCGGTCCACCGCGGCGTGTGCCCCCGCGCGTCGATCCAGGGCGGTCGTTGATCCAGCTCTGGACGCGTTGCCGTTTCCACTTGCGAATGGTGCCGCCGCGGCCGGGTTCCTCCACATCCGGAAGGGGAAGGTACCCGTCCTGCCCGTGTTTCCAGGAGGGCTGGCTTTCGGCGACGTACTTCGCCCACGGGCCGGCCTCGACGCCGATGATCTCGCGGAACTGCTTGGCAGTCAGCAACTCCTCTGGATCGCCGTCGAGATGTACGTGGTGCACCTTGGCGCGCCGGGCCGCCTCGGCGGGGGCGAGGACCGTATTGCGGAACCGATCGAGATCGTCGAGCGCGTACCAGTCTTGGCCTGCGGTCCGGGTCGGTAAGGCGTCGGGCCAGCCAGAGCCCTCCGCCTTGCGTTTGGGCGATGCGAGCAGATTCACGGTCTGCAACGAGCGGCCGAGGTACTCGGCTGCGCCACGGCGGTTGGTGGCACGGCGACCGTCGACTTCGCGGATCTCCATAGCCTCGGTCCCTGCTCGTGTCGCGCTGCCGCCGGACGTTGTCTCCGCCGTGAACCGCGGCGGGCGGGCACTGCCCGTCGACCATTCCCCCGTGCCGGTCGGCGACTGATGCCGCGTTCCTGGCGTAAGGAGAGATCGCGGTCCACTGTACCGATGAGGGTTGTGCCGGCTACGGCCGGCGGCCGCGACTGGGGAACCCGTGTCGGCGTGCATGGGGGTTACCTCCTGGAGGAGAGCTGCCCGGTTCGAGCCCGGGTTCGGAGCGTTGGCTTGCGCCCGGAGGGGGGCGGGGGGCGGGAGCGCGCAGGTGATCCCCGCTCCCCCCGTTCCTTACGAGGCGGCGCGGCGACGTGCTGCCACGCGTCCTTGAACCTGGGTCCGCCGGCCGATTCCGTGGAATCCGCGCCGGCCGGCGACGGTACACCGGGTCAGTCGCCGGCGGGGTCGGGCAGGACCTGCCACCGCTGGCTCTTCGTCCACGCCTGCCAGACGCCGTTGCTGTGCGGCGTGCGCGGGTAGACGATGCGGGCCGCTGCGAGCAGGGCCTCGTCGGTGTCGTCCGGAGTGGACGGCAGCGAGTGGTGCTCATCGCCCCAGGCGCAGTGGTAGCGGGCCAGTCCAATGCCGCGTCGGGTGGCCGCTTTGACCAGCGTCTGGCCGAACCACTCCTCAACGAGACGGTCGAGCACGTGCGCGGTGGTCGGGGTGGTGCCGTCCTCCAGCACGCTCTGGTCGGCGAAGCGGTCCACCTGGGCGACAGTGACGGGGCTGCCCGGGTTGGGTCGGTACTCGGCGTAGCCGACGCAGAGGTCGTACTCGATGGTGCCGACCGGCTGACCGTCCAACGCCAGCACTGCCGTGTACTGGAGCTCGCCGCCGCGGCGGGACACCACGCGCAGCGGGGTGAACGGCACCATCAGGTTGGTGTGCGGCAGGGTCAGCTCGTCGGCGTGCTCGCAGCGGATGCATGGCAGGTCGGCGTGCGGGCGGCGGCAGGGCCGGGTGGGCAGCGCCTCGGCGGTGCGGGCCACGAACACCAGCCCGTCGACCTGGTACGCGAACTGGGTGTTGCCGGTGGGCAGCAGCAGGTCGGCCACTTCGGTGCCGTCGGGCAGCTCGCGCAGCGCGGTGACGGCCGCCTTCGCGGCGCCCGCCCAAGCGCGCCGGACGGTGTCGCCGACGCGGATGCCTTCCAGGGCGTCCATGATCATTCCCCCTGTCCGGCGTGGTACTCGGCCAGGGTGTGCAGCGTGGCGTCCGGGTACTGCGCGCGGACCTGCTCGGCGGTGTCCAGGGTGGCCAGGAGCCTTGATTGGCGAGGGTCGCTCTGGTCGTAGACCTCCCACGCGTCCACGCCGCCGGGCGAGCAGGAGTATTCGATCTCATAGGCTTCGATCTTCACGATCACGCTCTTTCGCTGAGGTTGTTGGTGTCCGGGTTCCGGTCGGTGTAGCCGCACCGTCCGAGTGGTTCAGGGCGTTGGGTGTGGCCGGCCCAGCCGGCCACACCCACGGGGAGGGAGGCAGGTCAGTGCGTGGCCGGGTGCCCGGAACGCTCGATCCGCGTCCTGCTCCACCGGCCGTAGCGGGCGTCCGTGGCACTCACCGCGTCGACCTGTGCGCAAAGCTCGGCCATGACCGCCTGGTACTCGGGGTCACGGTGGTAGGCGTCTTCGTCGTTCTCCTGCCGCCGGTCGAACTCGGCCACGTTCTGCGGGTAGGCCCAGTCGATGCTGTTTTGTCCGGCGC
The DNA here is from genome assembly GCF_036906915.1 of Micromonospora sp. CPCC 206061. Classification (NCBI taxonomy): domain Bacteria; kingdom Bacillati; phylum Actinomycetota; class Actinomycetes; order Micromonosporales; family Micromonosporaceae; genus Micromonospora; species Micromonospora sp. CPCC 206061. Next base: position 147,207 of record NZ_JBAKHX010000009.1, read on the forward strand.
CGTTGTCGGGGGCGAACCACAGGTACCCGTCAGGGCCTTGGAAGTGGGCCATCCCGTACAACACGGCGTACGCGTCCGGGACCGGGAAGGCGTCGCTGAACTGGAAGCCCTCGTAGTCGAAGCCGTCCTGCATGCCGTACGTGGTCGCGGTGCGGGTCATGCTGTGTCCTCTCAGATTGGGCTGGTCAGAGCTCGGTGGGTGGGGTGTCACGAGCGGGTGGCGGGACAGTCGGCTGCGTTGTGCGGGCCGCTGCTGGCACCGCAGGGGCGGGTGGCCAGGGCGGCGTCGCGGGCGGCGATGGTGATGGCCGGGTCGTGCGCCACGGGGATGCGGGCGCGGTCCTCGCCGGGCCCGCAGCGGCCGGTCTCGTCGTACTCGCCGTCGCGCCACGGCTCGGCGTGGTCGAGCAGCGCCCGGTACAGGTAGATGAGGTGGCCGCAGTGCTGGCAGGTGGCGACCTGGGTGGCCGAGTTGTCGGCGAGGCAGTCGTGGGTGCCGTCGGCCAGCTCGATCACCCTGGCCGGGTTGCCGTTGAGCATCGCCAGGTACTGGTCGGTGTCGCTCGCGCACAGCGCCTTGGTCTGCTGCCCGCCGGAGCGCGGCCACCACAGCACGATGTTGGTCGCGGGTTGGTGGCAGTGCAGCCCAGCGCATGCGGTGACGACCGCTGCGAGGTCCGGCGCTGGGCTGGTCGTGGGGCGGGCCAGGTGTTCCAGGTCGACCAGGCGGTAGCCGGTGCCGTGGGCGCCGGATGGGAACCGCACGGCGGCGGTGGCGTAGCCGTTGTCGTCCTCGTGGATGGCGGTGACGGTGGGGGTTTCGCCCGTGGCCCGGTAGCGGACGCGGTCGCCGACGCGGATCGGGGTGGTGTAGGCGTCGGAGGTCAGGATGACGGTCCGGGTCGGCAAGCCGCTGCGGAACGCGCCGCGCTGGGTGAGCAGGAACCCGGTGACCTCGACTGTGCCGTCGAGCGGGTCTGGCCGAATGGAGCTGACCTCTATGTAGAGGCCGGTCTTGAGTGGCTGGAGCGTGTGGGCGCTGCGGGCCTTGCCGGGCAGGACCTGGATCCGGTCGCCGTGGCGAAGGTCTATGTCGGTGCTGGTCAAGGTCGTGGTCCTTTCGACGTGGTCTTTGGCCGGGTGGCTGTGCGGCGGCCGGCCCGGGACAAGCACGCGGGCCCGACCGTGCCTGCGGACCAGCCGTTTCGGTACCTGTGGTGTTGTGCCGGCAGTGGGCGGAGCTGGTGCCGTGCAGCTTGGGTCGTGGGGTTGGCCTGCCCGGTGGTCCCGGCGGCGCAACGCGGGCGCGGCAGCCCGCGGGCCGGGTGCTCGATGCACTCGGAACGCGGACTCCGCGCGGCGGGCGGTGACGATCGCGACTGACCCGGTGCACGTGTTCGCGCTGGGTTGCGTGCCCGCCGAGCCTCAGGGTGGGGATGCTCGGCGGGTCGCGTCTCCGCTTTCGGCGGCCTGCTGGGGCAGTCTGCCCGCGCGGGGTTTGCCCCCCACGCGGGCAGGATGCCGGGGTGTCAGCTGACCGGCAGGCGCCCAGGCCGGTGCACGCGGTTGGCGGCGGGTACGGGGGCGACGCCGATGGCCCTGTCGGGTCGGACCGGAACGGCGGCGACGGCGAGGTGCTGTTCGACGGTGCGGCGGGCCGACTCCATGTAGGTCAGTGCGCGGCTGCTCAGTTGCTCGCCGTCGCCGTTGTAGGGCATCCAGAGGTAGACCGTCTGGCCGAGTTCGTTGCGGGTGTTCTCGCGCTGGACGTAGCCGGCGATGTCTTGTCCGGCGTGGAGCACCCATCCGGCCCAGTCGTTGGGCCCGACGATCCAGCGCCATGCGGCCGGCATGCCCGTGGCGGGGGCGGCGAGGCGGCAGGCGGCCGCGCTTGGCGTGACGGTCCGCGACGCGGATTGGCCGAGGTCGACGATGTACCCGTGCGTGCCGGTGGTGCTGTCGTGCCAGTGGTCCAGCACGGTTCCGGTGCCGGCGGCGACCGCCGCTGCTCCCCAGGCACGGGCAACCTCGTGGTCCGGCCAGGTGATGTGGTCACCGATCTCGATGCGCATGAGAGGAGGTTCCTTCCGTTCCGGTGGGTTCCTGTGGGCGTGGGGTGGGTTGCCGTCCCTCCGTCACGCTTGTTTTAATGATACAGTAGATCTGGTTCTGATGGTGCCCTCGCACGTGTGTCGGCGGTCACATATGCACCGGCCGTCGCAGCGGCGTGCGGGGCGCCTACGGGCCGACGGAGGTGATGACGATGGCGGTGGCGTTGTCCCGGCCGGCGTTGCCGGCGTCTTCGGCGAGCCGGGCGGCGGCCTCGGCGGGATCGGTGCTAGTGAGGATCTGGATGATCTGGGCCTCGGTGAGAGTGTTGTAGATGCCGTCGGTGCACAGCAGCAGCCGGTCGACGTCGCCCACGACACGGAAGCTGTCGATGCGTCCTGATCGGACAGTCGAGGTGACGCAGTGGTGTCCGGGGTGGTCGGGGCCGATCGGCAGCCAGCTGATGTTCAGGGCTCGCAGCTGCTCGGCCTCGGTGTGGTCCGTGGTGAGCTGGGCGAGCGTGCCGGAGTTGAGGGCGTAGGCCCGGGCGTCGCCGCACCAGGCGATGTCGAGGCCGCCGCCGAGGTGTTCTGGCATCGCGGTGGCCACCACGGCGACTGCTGTTCCGGCCTGGCCGGGCGGGGCGTGGCCGTACTGCTCGTGCCACGCCTGGCGGGCGGTGTGTAGCGCGCCCGTGGCGCTGACGCGTGGGGCGGCGGCGGCCGCCGTCCATGCGGTGAGGTAGGCGGCGTCGGCGGCGTCCCAGTCGTCGCCTACGCCGTCTGCGACGGCCCATCCTCGGCCTCCGTCGGGGTGTTCGACGATGGCGGCGGCGTCGGCGTTGACCCGTCTGCGTCCTTGGTGGGTGGCGGCCGCCGCGCGGTGCCCGGTCCCGGTGCGGGTGCGGGTGCCCCCGGCGTGCTGGCAGGTGGGGCACTGGTGCGGGTTGGCGGCTCCTTCGACGAGGCAGAACCCCTCGAAGCCGCAGGAGAGGCAGTTGGTGAGCGTGCCGTACTGGTCGTGCCAGGTGGTACTCGGGAAGCGTAGGTCGAGCTGGGCGGTGACGGTGGTCGGTTCGGGCTGCTGGTCGCTGCTGGCGCCGGGCATTGGCCGGTCCCTTCTGGACGTTGGTGGCGCGTGCGTTGGTGATGTGCGGGAACGCGTGGTGCGTGCCGCCTTACGTGCAGTCGAGCCCGCATCCGGTGCAGATCAGGACCTGGCCGTCGCCGATCCACTGGGTGGGGTACTCCCCCACGCATTCCTCCGGGCGTGTGGCGGGCCAGTCGCCGTCGACCACGAGTCGCCCGGGGTAGACGGGCTCCGCGAGTTTTCCGTGGTACGTAACGGGTTGGGGCCGGTACGCGATGCCAGGGGCGGACGGCGGCTGGTACGGCCCGGCGTAGTCCAGATCGATCCGTACGGCATCCATGTGGATGTCTTCCCTTCCGAGAGGGGCGTTTGAGGGGTTCCTGTGCGACGGGGCGGGTTGCCGTCCCTCCTCATCGTTACTTCTAATGATACAGTAGTTAGGTAGGTTCAGGGAAGGCTTCTCCTGTGACGTGGGCCACTGTGGACGGTGTCCGTTTGGCCCCGCCACTACGTGGTGGCGTCAGCTGCAGGCCCCCCGTTGTGGGTGGTCTTCCCGTTCGCGCGGGCTTGTCCCTACCGGGGCGTTCCTTGGGCGTCAAGGCTCGGCGTAGCCGACCGCGTAGCGGCTTGGCCTTGACGCCCAAGGAACGCCCCGGTGCCCTTCGGGCGCGCGAACGGGAAGACCACCTGGTGCCGTGAGTTCGTCCCGCGTCTCGTGGCCGGCGTGCACGCCGGCGTTGTCGGCCTTCCCGGCGCGCCGCGGGTCTGGGCCGCGCAGGCCCAGCCGGGAGGGTGCGGGAACCGGGAAGGTTCCCGCGTCCGGGCGCGGTGGCCCTCCGGGGACGGGCGCGGCCGCGGACCCCCTCACTCCCCCGTCGGCCTGGCGAACGGTTATGCGGCGGCCTTCTCCAGCTCGGTCGCGCCCAACCGCTCGGCGAGCAGCTGCGCCGCGGCGCGTTCGATGGCGTCGTCGGCAATGGCGGTCAGGCCGAGCCGGCCGGCGACGACTGCGCGGGCCCGGGTGTAGTCGGCCCGGCCATCGCGGCGCACTGGGAACCGGCCGTAGGTGGTTCTGGGACCGACCGGTAGGGGGATCGCGGCTTGGCCGGTGTCGGGTGGCTCGCCGGTGGGTGGCCCCCCCTTTCGGGGTTTACCGCGACGTTGCCGCCAGTCCTGCTCCTCGATCCACCAGGCGTGCAGCTCCCGGTCGACGAGGTAGCGCTGATGGCGGGTCCGGCCGACGCCGGCGACGCCGAGTCGGTCAGCGACCCGGTCCAGGCTCGCCCGACCGGTCTTCCACTCCCCCGACCGCTGCTGAGCTGCGAGTTTGTGTTCCTGCAGAATGTCGAGGTGTCGTCGGATGGTAGCCGTGCTGTAGCCCGTGATCTGCGCCAACCCTCCTACCGTCCTAGGACGACCTAGGAGATAGGAATAGGTGCGCTCCAGGTGGTGGCCAAGACCTCCCCTCGGTGTCCAGACGTCGTGGGCTATGCGGGCCAGCTCCTGTCGCAGACGTGCGGTGGTGGCGGCCCAGTCCTCCCCTGCCGGTTGCGGTACGTAGTCGGATCCCTGGGGGGCGGGCTTGCGCCCTTGTGTCCGGGTTATGTCCACAGGCGACAGATGGGGGTCGCCTTGGGTGGCATCGTCTTGTTGCTCCGGCTCCGGAGGCAGCAGTCTCCAGACGGCGGCTCTGGTGCCTTCGGCGGGAGTGACCAGCGCTATCCAGGGTGGGCCGTCCAACGATGACGAGCGGCTAAGCCTGTTAGCGGCTTCGGCCATTGTGGACTTGCCGTGGCCGGTCAGGCGTGACCAGCGGCGGCAATCCAGGGCGAGCTCCGTTGAGCAGCAGGCCAGGGCCATAAGGCACAGTGCCTTGAGGGCGGCCCGGTCTGCCGGTCCGGCCGGTGTTGCCCACCGCCAGGGCATCGCCTCGGCGGCGGCTTCGATGCGCTGGACGGCCGCGGTTACCTCGGCGGCCCGCCCGGCCTCGCGGGGTCCGTCCTCGTCCTGCGGGACGAGCTGGGGCAGCGCGGCGGCGTGCTCGACGGCCCGCCGCCATTGTCGGCGTAGCAGCGCGTCCTGCTCGGCTGGACCGCGTGCGACACGACCGCCGCTGCCGCACCGCGTGGAGCGGATGTGCTCCAGACCCGTCATCGCCGGGTCCGCGACCAGTGTCGCCACGTCGGCGAGGCGCCATCGAGCGAACGCGGTACGCAGCAGGATGCGCCACAGCAACGCCGAGGCGTCACCGGCGGGCTCGGCGGTCAACAGCGCCGCGGTGGAGGGCGACAAGGCGCGCCGCTGCCCCGCTAGATGCGGGCCACTGTCGTTGTCGACGATCCGCTGTTGCGCGGTGCCCCTTGGCCGGGATGCGGCGGCCGCGCCGGCGGCACGGGCCGTCTGCGGCAGCGAGTCGAACAGCAGCTGCAGCTGCCCCTCAGAAACGCCGTCCGCAAGCGTCTCATAGGCCCGCAGAGGGTCGCTCGGGTTGACCAGCACCGAACGTCCGCCGTGGCGGTGTAGAGCACCCGGAGGGCGTGCACAACCGGTCGCCGGGTTCGTTAGTGCCCCAGTGTCCAAGGACGGCAGAACGGCCGCCAGAGCCTGGGCAAGGCGGCGTACCACCGCAGCGCCGACCCGCTCCCGCAGACGAAGCCAAACGTGGTAGCCACCGCCGGGGCCGGATCGGGCGACCACATAGGAAATCGCCACGGTGTCCAGCAGCGTGCAAAGCCGTGCGAGATCCTCCCCCACCACCGACTGGCCGGCTGAGGCGTCCAGATCGAAGCAGAGCAGGCGGAACTGACCCTCCGCGTCGGTCAGATAGACCGCGTGCGGGCAGGTCGGCGCGACGGCTGGCCGTCGGCGCTCGGTGTACTCGTGAGTGCCACTGCGGTCGAGCCGTATTCGCGGCCGCGGCGAAAGCCGCACCGTGAACAGCTCGTAGCGCAGGGCCTCGGGATCGTTTGGCAGGTCGCCGGGCGTAGCACGACGCGACTCGTCCCCGAACGTGGACGAGACTGTGCAGCCCAGGCGGGTAGGTGCTACCGTCATGGCAGCAGCCCTCCAAGGCAGGGGGGCTCCATCCGAGGCGCCTAAGGTTTAGCGGCCGACGAGGCACCCCGGGTCTTGGAGCGGATCCATTCAGTTATCGGCGGGCCCCGGATTTCCGGGGCCCCGTCGTTGGTTGGGGTCGGCTATCGCCTCCTCGTAAGCGGGACGCGCGCACCAATTGGGTGCGGGATGTTCTGGATGAAGGTCATGCGGCGGCCACGGTCGGCGGGCGCTGATCCATGGAAGTGGTCGGAAGCGCTAGCTGGGTGTGGGTGGTGTGCCGGCTGCCGTTAGCGCGGCCGGTCATCAACTGCCGAATCTCCGCCCGGACGACCTCGGATACGGCAACGCTTAGCCCGTCGGCAACGCCGACGAGTTTGGCGCCGATGGCTGGCGGAAACTCTGCTGTGACCCGATATCGCTGTCCAGGCACGGCTTCGAACTCCTCGAGGGACCTGGCGATGTGCTCTTCGCAGTTGCCACCTTCCGCCCACAGTGGAAGGCCGGTGCCGTCTAGGTCCATTCCCCTGACGAGGTCTATGAGCAGGCGAGCCACGGTCATCCCCCTGGCCGACGCCTCGTCAAGGAGCCACGGCTTCTGGACCGGCGGAAAGGTCAGTGTGGTCCGGTACGGTTGGCGCGATTTGGGGTCGTATACCGCGGTGTTGCCACGCTGACGTGCTCCGGGTCTCGGACCGCGACGACGGCTGTTGCTCATGGTCGCTGATCCTGCCATGCGGCGTACCGAACATCGCATCACATTCCGCGGCGTGTCGCACCACGCATCGCATCACATTCCGCGCGCGGCTCCTAGTGGCATCGGATGCGCTCGACGGGGCAGGGGAGGCTCCGCCGGTTGGGCAGCGCAGCCAGTGGCTTCCTCGTCACCTATTGTGCTTCATGGTGCGCCGGCGTTGAGCCTCAGGCCCTTGTAGACGTTCGTCCATGGAAGGTGTGGCGCACGGGCCCCAACACGTCCACAACCCACCAGTGGGGGGCCGCGAGCGTCGCTCGCGGCCCCCCACTGGTGGGTTGTGGTTGGCATGACTGCCTTGGTTGTCTCGGCCCTGCAATGGGGCGCGGGGGTTCTACTCCTCGTCGAGCGCGTCGAGGAGCCGGACAACGGCTGCGGCGTGGAGGTGCCCAACCAGGCCGTACCGTGAATGGCGCCGTAAGCGGGCGGTTAGCCGCTTCATCCGCAGCTCGACATCGCCGTGCAGGCGGGTGCCTGTCCCTGTGGTTCGGGGCCTGGCCATGCCAAGTGATTCCAGGTACCCCCGAGCCCACTCGGATGAGGTTTCGACGTCGTCGTCTGGGATTAGGTCCAAGGCTGCGTTGACGTAGTGAGCAAGGGCAAGCTGGTAGTTGCCCGTACTGTCCTGGTCTGTCAGCAGTCGTTCCTCCAGGCGGTGCCGGAGGTCGATGGGAAGCCGGATGCCTGCTGGGACCCATTCGTGAGGTCGATGGCGGGCCGACAGGTAGCTGTCGACGACGGCCTCCCGGGCGGCGGCCGCGGCTAGCTGCTGTGCCCTCGGTGCTGCACGACGGCTTGAGCTTGCCTTTTGGGCGGATGGCGCGCCCCCCGCCCGGCGACTCCGTGGCTGTTCAGCCGGCGACGCCTCGGGCGTTTGCTTCGTGGCTGGCTCGTCCTCGGGCACGTTGGCAGTTGTTGCCTGGGGCAGCGCATCTGGCTCTGCCGCGCGCTGCGCCGGGGGTTCGGGTTGCTCAGCCGAGGACGCCTCGGGCGTTTGCTTGGTCGCTGGCTCGTCTGCCGCGCGCTGCGCCGGGGGTTCGGGTTGCTCAGCCGAGGACGCCTCGGGCGTTTGCTTGGTCGCTGGCTCGTCTGCCGCGCGCTGCGCCGGGGGTTCGGGTTGCTCAGCCGAGGACGCCTCGGGCGTTTGCTTGGTCGCTGGCTCGTCTGCCGCGCGCTGCGCCGGGGGTTCGGGTTGCTCAGCCGAGGACGCCTCGGGCGTTTGCTTGGTCGCTGGCTCGTC
>NZ_JBAKHX010000010.1:0-154505 GCF_036906915.1 Micromonospora sp. CPCC 206061
CCTCCCCATCACCACCACCCGAAACCCGCACCCCCGAAACGGGGTTATTCAGGAGCCTCCTAGCGCCCCGCCGGATCGGCCGGGGGCTCCGGTCCGGCCTCAATCGATCCATTTGCCCCGCACGCTGGAGGCGGCGGCGCTGAATACGAGTGCCGGGTCACGCGACGACGTGTGGTGTACTGTCCTGCGTCCAGCTCACCTGCTTTCAGTGACGTCCCGTGCGCGCGCCAGCCGTGCATCTGGGGGTCGAACCTGCCGCCGATCACCAAGGCGAGGATCCGGACGGGTCGTCCGTCGGGGTCCCGCTCGAGGATCTGGACCACCGGGTAGCCGTCCAGCACCGCGCAGTGCCGGGCCGCACCACGTCGCGCAGCCAGTGCCTGTCGCCCGCTGGCGCATGCACGTCGCGGTAGCCGCACTGAAGGAGGAGGGCGCTACGGTCGGCCAGCTCGCCGATCGGCTCGGCTACCGGTCCGAGGCCGCGTTCAGCCGTGCCTTCAAGCGCGTCATCGGCGTCTCGCCGGGTGCGATTAGGAGAGGTGCCGTCGATCAGGATCCCGCGCGCTGATTGCCGTCACGGCGGGCTGAGAGTGCGAAGAGCGGCCTAGCGGGCTGACGGCGTGGGAGGTCGCGAGCAGCAGGCCGTCATCCCGCGCCGCGACGGCGCTCGCAGGCGAGGTCCACATCGGACAGGTGCGGTCAGCCGCTGTCGGTGTCGTCCTGCGCGAGGTGGTTCGTAGGGCCGTCGGCCATTTGACGCCGTCTGCGCGGCAGGGCCGGCTCACTCGGCGTTCTTGAGTTTGATGCGTACGTGGTCGGTGTCCGGTTGGCCGAGCTGTTCGAGGATGGTCAGGGCGTTGTGCCAGGTTCGGCGGGCGGCGTCGTGGTCGCCGAGCAGGTGGTGGGTGTCGCCGAGGTGGCTGAGCGTGTTGGCTTCGCCGTACCGGTGACCCAGCTCGCGGCGGATGCGCAGCGCGGTCTGGTAGCAGGTGATCGCATGGTGGTGATTGCGCAGGTGGTGGTGGATGTAGCCGAGGCTGTCCCAGTTGGCGGCCTCGGCCACCCGGTCCCCGGTCTGTTGGACCAGGGTGAGGGCGTCCTGGCAGTGGGCGAGGGCCTTGTGGTGGTCGCCGAGTTGGGCGTGGCACCAGCCGACGATGCCGACCGCGCGGGCGTGGTGGGCCTGGTGGCTGTCGGCCGGATACAGGCCGAGGGCGCGCTGGGCGTGCCAGAGGGCTGCGTGGTGGTTTCCCTGCCGTTCCAGGATGTACGACAGGCCGTGGTGCGCGCGGGCTTGGCCCGTCGGCTCGTCGAGCGCGGTGTAGAGGTCGAGCGCATGCTGCAGGTGTGCTTGGGCGTCGTCGTCGCGGCCCAGTCGGTTGTACGCGTACCCGAGTCCCCGGTGGGCGCGGGCCTGCTCCGCGCGGTTGTCCGGGCGCTGCGTCGCCTCCAGCGCGGCGCGGAGCCCGGCGGCGCGGTCGCGCCAGAGACCGCGCCACTGCTGGAAGTCGGCGAGGGTCCAGACCAGCTGCCAGGTGTGGGTGTGCAGCCCGTTGGCCTGGGCGCGCTCGATCGCGGTGAGCAGGCCGGTGTACTCGGCGCCGAGCCAGGCCAGTGCCTGTTCGCGGTCGGCCAGCGGCAGCGGCGACACGCCGGCGTCCGGTGGTGCGAGGGGGATCGGGGTACGGGAGGAGTCGATCAGCGTCGCCGCGGTGTGCGCGGTGTGCAGGTAGTGGTCGAGCATCCGGCGTAGTGCGGCGTGCCGCTGCGGCTGGGCGTCGTGGGTGTGCAGCAGTTCGGTGGCGTACACACGCATCAGGTCGTGCAGGGCGTACCGGCCGCCGCCCCGGTCGGTGACCAGCTGGGCGTCGGCGAGTTCGGTAAGTAACGGTCGGACCTGCGCCGGTGGGATGGCGGCGAGGCTGGCCGTGGCGAAGGCGGTGATACTGCGGCCGGGATGCGCACCCAGCAGCCGGAAGAGCCGGGCGGCCGGCTCACTGAGCGTGCGGTAGGACCAGGAGAAGACCGCGCGGGCGTCGGTGGCGGTGTCGGGGCTGGCGAACTCGTCGAGCCGCTCCCGCGCGGCTTGCAGCTGGTCGGCGAAATCCCGCAATGGTTGAGCTGGACGCTGAGCGGCGCGGGCGGCGGCGACGGCCAGGGCGAGGGGAAGGCGCGCGCAGCGTTCCACGATCTGCGCGGTGGCCTGCGGGTCGGCGTCGACCCGGTCGGCGCCCAGGCGCCGGGCAAGCATCTCGCGGCCTTCCTCGGCGGTAAACAGGTCCAGGACGACGAGGGTCGCGCCGTCGGCGGCGCACAGGCCGGTGAGCTGGTTGCGGCTGGTCACCATGACGGCGTTGCCGGGACCGCCGGGCAGCAGCGGCCGCACATGTTCGGCAGCGCCGGCGTTGTCGATGACGACCAGGGTCTGCCGGCCGTCCATAAGGGACCGGTACAGCGCGCTCTGGCTGTCCACATCGGAGGGCATCGCGATCGCCGGTACGCCGAGGGCACGGAGCAGGTACGTGAGGGCCTGTTCGGGGGTGACGGGCGGCCGGTTGTCGTAGCCGCGCAGGTTGATCCAGAGCTGGCCGTCCGGAAACAGTTCGACCATCCGCCGGGACCAGTGCAGCGCCAGCGCGGTCTTGCCGACGCCGGCCGTGCCGCTGACCACCACGATGGAGGCGAGGTCGCGTTCGCGTCCGCTGAGCAGCAGCTCGTCCAGCGCCGCGATTTCCCGCGCACGGCCGGCGAACGCGGACGCCTCCGGGGGCAGCTGCCTGGGCACGGGCAGCACCCCCGCACCGGCCGAGCTGACCGACGTGCCGCCGAGTACGGTCGCGTAAAGCTGCCGCATCTCGTCGCCGGGATCGATACCCAGCGCGTCGGCGATGTGCCGCCGCGCAGCCTGGTATGCGGCCAGCGCGTCCGCGCGGCGGCCGCTGCGGTGCAGGGCGGTCATGAGCTGCACCCAGAACCGCTCCCGTGACGGATGCTGTGAGGTGGCGTCGACGAGCTCATCGACCAGCTCGGCGTGACGGCCGAGTCGCAGCTCCAGGCCGATGCGCCGCTCCCACACCTGGAGCCGCTTCTCCAGCAGCCGGGGTACGGTCTGGCGGTGGAGCAGGTCGGACGGGACATCGGCCAACGGCTCGCCGCGCCACTGTGCCAGCGCCTCGCCGAGTGCGGCCGCCTCCATGCCGGCATCCTCGCGCTCGGCCGCCCGGTCGGCCTGCTCCAGCCAGTACCGGAAGCGACCCAGGTCGAGACGCTCAGCCGGTACATCGATCAGATATCCACCCGGGCGGGTCACGATCTCCGTCGCGCCCAGCATCGCGCGGAGCCGGGTCACGATCAGTTGTACGGCTCGACGAGGGACCTCGGGCTGGTGCGAGCCCCATACCGCCACTGCGAGCTCCTGCGTCGGCACGGGGTTACCAGCCTGCAGCAGCAGGGTCGCCAACAGCGCACGGTGTTTCGGGGACACCAGCGGAACGAGCCGCCCTCGCAGGCGTACCTCGAGCGGACCCAGCACACCATACGCAAGATCACTATGCTCCGACGGCACAGCTAGCACAGCAAGTCCTATCCTTCCCAGCTAAGAAGGCCTCGCCACTGTTGATCCACAGCGTGGCCCCTTGATGAGGGGCCAAAACTAGGCCGTTTGCTGTTCGCTGGGAGTAGTCCCTTCGATCCGGTTGGGTTTGCGCAGGGCGGAGACCGTCAACGCGGCCGCCGCGAGAATCGTGACGCCGCACAGAATGAAGCCCAGAACCACCGAGTCGGTGAACGCGTCGCGAGCGCTCAGCGAAAGCCGGCCGCCGATGCTGTCCTGACGCGCTTCGGCCACCATCAGGGCACCCCCGAGGGTGTCGAGCGCGGCATCTACGTGATGCTGCGCCAATCCTTGCGGTAGGTCACGGCTCAACGTGCCGCGGTAGAGCGCCGTGGCGGCGCTGCCGATGAGCGCGATGCCGAGTGCGCCGCCGAGTTCGGCTCCCGTTTCACTGAGCCCGGATGCCGTACCGGCCCGCGATGGCGGAACGGTGCCGATGATGAGATCGGTGGCAAGAGCGGTTGCCGGCGCCAAGCCCAATGAAAAGAGGGTTGAACCGAGCACGATGATGGCCAGCCCCATTTCGATCTGGGTCAGGGCGAAGAATCCGAGCGCCGCCAGCGACAGGCCACCCGCGACCAGGACGGCCGGTCCGGTCCGGGCGGCGATCGCGGGCGTCACGAGAGATCCGACGATGAAGGCGCCGCCCCAGGGGAGCGTCCACAGCCCTGCTTCCAGCGCACTCATCCCGAGCACCAGCTGGAGATACTGGGTGATGAACAGAAAAGCCACGAAGTTGACGAAGAAGATCATCGTGTAGACCACAAGCATCGGGCCGAAGGCGCTCGATCGAAACAGGGAGAGATCTACGAACGGGTTTTCGATCTTCTGTTGGCGGCGTAGGAAGACCGCGGCGACCGCGAGGCCGCCCACGATGGCCACGATTGCCGCAATCCCCGGATCGCCGGCGGCGATCTGCTTGACGCCGTACACCACCGCCAGGATGGCGACCAGGGACAGGGCGGCACTGGTGATATCCAGGCGGCCTGGGTCGGGATCACGATATTCGGGGAGCAGCCAGGGTCCCAGTACCAGGAGCAACATCATCACCGGTACGGCGATCAAGAAGACGGATCCCCACCAGAAATGCACAAGCAGTGCGCCGCCCACAAGCGGTCCGATCGCGGCTCCGGCCGAAAAGCTGGCAACCCAGATACCTATGGCCACGGTACGTTGCTTCGAATCGGTGAACATGTTGCGGATCAGCGACAGGGTGGACGGCGCCAACGTTGCGGCGGCCAAACCCAGCAAGGCACGGGCGGCGATCAGCGATTCGGCCGTCGGCGCCATGGCGGTCAGTATGGAGGCCAGCCCAAACAAGGCGGCGCCGATCAACAACAGCTTTCGTCGCCCTATGCGATCACCCAGTACACCCATCGCGACGAGCGCGCCGGCCAGCAGGAACCCATAGATGTCAATTATCCAGAGAAGCTGCGCGCCGGTCGGCTGCAGATCAGCCACGAGACTCGGCGCCGCCAAATGCAGAACGGTGAAGTCCATCGAATACAACAGGCAGGGCAATGCGATAACCGCCAGCCCGAACCACTCTCTGCGCCCGGCCCGGCCCGATGAGTTGCCCCTACGTTCGGTTCGCTCTTGTGTCACGCCATCCGTCCCTAACATGCGCTATTGCGGGCTTCTGGTCGTGACGCAGGGCCCGGCCGCGTGCCGGATGGTGTGGTGATCTCGTCAGGCATCCCCGGCCGGCGGTGGTCCTCGGCGTTCGCGACCTGGAAAATCTCCTCGGTCGGGTAATTTGGTAGCAGGGGCAACCCCTTGTCATCGCTCCGTCCGTCGGTCATGTCGTCACAGTGGCGGTAACGCGAGACTAATGTCAGCGTGCTTCGAATCGGCTTCATGCGCTCGCGATCGCCAAGCCGGAGAGGGCCGGCCCAGATGCCGATGCCCATGTTGAGCGGCAGCGTGGCCACGGGCGGCGAGCCTCTGGGGTGGCATCCTCCGCCGGCTCGTGGTGTGCGCTGGGCCGGCCATCGGGCCGTATCGGATGGCTATCCGGGCGGATGCGGGGTCGTGCGGACCCACCACTCGGCAACGAGGACGTGTGTGGCGAAGGAGACCCAGAAGGCCGGAGCGAACGATTCCTTCAACTCGAGCACTCCGAGTTCTGTGAGCAGGATGATCCAGATGCGGATCGTGCCGACCCCGATGCCGACGGCGAACGCCCTGATCATCCAACGCCGGTGCCGGACGATGTCGTCGCGGCGTACCGCACGGAACGCCACCACCAGGCAGCCTACGAACCAGCCGCCAAAGACGACGGACGCCGCGGCCTCGCCGGCGCCGCCGTACGAGTACAGGACCCCGAAGACAATCGCGAACACACCGCTGAGTAGGCCGGCCGTGAGCAAGATGCGGCCGAGCCGCCGGTGCAGGGTGTAGTGCCGGCAACGGATCCCATACGCCAGTTGCAGCGGAGCGCCGAGCAGGTACAGCACGCCGGGCGCGATGTGCAGATACGCCAACCACGGATGCTCGACGTACGCGCGGTCGGCGTCCTCCACCGGTCGCGGCCCATCGGCGAGATGAGGAACGTCTTTCCACACGCGCATCGCGACATAGAGCAAGATGAAAACGACCAACCCGGCCACGGCCGCCTGCACCAACCGCAGCCGCGTGCGGCTCTGGGCCACCGCACGTTCACTCATCGCACCCCCATGATCCAGCGCCGTTCGTCCATTCGTACCAGTCACTGCATCGGCCAGATATGATCAGGACACCTGAGTTCCTGCTCGACCGTCCATCGTTCCTGGACCACAGGAGAAAGAGAGCCGATGGTCTGCGCCATGGCGAGTTCGGACACGTGGGCACCGACCGTGGATGACTTGCGTCGGCAATGTCCCCAGCCGAGCCGAGGTCGGAGGTCGGAGCCACCCTCGAGCCCTCAGGCGATCGCGTAGCCGAGTGTGCCCTCCGTTCGGTGTCCCTCGCAGGCGGCGTCGGTGGAGACGAAGTGGTCGCCGTTCGCGGGTATCTGGCAGCGGTAGAGCCGCACGGTGCCGGCCACCGGCTGGCTGTGCGCGTACCCGACCGGGCCGAGCGGGAACTGCCCTTCGCAGCCGGGGTCGAGGCTGAGCATGCTGTGCGCGCCGACCCGGCACTCGAACAGCGGCATCGTGCCCGGTCGCTCGTCGCGCCACAGCCGCCACGAGCGCTCCGCTGTGAACCCGGGCGGAAGCAGCCGCGACGACGCCCAGTGGCCCCGGGTCGGGTGGTAACCGCGGACCAGCCGGGTGTACGGCAGCGTCTCGAACCCGCAGGACAGTCGCGGGGGCGTCAGGTCGGCGCGGTTGGCCAGCGCCCAGGTGGCCCACGCGGGCTTGGCGGCGCCGGTCGCGTCCCGCAGCCCCAACGCGAGGCCGCCGGCGACCTCGTCCGGGTGGTCGCGCATGCGGTGGTACACGTAGTTGCCGATCCCCGGTGTGCCGAGCACGTTGCGGAACGAGTCACAGACCGCCGCCGCCTGCCGCTGCGGTGTGGACGGCGCGGCGGAGCTGAGGCCGCTCTCGGTCAGCTGGATGTCCCACGCCGCCGGCCGGTCGCGGAAGGTGGCCCGTAGCCAGCCGGCGAGGACCCCGATGTTGCCGTACGTGACGTACGGGTAGTCGTCCGGTCCGGAGGCGGGGTCGCGCAGGTTCTTCGGGTACGGGTGGAACGCGACCCGCCACGCCCGCGCACCGGCGCGTGTGGACAGTCCACGCAGGACGGTCTCGCCGGCGAGCGTGGCGTCGGCGGCGGCCGGGCGGTGCAACGCGGCACCGAACTGGTGGTCCAGCGAGATGAGCACCTTGGCGGTCGGCTGCTCGGCCGACACCCGGTCGTACGCCGCGTTGTAGTTGGCGGCGATCTCGTCCAGCCACCGGTTGGCGTCGCACGGCGTACCCTGGCCGCATCCGATGTCGAACCAGGCGTTGGTGTTGACCTCGTTCATCACCACGAAGTCGGCGACCCTGCCGTGGCCGCGCTGGCCGTTGTAGCGGCTGGCGAGCATGCCGGCGAAGCGACCGTAGTCGGCCGGGTCGGACGGCGTGCAGAAAATCTCGAACCCCGGTGCGACCGGCGAGCAGGGCTTGCCCGCCCGCGCCCAGGCCGGCACGCCGTACGCCACGCCCGTCACGACGAGGCCGCGCGCGGTCCAGTCGGCGATGTCCGCGTCGATGGCGGCTGGCACCTGGAAGCAGTGCCCATCGTAGGTTTCCTCACCGGCTGCGCAGGGTGCGAGCTTGCGGGTTGGCTGCCACTGCGCCCAGACCAGGTTCATGGCCACGCCGCCGGTGTTGTTGCCGGCGATCTCCGCCTTGTCCGCCCAGCCGTCCGGCTGGATCGCCTTGATCCGATAGCCGCCACGCTCAGGGTACGGCAGCGCCGCGTCCGCCGCGGCGACCGGCGCCGATCCGACGACCACAGTGGACAGCACCGCGAGCGCGGCGGCCATCACCCGACGTCTGCCCTCGCTCACAGGTTCACTCACAGGTAGCCTGCCGGGCCCCAGAGCCAGCCGAGTTGTGGACCGAGCAAGGACAACACGCATCGGAATCCCATCCACCTGCGGCGCCACTGACCGCGCCGATACTGGAACCCAACCAGACCTCCGGCTTCACACCGGTTTCAGCGCGCGACACCTACCCCAACAGACCTCGGGTAGAGCAAGACTCCGCCGACCGCCGCCGACCGTTGACCGGAACGAATCCATGCTCTAGCGGTTCCCTGAGCCGGGCTGCGAGTTGACCGACCGCATCGCAACGGTCGCACCGGCGGTCCTCAACGCCGAGCCGTCCACGCCGTTGCGCCCGCTGCCGGCGCCGTGCATCGGCCAGCGCAGCGACGAGATCACCCGGGTCCGCGTCGGCGTCCGCTGGCAGCACGACGGAGCCCCAGATCGCCGGCGACGACGCCGACGTCCTGTCCCGCGACGCGTGTATCTGCTCATTCCGAAGCTCGCCCTGACTACCCGGGCGGCACGGCTGGCCGCCCGGGTAGTCAATGTCAATTACGGGATGGCGTTGGCCGTACACCACTCATTGGAGCGGTTACCGTCGTAGTTCGTATTACGGGTAAACGACCCGAGTTGTCCCGTGCTTTCGTTGTATGGCCATGCCCCCACGATGAACCGATGGTCGACTCCGCCGGGGAATGCGACTTCCACTTGCCACGCATATTCATGATCGCTACCGATGGTCTCATTGACGTCGATTCCACTCGGCGCGTCGATGCAGTAGTAATAACTTGGCTTCCACCTGCTGTAGAGACCCTTGTAGTACGTTGTGGAGACGAATGGCGAGGGTTGTTTGTTCAGCACGTACTCCCGCAGGTTGTACTGGCCGTTGAGGTTCAAGGGGTGGAAGCCGTTGGCGAAATTCTCCGCCGGGTCGCGATTGTCTGCGCGGAAGATTTGGAAGCAGTTCTTGCGCCAGGACGGCGTCGGTGTGATCCGGCCGAGGTCGACGGCACGCGTCGCGGCCGGGTAGAGCCGGTCGGGCTGATTACTGATCGCGTCGAAGACCCGGGCCGGCACCATCTGGGTCGGCCGGTCGGCGCAACCCAGCGCATTGACCTCCTGCTGGTCGGTGTAGTCGACCCTGGTGTTGTTGAGCACCATCGCCACGGTCGGAGCGCTCGGTTTCTTGATCAGGGTGCGCCCTTCGATCTGGGTGGGCAGCCCGTTCCAGACCCGGTTCGCTATGACCTGAAGCGGCTTGGCATCATAACCGGTGTCGTAAACCTCCTGCGGAGTAGCGAACGTGATCTTCGCGCCGCCGATGATGACCGCCTGCCCAGACGAGCCGGAATCCTTGAGCCGCGTGCCATCCGCGATCTGGGTGGGCAACCCATTCCACACCCGGTTCGGTACGACCTGAAGCGGCTTAGCATCATAACCGGTGTCGTAAACCTCCTGCGGAGTAGCGAACGTGATCTTCGCGCCGCCGATGATGACCGCCTGCCCAGACGAGCCGGAGTCCTTGAGCCGGGTGCCGTCTTCGGGGCGGGTAGACAGACTGGTCCACATTCTGTTGGGAATCACCAGCAGTGGCTTGGTGCCGTACCCGGCGCCGTTGAGCTCGTCCATGTTGTGAAACGCGACCAAGGCGCCGCCAACGATCCCCGCCTGCCCCGACGAGCCGGCATCCTTGACACGCGTGCCGTCAACGAGCAGGTGGCCAACGGTGTAGCCGTTGACAGCCACCGCCGTGGCGCAGCCGGCAGCGCTCGGGCAGGTGCCGGCGGCATCGGGCACGCCGCCAACCACGCGGTACTGCGCGTTCCCCTTGTCGCCGGCGACAAGGCGGGTGCCGTCGACCGGTACGACCCTCATATGATCGCGGCTGTTCACGCTGTGCGCCGTGACGGTGACGCCACCGGCGCAACCGACCACGCAGTTGGTGATCGGCAATGGCGCACCGCCGGCGAACTTGAACGTCCGGCCGCGCTCGTCACGGACCACACTGCCGTCCGTCGGGGTCGCCCGCATGTGCTCCAACGTGGCGACGCTCCAGCCGTTGATCGGCACCGGGCTTCCGCAGCTCACCGCGCAACCGGACAGCAGGATCGGGGCACCGCCGACGAATTTGAAGATGTTGCCGGCCTCGTCCTTCGCCGTAGCGCCGTTGGCCGGGGTGGGGTTCATGTGCTCCAGCGTCGCGACGCTCCAGCCGTTGATCGGCACCGGATTGCCGCATCCCACCGAGCAGTTCGACAGGTGGATCGGGGCACCGCCGACGAACTTGAAGATGTTGCCCGCCTCGTCCTTCGCCGTAGCGCCGTTGGCCGGGGTGGGGTTCATGTGCTCCAGCGTCGCGACGCTCCAGCCGTTGATCGGCACCGGATTGCCGCATCCCACCGAGCAGTTCGACAGGTGGATCGGGGCACCGCCGACGAACTTGAAGATGTTGCCCGCCTCGTCCTTCGCCGTAGCGCCATCCGCGGGACGGGATCTCATGTGCTCGTAGTGAACGATGCTCCATGCGGTAATGGGCACCGGGTTGCCGCATCCCACCGAGCAACTGGACAGGTGGATCGGAGCCCCGCCGACGAACTTGAAGATGTTGCCCGCCTCGTCCTTCGCCGTCGCACCATCAGTCGGGACCGCGTTCATGTGGTCGAGGTTGGCCACGCTCCAGCCGTTGACCGGGACCGGTCTGCCACATCCCACCGCGCAGCTGGACAGGTGAATCGGGGCGCCGCCCACGAACTTGAAGACATGTCCGGCCTCGTCGCGTGCGGTCGCCGCGTCTATCGGTCGTTGCCGCAGATGGTTGGCCGGATGGACCAACTGGAGGGTGCCCGCCGGAACCCGTATCGGGGTGCCACAGCCCACCGTGCAGCTGGACAGGTGGATCGGGGCACCGCCGACGAACTTGAAGATGTTTCCACCCTCATCGGTCGCGGTCGCGGCGTCCCGCGGGAACGGCAGGCCGGCATCGACGATGGCCTGAGTGACCTTGATGGGTGTACCCGGGCACATACCGCCGTCACACGTGGTCAGCCACAACGGCGCACCGCCAACCATCTTGTACATCCGGCCCGTGTCACAGGTCTGCAGCACCATACCGTCCGGCACCACGCTCAGTGACGAAACCTGCGGACAGGGCGCAGGCTGCGGATTGGGAGGCGGCGGCGGCTGCGGGACACCGACCGGCGGCGGTGGGATCTGCTCCGGCGGAAAGACCGGCGCCACACCGGAGATGTAGCGGCACGGCCTGATTGACGGGTCGTGGCCGTTTTGAAGCACGTACCCGAAATCGAAGTAGAAGACCAAACCGCAGTAGGTGCCCGCGCCGGTGAATGGCAGCTCGGCGACGTAGGAGCACGTCTCGGGGCACCACGGGGTGCTCCCGCCGTAGTCGCGTCCGTCCACGGTTCCCGTGACGCTGAGGACGCCGTCCCCTCGACCCAGGTCCGGGTCGCCGGCACATCCGTGGAAACGCCCGCTGAGATGGACCTTGCCCGCCGTGACCACCGAGCCGATACTCGCCGAGATCGTGCAATCGGGGCCGTCCGGTTCGCCGCCCCACTTCCACGTGAGTGTCGACGCTCCCGGATCCGCCGACGCCTGCTCGGGCGTCGCGGCGACAGTCACAACCGCCAGCGGCACCGCCATCAAGACGGATGCGAAGAACCCGCACACAACGCTTCGCCATCTGCTTCTCATCCACGTCCCTCTCGGACCTCTTGCCGCCGGATTCCCCTACATCAAGCGACCTGAGCGAATTCGCTCACGGCGCACCCGTCCTGCCCGCGGCCTTCCTTCGACGACCGGTGACCAGTGACCAGTGACCAGGAGTATGGGCAGCTGCCGGTTTCAGAACGGCTTCACGGTCGCGGGCGTTGCCGGCAACGCCACGTGTGGATAGTCGGCACACACGCCCAGGTCACGGGCGATGGCGGCGCTACCGGCCCGGTCAACGGCGGCCACCACGCGGAATCCGTCGACCAGCACCGCCGAGTGTTTCGCCTGCCGCCGTATCTGGCCGGCGAAGTCTGCGGCGACCGCACGGAGCAGCGGCCGCAACCGGCGCACGATCGACTGTGAACAGCCGAACACCTCTCCGGCCACGGCCTGGGACTCGTTACGACGCATCAGAAACAGGGTCAGCACCACCGCCCGGTACAGGCCCAGCACCCGACGTCGTCCACACAACCAAGGTGATCTACTACCGGGCAGCCGCCGTCGCCCGTAATGACATCCCTACTCTTGACCACACATTCTCATTTGCCCGGCTGGCACTCAAGTACGTTGCGACAAACATCCGGATCGTCAAGGTCTGCGAGGGCGGGTGCACGGTCAACGTGCACCCCCTCTCGTCGCGAGGTCTCGTCAGATAGATCAGGTAAACAGGCCGGTCGCGGTTGTTGTGCGGACATACAGCAGAGCGTCGAACGCGTCGTGCAGCGATTCGACGGACATGATGTAACCGGCGCCGTCGTTGCCCTCGTTGTAACTTGGCAGGATCATGCGCTTGCTGATCGGTCCGGTACACCAGGCCCGGATCGGGTCGGGTGCCGGGGTGTGCAGGTCGAGCAGGTAATTCGGGGTGCGGGCGGCGCCCAGTGTGGCGTCCAGCAGGCCGGGCGGCGGTGCCCCGATCGGGTATGTGCCCAGCGATTGGTAGTTGGAGCTGATGGTGCCCTGGCCGAACACCGATCCGATCGCGACGTACCGCCGGCCCAGCCGCTGCTTCAGAAAGCCGCCGGCGGTTTGGCCGGTCCAGCCGCCGTCGGGATGCCGGTAGGAAATCGCCTCGGCAGAGGTCACATGAACATTGGCCGCCCAGTAGGCGACCTTGCCGCCGATCACGCGCTGCCACCAGCCGATGGCGTCGGCGACGAACAGCTCCCGCTCCGGCGCGAAGTCCACGTTGTTGAACGCCTCGTACCAACCGACGATCGCTCGTGCGTGCTGCTCGGCGTACTCGCGGTCGAGCCGCGGCGCGGTCGCCGGCGCGGCCTGCACCAGGCGACTCATGCGGCGTGCGGTCGCGATGAGCTGCCGCCGCTGGCTTTCTGTTAGCCGCTTCTGGTACCAGTAGGTGTGGCCGGGTCCGGTGGGTCGCAGCGGAGCCAGCAATCCCTTCAGCTCGGCGACCTGGTCCGGGGCGACCCGGTGGACGTAGCCCTCGACCGTGTCGAAGCTCAAATCGCGTAGCGCGATGATGTCGGTACCGAGAAAGCGCACCTTGTCGTGATGGGCCTGGTTGTACGCGCGCATCCACTGGATCAGGTCGAGCATTTCCTGGCAGACCCAGAACGGGAAGCTCATCCCGTGTACCAGCGCACGCGGGTCGCCCTCGCCGGTCACAACGTACCGGTCGATGAGCGTGCCCTGGGCGAAGTCGTGCTCTAGTCCGATCGTGCGGAACCCCAGCTTTTCCACCAGGAAGCGGGCCATCCGGTGCTTGACCTGGAACTGCTCCCGCGAGCCGTGGGTCGATTCGCCCAATCCGGCCACGGTGGCCCGGCCCATGATGTCCCGCAGCGGGTGCAGGTCGCCGACCGGATCGACCGGGTCAAGCGACGCCAACGGATGGGCAGTCCGATCGATCCATCCGGCGATGACCCGGTCCGGATTGCGCGGCCGAGTCTTCGTGGTGTGTGCGGCCGCCGCCGGTGCGGCCATGCCGGTCAAGAACGCGCTCGCTGCCGCGCCGACCAGCAACGTCCTGCGTGGGGTTCCCATGACGACAAGGTCCTCCTGTGTCGGATTCGTTCGCTGGCCCCAGCCTCGCGACCCGAGGTCCCTGCCGCGTCCGCCCGGCGGCGTCATTCGGCGTACGTCAGGGTGCGTAGCCACAGCGGTGGGGTTCGATCGCGACCAATGGTGCGAAGCGGGGGAAATAGTAACGCTCGTACCCCGTCGGCGGCCTCGTCCCAGCCCCGGGGCAAGGCGGGCAAGGTGCTCGGTGCGCTGCTTCACGGCGGGTCCGTCACAGTCTCGCTGCCATCCGATCGAGGCCGGGACGGTCAGGCCACCTCAAGCCCGCCGGCCTGGCATGCTCGCCTACCTCGGCTACCTGGGCACCGACGCGATCACAGGCACCCGCAAACCCCGCGAAAGCGAACTCAGCGACGTGCGACGCGCCGGCAACCAAGCATCAACAGCGCCCGCGCCGCGGTCGAACGGGCCATCGCCGTACCGGAACACCGCCGGAGTGGGCAGCAAGGATTGATCTTGCGTCCGCGGCGGCCTGGGATGCTCGTTCAGCTACCTGCCGCGAGCTCGTTGCCGTGCTGCCTCGTAGAGGACGATCGTGCCAGCGGCAGCCGCGTTGAGGGAGCTGGCGGATCCGCCGATCGGAATACGGAGGGTCTGCTCGCAGGCATCCCGCCACGCGGCGCTGAGGCCCTGCGTTTCGTTTCCGATCACGATGATCTTGGCTCCGGTGAGATCGTGTTCGGCGATGTCGTGGGTACCGTGCTCGTCGGTGCCGAGGATCTCGAGCGCAGTGCCGCGCGCGCGTATCGCGGTCGCCCAGTCGAGGAGGTCGCGGTGGCTGGCTACGCGCACGACGGGCACAGCGAACAGGGACCCGGTGCTGGCGCGCACCGCCTTGGGGTCGTACGGGTCGGCCGCGTGCCCGGTGATCACCACGCCGGACGCACCGAGGGCGTCGGCGGAGCGGATCAGTGTCCCGATGTTGCCGGGAGTGGCTGGTCGGTCGAAGACCAGTATCAGCATGTCGGGGCTGACTGGTATGCGGGACAGGTCGTCCTCGGGGAGTCCGACGACGGCGAGGAGTTCGGGTGACTCTTCGTCTTTACCGCCGAGCTCGTGGAGCAGGTCGGGGGCCAGGGTGACTCGGACTGCGGTGCTGGCTCGGTTCAGGATGGCGTGGGCCCAGTGGGACAGGGCTTGTTCCTCGGCGAACAGGAGGGCTCGGACGTGCCAGCCGTGTTCCACGGCGAGGCTGATGGGCCGCACGCCTTGGACGATGAACTCGCTGGCGCGCTGGCGCTTGTTGCGGTTACTCAACATTGCGAGCCACTGCTGGAAGGTCGCGTTCCTCGTTGTGATCCTGAGCGTCTTCACCACAAGACTGAGATTCTCCTCGTGCCACGGCACGCAGCGATGGCCGGGGGGAGCGGACGGGCGCCGGGTGTTGAAAGTCTGTCCACGTCAGTGGTGGGTGTAGGCGGTGGCCTGGATGCCGTACAGGCCGGCGTAGCGGCCGCCGGCCGCGAGCAACTCCTCGTGAGTGCCCTGCTCGACGATCCGCCCTTGGTGGAGCACGAGGATGTGGTCGGCTCCGGTGACGGTGGAGAAGCGGTGCGAGACGATGACGGTGATCGCCCCGCTTCGGGCGCCCAGTTCACGCGCGCGAACCAGGTACCGCTGGAAGATGAGGTGTTCGCTGGGCGCGTCCAGTGACGCTGTGGGCTCGTCGAGCACGAACAGCAGCGGGTCGGTGCGCATCGACGCCCGCGCGAGCGCGGTGCGCTGCCACTGGCCCTCAGACAGCTCGACGCCGTCGAACGGGCGCCCGAGTTGGGTGTCCAGCCCGTCCGGTAGCCGGTCGACCAGTGGCTGCGCGTCGGCGGCGTGTACGGCGCCGGTGATGCGGCCGGTGTCGTCGAGGTGCGCCAGGTCGCCGATACCGACGGTTTCCCCGAACCGGATGTGGAAGCGGCCGAAGTCCTGGAAGGCGGCGCTGGTGCGGGCCCGCCACTCGGCCGTGGCCAGCTCGGCGAGGTCGACGCCGTCGACCTCGATCCGGCCCTGGTCGGGCAGGTACAGCTTGGTCAGCAGCTTGACCAGGGTGGTCTTGCCCGAGCCGTACTCCCCCACGACGGCGACGACCGTGCCGGCGGGCAGGTGGCAGCTGATGTCGTCGAGTGCGGGTCGTCCGGTGCCGGGGTAGGTGAAGCCGACGCTGTCAAGGGTGATGCCGGTGCGCAGGCTGGCCGGTGGTGTCCGGCGTCCGGTGGCGCGGGCCGTGGCCGCATACTCACGCAGCCACAGCAGCGGTTCCGTGACGATGCGGCCACTCATCGAGCGGCTGACCGAGAACAGGGTGTCCTGGACGGCGTTTCGCAGGGTCATGGCGACGGTCACCGCGAGGACGAGGTCACCGGCGCTCGCCTGGCCGCGCGCGGTGCGGTCGATCAGCAGGAGCAGGCCGGCGGTGAAGCCAGCGGTGAACAGCGTCCACCCGGCCACCGTCCACGCGGCGGCCCGCAGCCGGGCGCGGAACCGGCCGCTGACAGCCGCCTCCCACGCCTGACGCTGCCGTCGGGCGATCTCCGGCCCGGCGCCGCTGACCCGCAGCTCCTTTCCGCCGGCCGCCGCGGTGGCGAGGTTGAACAGGTGGCGCTGCAACCGGAACGCCTCGGCGGTACCGGTCTCGGCGTCCACGACGGATCGCTGGCCGCGCTGGTCGAACCACAGCGGCGCGGCGGCGAAGCCGAGCAGGAGCAGCAGCCACGGGGTGATCGCCGCCAGCAGCGCCAGGAGCAGGCCCAGCCGCAGCGCGTCGCAGGCAGCCGCGACCGCCTGCCACGGGGCGTGGTTGAGTCGCCAGCCAGCGCCGCGCAGCACGGTGATCCGGTCCAGCAGGTCGGTGCGTTCGAGGTGGTCCAGGCCGTCGAGCCGGGCAAGTTGCTCCTCGATGTGCCGGCGGATGTGCAGGGCACCGATCCGATCGCCGAGCATGACTTCCAGCGTGTAGGCGAGGCTTCGCAGGTAGAGGCCCACGGCGTACGCGACCGCCGCGACCGCGGCGCTGGTGGCGGCGGCGCGCGGATCGCGGTGCACGATCCCGTCGACCGCCCCGCGCAGGCCGAGCGCCATCGCCGGGGTGGTGGGCACGCTCGCCAGGAGCAGCGCGACCAGGCCGGCGGTGGGCAGCGGGTGCAGCCGCCAGTTCAGGGCCAGCAACTCGGCGAGCAGCTTCGCGTAGCGGATCACGTCAGGTCACCCTCTTCGAGCCGGTCGTCGAAGCCGCGCTGGAACCGCCGCGCCTGGATGGCGAACATGGTGGCGTAGGCGCCGCGCGCGGCGATCAGTTCCTCGTGCGTGCCGTCCTCGGCGACCCGGCCATCGCTGAGCAGCACGATGCGGTCTGCTCTGCGCACTGTGGACAGCCGGTGCGAGATCAGGATCATCGATGCGTCGCCGCGGTGTGCGGCGAGCCGGGTGAACACGTCGAGCTCGGTGCGGACGTCCAGGTGCGCGGTCGGTTCGTCCAGCACCAGCACCTCGGCGCCGGTACGCATCGAGTACAGCGCGCGGGCGAGGACGACCTGCTGCCACTGGCCTCCGGACAGGTCGACCCCGCCGGCGCGGGCGCGCGCGAGTGGCGTGTCCCAGCCGGCCGGCAGCCGCGACACCACCTCGTCGAAGCCGGCGTCGCGAGCGGCACCGACGACGGCCGCCATGTCCGGTGCGGCGAGGGCGTTGCCGAGCGCCACGTTGTCGGCCGCGGACACGTGGTAGCGCACGAAGTCCTGGAACACCACCGACAGGCGCGCCCGCCACGCGGCCGGACCGATCGCGGCGATGTCGACGCCGTCGACGGTGATGCGCCCGGAGTTCGGCTCGTACAGGCCGGCGAGCAGCTTGATCAGCGTCGATTTGCCCGCGCCGTTGACGCCGACGATCGCGAGCAGTTCGCCCGGCCGCACCTCCAGGTCCAGCCGATCGAGTACCGGTGACGCGCTGCCCGGGTACCCGAAACACACGCCCTCGAAGCGGACCGTCGGTGGCCGACGGGCCGGCGGGCCCGCGGGCCTCGCTCTGCGCTGGACGGCTCGGCCGTCCGCTAGTTCCGCGCGCAGCCGAGTGAACGCCTGGAGGCAGGTGATGGCGTTGATCGTGGCCTGGGGGGCGTCGTCGAACGCCTCGAAGACGCCGGTGCCGGCGACCAGCGCGGCCGTTGCCACCGCGACCGGCGCACCGCCTCGGGCCGCGTCCAACGCCACCACCACATACACGATCCCCAGTGGGACGAGCACCGTGACCAACTGTTGCCACGTCGCCGCGAGTATCCGCCGATCCATTGGCCACAGTGGATCGTAGGCGGGCCGCAGGTGCCTATCGATGCGGCCGATAGCCCAATCCCCGAGGCCGAAGACGCGGATCTCCTTGCCCTCGGCCGGCGACACCAGGGCGTCGGACCACACGTCCGCGCGCATGCTCGGCATGGGCACGTGCCGCCATACCCGCCGCCGCTGCACGCCCTCGTGCCAGCGCAGTTGATGCAGGGCCACGGCCGCCGCCACGAGCAGCGGTACGGACCACCACGCGTACGCGGCCAGTACCAGCCCGGCACCGACCAGGGCCAGCGCCCGGCCGATCAGGTCGAGCTGGGCGAGCACTCCGGCGCCGGGTGTACCGTCCATGAAGCTCTCCGGGTCGGCCCGGGCGGTGCGGATCAGCGCCTGGATCTCGGGGCGTTCCAGCGTGTCGATCGTGGGACTGCTCGCGGCTAGCCGGGACAGCTCGGCCCGATGTCGCCCGTCTATGCGCGCCTCGGCCAGATAGGACAGCGGCTCCCGCACCGCGACCAGCACGTGCCTGGCCAACAACACCAGCGCGTACGCCGACAGCGGCGCCACCGCGTCGCTCGTGTCCGCGTCGGTGAGGCGGGCGATCAGCCACCCGACCGTCGCCGCGGTCGCGGCCGGCACCGCGCTCAGAAGCAGTGTCAGGCCGACGAGCGCGGCCAGCAGTCCCGAACCGACCCATGGAAGTCTGGCGAGCAGCGCAAGACGGTCGCGCACGGGCGCGGGCATGGTGAATGACAAGGAAGCTCCCTGGGCAGCACGTGAGCCGCGGTGCTCCAGCACCACGGAGGTCGACGGCATTGGCCAGGGGTCAGTTCATGGGTCGCAGCGTCTCCGATCGCCGCGGAGCCCGCAACTCAATTTGCGGCTCCGCCGGGTGGGGCGGTGCTCTGCCGGACGGTGAGCGTCGTCGCCAGCTCGATCCCGGTCTGCGGGGTATCCCCCCGCCCCAGGGCGAGCGCCATCTCGGTCGCGGCCACCGCCATCTCCGTGAGTGGTTGGTGGACGGTCGTGAGTGGAGGGTCGACCAGGGCGGCGGCGATCGGCAGGTCGTCGAAGCCCACCACGCTCAGGTCCGCCGGGATCCGCAGCCCAAGCGCGGCAGCGCCCCCACCGCCAGGCGACGCCCCGCAGGGCGTCCCGCCTCTCGCCGATCAAGGGCGAATGCACGTGGTTTGATCTCATTTCCACGTGCATTCGCCCTTGATCGACGCAGATCTCCTTGATCGACGCCGTGAGTGGGTGTGAAACGCCCACACCGGGTTGGCTCGTCCTACACCCCGGCGCGACGGCGTAGCCCTCCGTAGGTCACGCGGCGGACGAGCAGCTCGAACGGGCCGCGGTTGCCGGCGCGGCGCATCCGGTCGGCGAGGAGCGCGGTCGCGATCCAGGTCGCGACCGCGAGCAGCGCCGTGGTGGCGACGGTCAGCGTGCCGGCCAGGTCCAGCAGGAACGGCGTGAACGCCAGTGCCCACACGATCGACTGGGCGAGGTAGCAGGTCATCGACCGCTGGCCGGTGGCCGCGACCGCCTCGACGATCCGGCCGCGCCGGCCGGCGAGCCGGTCCGCCAGCAGCGTGATGAGGGCGGCGTACCCGAAGCCTCCCAGCACTCCGGTCGCGTCGTGCAGGGGCCCGATCAGCTCCAATGTGGAGGCGTCCGGCACGCCGGTCGCGCCGGCGAGCATGAGCGACACCGGCTGCGCGCCCAGGACGGCGACGCCGATCCCGATCGCCGCCGTCGCGGTCAGGAGGCGCCGGTACCGCCCCGGCTGCTCCAGCATCCGCAGGCGCCCGATGACCAGTCCGATGAGGAACGGGCACGCGAACCCGACCGGCCCGAGCAGCATCACGAACGGCTGCACGCCGATCCGTGATGAGAACATCGTGGACAGGTCCGGCGGCAGGGCGGAGGCGTCTGGAGCCGCGCTGGAGGTCGACAGCGAGGCATCGGACGGCAACGCCGTCAGCAGGAAGAAGCAGGCCGCCAACACCACCAGCCAACGGCTGCGCCACCGCACGGCCCAGGCGCCGAGGAGCAACAGCACGCCGTACGCCGCGAGGATGTCACCGACATACAGCAGCATCGCGTGCGCGAACCCGACCACCACCAGGACCAGGCTGCGCCGCCACAACAGCCGGCGGACCGGCCATTTCCCGAGGGCCTCGTGACGGCGCACGATCTGGGCGACGCCGTACCCGAACAGCAGGCCGAACATCGGGAAGGCCCGGCCGTCGACGAACGTGGCGATCGTCCAGGTGACGACCGAGTCCAGGGCCGAGCCGTCCTGGGGATACCCGCCCAGCACCGTGGTCCCCCGCAGGAAGTAGTGCGAGTTCGCCAGCGCGATGAACAGCAGCATGAACCCGCGCGCGAGGTCGGGACCCAACGCCCGCTCCTTGACAGCGGTCGGACCGGGCACCCGCACCGGTGAACTGGTCGTCATG
The DNA here is from genome assembly GCF_036906915.1 of Micromonospora sp. CPCC 206061. Lineage (NCBI taxonomy): Bacteria > Bacillati > Actinomycetota > Actinomycetes > Micromonosporales > Micromonosporaceae > Micromonospora > Micromonospora sp. CPCC 206061. Next base: position 20,575 of record NZ_JBAKHX010000010.1, read on the forward strand.
CCCCGCAGTCTGCGCAACGGGCGACCGGTGATTCGTCGGCACAAGGTCGACCGTGGTACGACCATTGGCCAAGCCTTGGCCCGGCAGTCGTAACCTATCGGCTACAACTGCTGATACAGGGCACCGACCGCGACGCCACCGGCCAGCGCGCCGGCGCCCTGTACGGCGGCGAAGCCTCCGTAGGCCGGCAGGTGGACCGCGGCGTGGAGGCGTACACGCTGCGCGACCTGGCCGAGGTGCACCGCGACCGTCCCGACGCCTCCCGGGATGATGTTGGAGGGTTCCTACAACTATTGTTGTCCCCTGGTGGCGGTGTCGATGGTTTCCACACCGTACGGTGGCGACAAGGGTTGGTGATCGGGGACCCGCCGCGTCACGTCCGTGTACAAGCTTGGAGGCTTGCTCCGTGTTCAGCCGCATCGCCATCGTCAACCGGGGTGAGGCCGCCATGCGGCTCATCCATGCCGTTCGCGAGCTGAACGCTGAGACGGGGGCCTCGCCGATCGAGACCATCGCCCTCTACACCGACGGCGAGCGGGCCGCGACGTTCGTGCGCGAGGCCGACCACAGCTACTGCCTAGGCCCCGCCTCGGCCCGCCCGTACCTCGACCACGCGGTCCTCGCCCGGGCGCTGGCCGAGACGGGGGCGGACGCGGCGTGGGTGGGTTGGGGGTTCGTCGCCGAAGACCCGGCCTTCGCCGAGCTGTGCGAGAAGAACGGGATCACCTTCATCGGCCCCAGCGCCGAGGCGATGCGCAAGCTGGGCGACAAGATCGGCTCGAAGCTGATCGCCGAGGAGGTCGGCGTACCGGTGGCGCCCTGGAGCCGCGGCGCCGTGGCCGACCTCGACGCCGCTCAGCGGGCGGCGGACGAGATCGGCTACCCGCTGATGCTCAAGGCGACCGCGGGCGGCGGCGGGCGGGGCATCCGGGTCGTACGCAACGCGGTGGAGCTGGCCGAGGCGTACGAGCGCACCAGCCTGGAGGCGCAGCGCGCGTTCGGCAGCGGCGTCGTGTTCCTGGAGCGCCTGGTCACCGGCGCCCGGCACGTCGAGGTCCAGGTGATCGCGGACGGCCAGGGCACCGCGTGGGCCTTGGGGGTACGCGACTGCTCGGTGCAGCGGCGCAACCAGAAGGTCATCGAGGAGTCCGCCTCGCCGGTACTGGACCCGCAGCAGGTGCGGGAGCTGAAGGCGGCCGCCGAACGGCTCGCGCTCGCGGTCGACTACCGGGGTGCCGGCACGGTCGAGTTCCTCTATCACCCTCGCGAGCGCCTGTTCGCCTTCCTGGAGGTCAATACGCGCCTGCAGGTCGAGCACCCGATCACCGAGATCACCACCGATGTCGACCTGGTCAAGGCCCAGTTGCACGTGGCCGCCGGCGGCCGGCTCGGTGGCCAGATCCCGACCGAGGTCGGGCACGCCGTCGAGGCGCGGCTGAACGCCGAGGACCCCGACCGAGACTTCGCGCCCGCGCCGGGCCGGATCGTGCGCCTGGTGCTGCCCAGCGGGCCCGGCGTCCGGGTCGACACCGGCGTCGGCCAGGGCGACGTGATCCCGGCCGACTTCGACTCGATGATCGCCAAGATCATCGCGTACGGCCGCACCCGCGAGGAGGCGCTCGGCCGGCTGCGCCGCGCCGTCGCCGAGACCACGGTGATCATCGAGGGCGGCGCGACGAACAAGAGCTTCCTTCTCGACCTGCTCAACGAACCCGCGGTGATCGACGCGAGCGCCGACACCGGCTGGATCGACCGGGTCCGCGAGGAGGGCGGCCTCGTCTCGACCAAGCACTCCGGCGTCGCACTGGCCGCCGCCGCGATCGAGGCGTACGAGGACGAGGCGTTCGTCGAGCGGCAGCGGCTGCTGTCGACCGCCCATGGCGGTCGCCCGCAGGTGCAGCACGAGAGCGGCCGGCCGATCGACCTCAAGCTGCGCGGCAGCACCTACAAGGTACGCGTCGCGCAGGTCGGGCCGCACCGGTTCCGCATCGGGATCGGACAGTCCTCCACTGTGGACGCCGAACTCGACAGGTTCGACGAGCACACCGGCCAGCTGCTCATGCACGGTCAGCGGTTCCGGCTGGTCACCGACACCCACGGGCCGATCCATCTGGTCGAGGTGGACGGCATCACGCACCGCGTCGGGCGCGACGAAGGAGGCGTGGTGCGCTCCCCCGCGCCGGCGCTGGTCGTCGCGACCCCGATCCAGGTGGGCGACGAGGTCGAGGCCGGTGCCCCGGTACTCGTGCTGGAGAGCATGAAGATGGAGACCGTGCTGCGCGCACCGGTCAAGGCGCTGGTACGCGAGTGCCTGGTCTCCGTCGGCAGTCAGGTGGCCACCGGCGCCCCGCTGCTGCGCCTCGAGCCGATCGGTGACGGTGCCGCGGTCGAGGCCGCCCAGACGCAGGCGGTTGACCTGAGCCTGCCACCGGAGCCGGCCGACCTGTCCGCCGAGCAGCGGGTGGCGCGCGGCATCGCCGACCTGCGCAGCCTGCTGCTGGGCTACGACGTCGACCCGCACGACGAGCGCCGGGTGCTGTCGGACTACCTGGCCGTACGGGCGCAACTGGGTCACGCTCCCCTCGAAGAAGAGGTCGAGCTGCTGCAGGTGTTCGCCGATCTGGCCGAACTCAGCCGCAACCGGCCCGCCGGTGAGGAGACCAACGCCGACAACCGCGTGCACAGCCCGCGCGAGTACTTCCACGCGTACCTGCAGAGTCTCGACGTCGACCGGGCGGCGCTGCCGGACACCTTCCGTACCCGGCTCGCCCGGGCGCTCGCCCACTACGGCGTCGAAGGCTTCGAGCGCACGCCCGCCTTGGAAGAGGCCGTGTTCCGCATCTACCTCGCGCAGCAGCGGGCCTCGTCGGACGCCTCGGTGATCGTCACGCTGCTGCGGGAGTGGTTGACCGAACCCTTGCCGACCACGCGGCTGCGCGAGGTCGTCGGGCAGGCGCTGGAGCACCTCGTCTTCGCCACCCAGCTGCGGTTCCCGGCCGTCGGCGATCTGGCCCGCGGCGTGGTGTTCCGCTGGGCGGCCCAGCCGTTGCTGCGCCGCAAGCGGGCCGAGGTGTACTCGAACGTGCGCGGTCACCTGCGCTACCTCGACGACAACCCAACCGCACCCGACCGTGCCGAGCGGATCGCGACGATGGTCGCCTCGCCGGAGCCGCTGGTTCGCCTGCTCGCCCAGCGCATCGGCAGGCCAGGAGCCGATCACGGGCCGATGCTCGAGGTGCTCAGCCGCCGCTACTACGGCTACCGCGGCACCACACAGGCTCGCTGCGTCGAGGTGGACGGGCAGTCGCTGTTCACCACCGAGTACAACCGCGACGGCGAGCGGTTCCGGCTGATCGCGACGGCCGCGGACATCAGCGAGCTGCCCGCGGCACTGGCACAGGTCGCCGAACTGTCCACTGCGGACGGTGTCGCGGATCTTTACCTGACGTGGCCCGACCAGCCCGACCCCGACGCGATGGCCGCGACGCTGCACGAGAGCCTCGATAGGGTCGGGCTGCTCACGGTGCTGGCGCGGGTCACGGTCTCGGTCGCCGGGCGCACCGGCACCGCGATGCACCACCATTTCACCTTCCGCGCGGGCCTGGGAGAAGACCGGCTCATCCGCGGGCTGCACCCGCTCATCGCCCAGCGCCTCCAGCTGCCTCGGCTGCGCGACTTCACCCTGACCCGGGTGCCGTCGGCAGACGAAGAGGTGTACGTCTTCCACTGTGTCGCCCCGGACAACCCGGCCGACGAGCGGCTCGCCGCGATGGCGCAGGTGCGTGACCTGACACCGCTGCGCGACGGCGACGGGCGCATCATCGCGCTGCCCGCGATCGAGGGCGCCCTGGCCGCCTGCCTGGACGCGATCCGCGCCGCGCAGGCGCGGCGCCCCAGGGAAAAGCGGTTCGACACGAACCGGATCACCATCTACGTCTGGCCGCTGAACGAGCTCAGCATCGACGACCTGAACTCGGTCGCGCACCGGCTGCTGCCGATGACCGCCGACGCCGGCCTGGAGGAGGTGCTGTTCCTCGGCCGGCAGCGCGACCGGAACACCGGCAAACTCGTCGACATCGCGGTGCGGATCTCCTACGACGCGGGCATGCGGGTGACGATCACCGAGCCCACGGACGAGGCGATCCAGCCGCTCGACGACTACCGCCAGAAGGTGCTCGTCGCACGCCGGCGCGGCGCCACCTATCCGTACGAGCTGACCGAGATGCTGGCCGGCTCGAGTGGCAGCTTCGTCGAGCACGACCTCGCCGAAGACGGTGCGCTGGTGCCGGTGCAGCGACCCAAGGGCCAGAACCGCGCCGGCATCGTCGCCGGCGTGGTCAGCACACCGACCGAACGCCACCCCGAGGGCGTCACCCGGGTGGTGCTGCTCGGCGACCCCACCAAGTCGTTGGGCGCGCTCGCCGAACCGGAGTGCGCACGGGTGATCGCGGCGCTCGATCTGGCCGAGCGGATGGGCGTGCCGGTGGACTGGTTCGCGCTGTCGTCCGGAGCCCGCATCTCGATGAGCTCGGGCACCGAGAACATGGACTGGGTGGCCGCCGCGCTCAAGCGGATCGTGGAGTTCACCCAGGCCGGCGGCGAGATCAACATCGTGGTCGCGGGGATCACCGTCGGCGCCCAGCCGTACTGGAACGCCGAAGCCACGATGCTCATGCACACCAAGGGCATCCTCGTGATGACCCCGGACTCGGCGATGGTGCTCACCGGCAAGCAGTCCCTGGACTTCTCTGGCGGAGTGTCCGCGGAGGACAACTACGGCATCGGCGGCTACGACCGGGTGATGGGCCCGAACGGGCAGGCCCAGTACTGGGCACCGGACCTGCGCGCCGCCTGCGACGTCCTGCTGGCGCACTACAACCACACCTACATCGCCCGCGGTGAAAGCCAGCCGCGCCGCGCCGCCACCAGCGACCCGACCGACCGCGACGTACGCGACTACCCGCACGCGGCGCCCGACAGCGATTTCACGACCGTCGGCGAGATCTTCTCCTCCGAACGCAACCCGGACCGCAAGAAGCCGTTCGACATCAGGGCCGTGATGCGCGCCGTCGCCGACCAGGACCACCCCATCCTGGAACGCTGGGCCGGCATGGCCGACGCCGACACCGCGGTGGTTCAGGACGTCCACCTCGGCGGCTTCCCGGTGTGTCTGGTCGGCGTCGAGTCCCGGTCAGTGCCCCGGCGCGGGTTCCCACCCACCGACGGCCCCGACACGTACACCGCGGGCACCCTGTTCCCACGCTCGTCGAAGAAGGTCGCCCGGGCCATCAACGCGGCCAGCGGCAACCGCCCACTGGTCGTACTGGCCAACCTGTCCGGCTTCGACGGCTCACCGGAGTCGATGCGGCTGCTGCAGCTGGAGTACGGCGCCGAGATCGGCCGGGCGATCGTCAACTTCCGCGGCCCGATCGTGTTCTGCGTCATCTCCCGCTACCACGGCGGAGCCTTCGTGGTGTTCTCGAAGGCACTCAACCCGGCCATGACCGTGCTCGCCGTGGAGGGCTCGTTCGCCTCCGTCATCGGCGGCGCACCCGCCGCGGCCGTGGTCTTCGCCGGTGAGGTCAAGGCCCGAACGGCCAAGGACCCGCGGGTAGCCGACCTCGAGGCGCGCGCGGGCGCGGCGAGCGGCGGCGAACGCGCCGCCCTGCTCCAACGCCTGCAGGACGTCCGCGCCGCGGTGCGGGCCGAGAAGCTTGGCGTGGTGGCCGCCGAGTTCGACGCCGTGCACAGCATCCAGCGCGCGGTCGAGGTCGGCTCGGTCGACGCCATCATCCGGTCCGAGCAGCTGCGTCCGGAGATCATCGCGGCGATCGAGCGCGGCCTCGCCGGCACGTAGCTGTCAGACGCCGCCGTGCCCGGTCGACCGACTAACCTGGCCTGATGATCGACACCGACGCCGCCGAGGTTGCCACGGCCTTCCGCGCCGAGGCCGCCGCGCTCAGCGCCGCGATGCGCGCGGTACCTTCGGCAGGCTGGGACCGGCCGACGTGTTGTCCACCATGGACGGTCAGGGACGAGTTCGCGCATACCGCCGTGGCGGTCTCTCGAACCCTGGAGATGCTCGCCCTGCCCGCGCCACCCGGCCCGCCCGTCACCGCCGCCGGATACTTCGTCGCGGACCGGCGCTTCGACCAGGCGGTGGACGCCGCGCGGGTCGACAGCGCCCAGCAGTTCGCCGCCGGCCAGTCCAACAACGAGCTGGTCGACTGGTTCGACCGGCAGTGGCGCGCCGTCGTCACCGCGGCCGGCGGCGTACCCGGCGACCGGTTGGTCACCACCCGCCACGGCGACCCGATGCGCCTGACCGACTTCCAGGTCACCCGGGTCTTCGAACTCGCCGTCCACGGCATCGATCTCGCGGACGCGCTCGGCGCGCCGCCGTGGCTGACCCCCGAAGCCGCCGACATCGTGGACGGGCTGCTGCTCGGCTCTCGCGCGCCGCAGGCCCGCCAGGTGCTCGGCACGGACAGCGCCGGCCTGATCCGTTACGCCACCGGCCGTACCCCGCTGACGGCCACCGACCGCGACAACCTCGACCAGCTCGGCATCACCTGGCTGACGCTATCTCCATAGGCGCTACGCCCCGTCGACCTCGGGGGCCGCGCATCGGGAGCCGAAGCCGGGTCACCGGTGCCCAGGACGGCCCCAGAGCCTCAAACGGTGGCCCCATCCACCATTCGGATCAGTCCACGTCGGTGAGGCGGCCGTCTCGCATGTGGACGGCGCGGTCGCAGCGTGCGGCGATGTCGGCGTCGTGGGTGGCCATTATGAGGGTCGTGCCGTGCTCGTCACGCAGGCTCAGCAGCAGATCGACGATCGCGGTGCCGGTCTGGCTGTCGAGATTGCCGGTGGGCTCGTCGGCCAGCAGCAGGACCGGTTGGTTGATGAGCGCGCGGGCGATGGCCACCCGCTGTTGCTGCCCGCCGGACAGCCGCGACGGCAGGGCAGAGGACCGGTCGGCGAGCCCGACCATCGCCAGCAGCTCCCGCGCGCGGGCGGCCTTGTCGAAGTCGGTGCGGAACGGAATCAGCGGCGCCATCACGTTGTCCAGGGCGGTAAGCGTGGGCAGCAGGTGGAATCGCTGGAACACGAACCCGATCCTTCGCCGGTACGCCGCCAGCGCCCGGCCGGACAACCCGGTAACCCGCTCTCCGGCGACGTCGATGACGCCCTCGTCGCTTTTTTCGATGGCGCCGATGAGGTGCAGGAGCGTGGACTTGCCCGAGCCGCTCGGCCCGGTCAACGCGACGGCGGTGCCGGCGGCGAGCGAAAGGCTGACGTCGTCGACGGCCACCAGCGGCGCGCTCCCGGGCAGCGGGAAGCTCTTTCGCACGCCCTTCAGACACACCAACGCCTCGGGCGATGTCCGGTCCATCGTGGTCTTCATCCCTCGGCGAGCAGTTGGGCGGTGGGCAGCCGGCGGAGCATCGCGATCGGCACGACAACCGATACGGCGGAGACGGCGATACCGAATGCCAGGGCGGCCACGGCACACCACACGATCGCAGCGGTGATCCCGCCGACGAAGGCCGCTGCCGCACCGAGGCCGGCCGCGGCACCGAGGGTGCCGCCGATGACACCCATGCCGACGGCCTCGATGACGACCAGGCGGTGCAGGACGGAATCGGTCCAGCCGACGGCGCCGAACAGGGCGAACTCGGCGGCGCGTTCGGAGATGTTGAGGTAGAGCACGTCAGCGACGGAGACGATGCCCAGCACGATGGTGACCGCTACGGCCACGTAGTCGACGGTGCGGGCCTGGAGGGTGACGGCGTCACCGAGCAGGGTGCCGGTGACCGCCCCGCGGAAGGCGAACGTGATCGCCAGCAGCATCGTCAGCGCGGCGACACCGATCATCAGGCTCATCGCGCCGAGCAGGGTGCGACCGGGCGTGCGGACCAGGTTGGCCAGGGCGAGGGTGGCCACCCGGCGCGGGGCCCGCCGGCGCACGGCGAAACCCAATACGGCGGGGCGGACGGTCTCACCGGGATCGGGGCGGGCGGCCCGCCAGGCCGGCCAGCCACCGGCGAGCAGGGCGAGGGCCACTGCCGCGGGAATGGCGAGCAGTGTGTGGCTCCACGTGACGTTCAGCCCCAAGGCCAATGCCAACGCGAGCGCGAGAACGGTGCCCGCGACGCCCGCGGCGAGGCCGATGCCGGCAATCTCGGTGAACATCAGTTGTGCGAGTTGCCTTCGGTTCCATCCGAGGCAGGCGAGGATGCCGAACTCGCTGCGTCTGGCGCGGATGGCGGCGGTGTTGGCGTTGAGCACCGCCAGCGCGCACACCGCGAGTACCAGGATGGACAGCAGCACGCTCTTGCGGTCGGCCGCGCTGACCAGCACCGCCGCGACGCCCTTCTGCACCCACGGCTCGGCCACGGCGAGGTCGGGCCGCCCGTAGTTGCCCGCGGGATAGTGCACCGTCACTCCGGTGGGCGACGACCCGAGGGTGATGTCGACCTGGAGGCCGGTGCGGCGCGCGATCTCCTCCGCGATCACCCGTACCCGCTCCCGGGAGACCGCGTCGATGCCCACGTCTCCGCCAAGCCGGACCCGCACCACACTGATCGGCGCGGCGGTGTTGAGCTCGTATTCGGGATAGGAGGGTTCGGTGGTGTAGGCGCCGGGGTCGAAGATGGACGGCAGCGCCGCCATCGTGGTGAGCATCAGCGGTGGCTGGCTCAACAGACCGGTGACGTTCGCGTTCGGCGACAGTCGCTTGCCGCCCAACGCCTGCCGCGACGCCTCGTCGGCGCCTTCGGCGCCCGGGTTGAAGTAGGTGTCCATGGGCACCGCCGACAACGCGCCGCCCAGCGATACCTTGGCCGGGTCGAAGGTGCCCACCGCGCCGAGCGCGGCATCAGGCATCTGGACCTCCCCCGGTTGGACCTGGTACCCGTGGGCGGTGTTGCGATGGATGGCGACACCGCTGCGCACGCTGGTGTCGGCGAACTCCATCGGAACGTAGCGTGACGACCCGCCGTCGTCGGCACCCTGGCCCCAGATCTTCAGGTCGTACGGATCCGGCTGAGCACTCAGACCGTCGCCCGCCTGCTCCGTATTCGCCGGCCCGACGGTCCAGAACTGGTGGAGCCACATGGTGTTCGAGGTCGCCAGGTCGTACTCGACGCCCAACTCCCCCGGGTGCAGCATCCGGTCGACCATGTTCCGGTAGGGTTCCTCGATCGATGTCGACCGCTGCGCGACCGGCGTGCCGGGCTCGTCGCCCAGGGCGGCTCGTAGGCGCTGGTCGTCCGAGGAGGTGCGAACCAGGTCCGCCGCGCCCGGGTCGAGCCGCCGCACGTCGACGTTGAGCGTCGCGTCGACCTGGGGCTGGTCCGCGATCAGGATCGGTAGCTTCGCGTAGGGATACGGCATCCCCTCCAGGCGATGCGCCGTCGGCGCCTCGGCCGGGGTGAAATACCGGCCCGAGGTGACGGCCCGGTCCAACCCCGCGAGCGCGGCCTCCGAGTCGGGGTCGATCGCTGCCATCAGGAACGGCACCGTCCACACCAGGGTGACGACCGGGCGCATCGCCTTCCCCTCCCGATCCGTCGACCCAGCACCGCCGACGCACGTCAACGACGACCGGGCTCGTAGATCCGTCGGTTGGAGCCAGTCCCGCTCGCCGATGGACGCCGCCACCGGGCAGATCCTCACCCGCTGGCCATCGGCGTCGACCTCCTCTGGCGGCGGCAGTCCCCCGCCGCTTTTCAGCTCGCTGTTCGGCACCACATCCAGCCGGTTACGCGTCACGTAGAGATACGCCGGCCCGTCCGGGATCCGGCTCAACCCCGCGTCCGTCACCCAGGTCGGCTGCACCCGCAGCACCTGGCGCTCCGCGGTCGGGTCGAGCACATCCGACAGGTCGATCGTCACGGGCACGGTCCGCATCACGTACCCGATCACGGAGACCGGCGCCGCGACGGACACATCCCGCGTCGCCTGGATCTCCCGCCACTGGTCAACGGTGATCCCGCCGCGCATACCAGCCAGTTGACCCGATTGGACCAGATTGCGCTGCTGCTCCAGCGGCAGCACAGCGTCCTTGGGACGCACCAGCAGGTCGTACACGGGACGGTAGTTGGCGGTCACGGTGCCCACAGTGTCCAGACGCGAGGTCACCGCGGCGCCGGTGAGCAGCGTGAACCCGGCCACCGCCACGGCGATCATCGACAACAACGCCAGCGATCGGCGCAGCCGCACCCGCCACTGCGACAGAGCCATCCCGAGCACTACGTCACCACCCGCCCACGCCCCGGCATCCTAATGCCCTTCAACATGCTGCCGCCGGCCGGACATCTGTCCGGCCGGCGGCAGCGGCGGTTCGACGATCAGCAGCAGCCACCGCGCCAGCTCACGGATGGCGCGTCGCAGTAGTCCGCCGTGTTGGCGTAGCAGCGAACCTGACCCGCGACCACCTTGTTGTAGTAGTAGTAGCAGAAGGGCCCGCCGCACCCGACGTAGGCGCGCGTGCAGACGTTGCACGCCGATGCCTTGGCCCTCGGCAGCAGCCTGGCCAGCAGCCTGTCGCCCAGCCTATTGATGCTCGCCATGTTCGTTCCCCTTCCCCGTCGGTCCGACGGTTTGTCGGCACAGGTCACGGTGTCATCAGCCGCTACCGATCCACTAACGGTGCGCTAACGCCGGTGCCCGTGCGAATCATGCTGACCAGCCGGCCGATCCGCTGACCGGGTACGACGCCGAGTTCCGCGGCCAGGATGTGGCACAACTGGTCGTGGACGGCCAGGGCGGACGCGACGTCGCCACGCCTCATGTGCGCCTCGATGAGATGCTCCCAGGCTCGCTCCCGGTAGGGCCACTGGCGTACGAGAGGCTCCATCGCGTCGATGACGGCGTTGTGGTCGCCGAGTACCAGCTGCGCCTCGGCGAGATCCTCCATCGCCCGCCACCTGCGCTCGTCCAGCGACGCCGCCACGACCGCCACCCCCGCGGACCCGACGTCGACGCAGGCGTTCCCCCGCCACAGCCGCAGCGCCGCGGAGAGCGACGCGACCCGCTGCTCGGCCCCCTCCGGAAGCCGTACACCCGCCCCGCGCCGCGTCAACTCGTCGAAGCGCGCGAGATCGGTCGACGTGCGGTGAGCGCACAACACGTAGCCCGGTGGGCGGGTCTGCAGTACGTTCACGGCGTCCTGCCCGCCGAGCCGCACGAGGCTCTGCCGCAGTGCGGAGACATGGCCCTGCAGCTTCGTCGTTGCCGTCATCGGTGGGTGATCGTCCCAAATGACCTGGACGAGACGGCTGACGCCGACCACCGTGCCGAGATTGAGGGCGAGCGTCGCCAGCAGCGCCCGCTTTCCCAAGCCGCCGATGGCCATCGGCTGGCCCTCGACGGTTACCTCGAGCGGACCCAACAACGACACCCGAAGCGACGTATCAGCGTTCACGTTCACATCGCCGCCCTCGTTGCGAGAGCATCGTCATAGCCGGACGCTTGGAGACGGAACAGCTCCGCATAGCGCCCTCCCGACGCCATCAGCTCATCGTGACTGCCCTGTTCGAGAATGCGGCCGCCGGACAGCACAGCGATGCTGGTGGCCTCCCGGACGGTGTTGAGGCGGTGAGAGATCAGCAGGCTGGTGTGCGTGCGGCGCAACGACATCAGCCGCCGGTTGATCTCATGCTCGGTCGCCACGTCGAGTCCCGACGATGGCTCGTCGAGGATCAACAGGTCAGCGCCCTCCCTCAAGGCGGCTCGGGCAAGCGCGAGCCGCTGCCACTGCCCGCCCGACAGCACCACGCCGACCCCGGGCACATCCCCATCGCTGAAGGCTCGCGTCAGCATGGTGTCGTACCCGTTGGGAAGATTGCCTAGTACCGAATCCATGTCGGCCGTGGCGGCCGCCGCACGCACCCGCGCGCGGTCGTCTATCGCGCTGATGTCGCCGACGGCGATGTTGTCATGGGCGGAAAACTCGTACGTCATGAAGTCCTGGAACGTTGCCCCGACGCGCGCCCGCAGGGACGCCGGGTCGACGGTGGTGATATCGACGCCATCCCACCGGATGACGCCCCGGGTAGGAGTGTGGAAGCCACAAAGCAGCTTGACCATTGTGGACTTTCCAGCACCGTTGTCGCCCACCAGCGCGAGGGATGAGCCACGGGGAATCCGCAACGTGACACCGCGCAGGACCCAGTCGTGATCGGGAGCGTAACGAAACCACACGTCGTCGAACTCCAAGCCTCGCTCCAGCGGCGGCACGGCGGGCAGCGGCTTGGACCGCGGCGCCTCGCGGATCACCGCGGTGATGTCGACATAGTGGCCGAACATGATGAAGGTCTCGCCGAGCATCGCTATCTGACGGACCAGACCGGACACGGACATCTGCAACGCGGCCAATGCCGCGATCACGACCATCAGGTCACCGACGGTGCCTTCTCCGTCCGCAATCCGCGCGACGAAGAAAGCCAACGCGACCAGCGATACGACGCCGGTCAGCGTTGCCAGCGCGCTGTCCACCCACAATGCCAGACGGTCCTGGTGGCGCTCCTGCGCCTGGGCCGCTCGCAGCTCGCGCAGGAGCCGACCCTGGAAGAACGTGCCAAGCCCGAACAGCCGGATCTCCTTAGCGGCCCGCATGTCGAGCAGGAGAGCGGCGTAGAAGTTCTGCCGACGAAACATCGGCACGGTGCGTTCCAGCATCGCTCCCCGCATCCGTGCGAGGCGGATCTGGGCCACGAGCGTGGGCGCGGCAGCGAGCAGGACCAGCGCGCCCGCCAAAGGAGACCAACGCACCAGCGTGACGCCGAAAGCCACCACGGTTATCGTCTCCTGCCCGATCGCCAGGACCATGCTGTTGAGCTGGGTCGGCGCGAAGCGGCTCGCTTCGTGGGCGAGCCGAAGCCGATTATGAAATGAGCTGTCCTCCAACTCCGTCAGACCGGGATGCGCCGACACCGCGGCGAACAACTCCTGCTGCGTGCGTATCGTCACGCGCCGCTCCGCATCTCGCTGCGCGTATTGAGAGACGTGCAGGATGACGGGCGACACGACGGCCAGTGCGCCGAACCCAACGACACCAGCCCAGATCATTGATCGGTTGTCGGCGGAGAGTCCATCGACGAGCGCTCGCGTGAACCAGGCGGTGGCCACAGCGGCCAGGCCACCCACCACCATGATCACGATGCTCACCGCCGCGGCCCAGGGCGCGGCGCCGAAGTAGATACCGAACGCGCGACGCATTAACGATGCCGACCGCCTCATTGGCTGCTGAATACCTCGCTCAGCTCGTGACCGCGCGCCACCAACCGTCCGTCGGCGCCGAACATCAGGAACGCCGGGGTGCCCTGCACCTGGAAGGTCGTCATCGCCGCGCTCGTGTCGCCTTCGGTGACGAGTAGGCCGGCCTTGCTCAACATCGGGGCAAGCTCGTCGGTCGCGCCTTCGCCCACGGTAAGGAAGCTGACCACCCGCACACCCGCACGGCCGATCTCCTCCGCGCGGTCGGCCAACGCCTCAGCCTGGGCCGGACAGTGCCGGCAACCTGCGGAGAAGAACCCGATCAGTGCCGGACTGCCCGCGATGTCGGCGCTGGAGACCAGGCCGTCCGATGACACGAACTCCGGCACCGCGGCGCCAAGCTGCAGCTCCGACGCGGGCGGCGTCGTCATCTCGATGAGCTTCGTCTCGGTCTCGCGTAGCCGCCTGATGATCGCGGCACTCAACACGAGATCGACGAGGACGAGTGCTGCCAGCAGCGCGACAGCGATGGAGAGATACAGCACAGTGTCTCCTTGGATCACCGGAGGCCCGTTAGGTCGTGCGGGCACTCACCTCGCGTGGGTCGCTCCACGCAGAAGCCAGGTCAAATCGTCGAGCCAGACCAGCGCCATGACGACGATGCCCGCCACGAAAAGGGCCAATAGGAGTTGAGGTGGGTCGAGGCTGCCCAGCGACACCGCGGGCAGGGCGATCGTGCCGAGTAGGGCGCCGAATGAGGCGACAGCAAGGAACCCGCTGCGAATGACGTGCCGCCAGGCAACGGGTGCGCTCGTCGGCCCGAAACAGTGGCACCCGACCGTGGACCCCCGCCGGATGGCCCGCGCGAGCACGAAGGCGAACGCGCCGAAAAGCAACACCGCCGCGGCCAAACCCGCGGGCGCGCCGCCCGGCCAGACGAGAAGAGCCAGCACGAACGTCTCGGCCGCGATCGATGCGGCCGCCACCAGACGGGACCAACGTGGGGAGATCACCTGTAGGCCTGTAATCGCATCGGCGAACGCGTGGAAACCCACGCGCGTGCGCACCTTGCCGATTATCGAAATCGCGAGAACACCAGACACCGTCAATATTGCCGCAACGACAGCAGCAACGCCCACGCCTATTCCCCCATGTCCTGCGTGTCACAAGCCAATCGATGCGCAAGCAACTATCCAGGTTCCTGGAACGTACCCGCGCCATCCAGCGGTGTCAACCGATTGATCTTTGGGCGCATCGAGGGGAGTCTTATGTGGAGGGAGGCGCATGATCGACAAATCACGGTTCGTGATCGCCGCCATGATCGCGTTCGCGGCGGCCGTCGCGGGCGTTGCCACGGCACGCCGTCGCTTCTTGATCATCGATGTGACGGGCGACAGCATGGGACCTAGCCTCGTCCACGGCGACCGCCTGCTGGTTCACCGAACGCGGCGGTTCCGGGTGGGCAGCATCGTGGTCGCGCACCATCAGCAGGGTAGGCCCCGAGGCGCCTCAGCCGACCCCGCGGCGACCGCATGGCTCGTCAAGCGAGTGGCGGCACTGCCGGGCGACCCCGTCCCAGAATCGGTCGCCCCAGCCGTTGGCGGTCACTCGCGACACGTGCCCGACGGCATGACCGTGCTGCTCGGCGAAAACTCACAAAGCATCGACTCGCGTCTATGGGGATTCGTGCCGCTAAATGACATCGAAGGGGTGGTGGTAAAGCGGCTCAGTTCCAACTCCAGATGTCGCGTCTCGCGCGTCAGTTGACGTGCGGCTCTCAGTTCACCTCCTCGCGGGTGCGCCGCTTCAGCGCGGAGTCCAGCCGTGGATAGACGCGGCGGGCGTTGGCCTCGTACACCTTTTCACGGTCACCAGGCGAGAGGCTCAGGGCTTCGACGTAGCGCCGCGTGTCGTCGAAGTAGTGGCCGGTCCGCGGGTCGATTCCGCGGACCGCGCCGACCATTTCGGAGCCGAACAGGATGTTGTCGACGTCGACGACCTCGAAGAGCAGGTTGACGCCCGGCTGGTGATAGACGCAGGTGTCGAAGAAGACGTTGCCCATCACCGACTCATCGAGGGACGGCCGACCGAGCATGTCGGTGAGCCCGCGGAACCGTCCCCAGTGGTAGGGCACCGCGCCGCCGCCATGGGGAACGATGAGACGTAGGTCGGGGAAATCCTTGAACAGGTCCGCTTGGAGCAACTGCATGAACGCCGTCGTGTCGGCGTTGAGGTAGTGGGATCCGGTGGCGTGGAAGTTCGGGTTGGTGACCGCGGAGACGTGGACCATCGCGGGGACGTCCAACTCGACCATGGCTTCGTAGAGCGGATACCAGCTGGCGTCGGTGAGCGGTGGTGACGTCCAATGGCCGCCGCTGGGATCGGGGTTGAGGTTGCAGCCCACGAAGCCCAGCTCCTCCACACAGCGCCGCAGTTCCGCGACGGCGTGTGAAATCGGGACACCGACGGACTGCGGAAGCTGGCAGGCGCCGATGAAATGTTCGGGGTAGAGCTTCACGACCCGGGCGATGAGGTCGTTGCAGGCCCGCGTCCAGGCGAGGCTGACCGCCTCGTCACCGAAATGGTGGCCCATCGCAGAAGCGCGGGGCGAAAAGATGGTGAGATCGATGCCGCGTTCGCGCATCAGGCGCAGCTGGCTGCCCTCGATCGACTCTCGGATCTCGTCGTCGGAGACGGTGGGGTACGCGGGAGGCGACTCGCCTGCCCGGAACGCCGCCTGCTGGACTTCTCGCCAGGTGGTGTGCGCGGCCGGCGCGGTCGTGTAGTGACCGTGACAGTCGATGATCATGCTCCTGCTTCCTGGTCTCGTAGAGCGATGAGCAGATCGCGTGCGGCGGCGGCGAGGTCGCGCGCGATCGCGCCGCCCCCTTCGCCGAGCCCGAGTACGGCGATGCGCATCAGTCGGCTGGCCTGGTCATGCCCCCATCGTCGTCCGGTAGCCGGTCGACGTACTCCACGCCGAGCTGGGCGAGCAGTTGACGGAGGTTGTACATGTCCACCCCAAGCACGCCGCCGGCAAGTTGCTCGCGCTTCGTGGCCTCGTTGGCCATGCGCTTCGCCGCGGCGTCGGCGACCCTTGGCCCCGAGGCGGCCGGTAGGGCGAGGACGCCGTCGTCGTCGGCGACGATGATGTCGCCGGGCCGCACGATCTGCCCGTCGGCGACGACCGGGATGTTCACCGAGCCGGGACTGGCCTTCACCGTTCCCTGCGCGTGCACGGCCCGCGACCAGACCGGGAAGCGCATCTCGCGCAGTGAGGCGAGGTCTCGCACGCCCGCGTCGATCACCAGGCCGACGACACCGCGAGACATGAGCGATGTCGCCAGCAGGTCGCCGAACATGCCGTCGGTCGACGGCGACGTCGTCGTCACCACCAGCACATCGCCGGGGCGGCAGACCTCGACCGCGGCGTGGATCATGAGATTGTCGCCGGGATGGCACGACACAGTGATCGCCGAACCGGCGATCACGACGCCTGCCTGGCGTGCCTGGATCGCCGGGCCTAGCAGACCGATCCGGCCGGCCGCCTCGTGGGCCGCGGCGACGCCCGCGTCCCGAAGGGCGGCGACGGTCTCAGGTTCGGCGCGATCGACACACCGCACCACGTAGTGCATCGTTCCTCCTCGACGGCGTACTTGGGGAAGCCGTGTCGACAATCTCGTCCTTGGGCGTATCGCGCGGCGTCCAGCGGGGATGTCCACCCCGCGCCGATGTGCCGGTCAGGGCAGGCCGCCGAGCACGTCCATGCCGCGCATCGCGACGACGACGCTGCTGATGTGGTCACGCATCGCCGCCTCCGCCTCCTTGGCGTCGCCGGCGCGGATCGCCGCGATGATCCGCTCGTGCTGCGGCAGCGACACCGCCGGCCGCCCAGGCAGCAGGGACAGCATGTACTGGTGCCGCACCAACTGCCCGCGCAGTGTCTCGATGAGCCGGTCGGCGGTGGTGTGGCCGGCGATCCGCCGCACCAGTGAGTGCAGGCGCTGGTTGAGGTCGCTGTAGTGGCGGAACTCCTCCGCCTCGACGGCGCGCCGCATGAGCTGGCCGATCTCCTCCAGCTCGGCGGCCTGCTCGGGGGTGACCCGCTCGGCCGCCCGCGCCGCGACCAGGCCCTCGAGCACCATCCGCACCTCGGTGATCTCGACGGCCTCGTCGATGGACACCTTGCGCACGTGGGCGCCCTTGTTGCGCTGGATTTCGACCAGACCCTCAGCGACGAGGTCCTGCAGGGCCGTCCGCGCGTTGAAGCGGCTCACGCCGAGACGCTCACACAGCTGAGCCTCCACCAGGCGTTCGCCCGGCAGGTACTCGCCGCGGAGGATCGCCTCGCGCAGCTTGTCCCGGGCCTGTACGGCAGCCGAGGCCGAAGGCGGCGCCTTGGAGAGCCCTCGCACTTCGAGCGCAGGGCTCGCTGGGCTCATGGCGCGATCACCTTGCGGCTGTTGGTCACGGCCATGGTGTGCACCTCGTCCGCCGTGAACCCGGCCGCCAGCAGGCGGTCCGCGAGGAGCGCGAGCCCGTCCTCGACGGGCGGGTTGAACGGCTGGCCGAGGTCGCTGGACAGGATCGAGTGCTCCGGCCCGACCGCGCGGATGTGCTCGAAGACGAGGTCCCACGAGACCTTGCCGGTGTACGGGGTGGTGAAGCAGCGTTCGAGCAGGGCGCCGCGCGCGGCGAGGTGACGCTGGGTCGCCACGTCGAGCTGCTGCGAGGTGAACTCCGGGTGGGTCACGATGATGCGCCGGACGCCGGCGCCGGACGCCGCGTCCACGGCGGCCACGATCTCGGTACCGCTGAGGTGCCCGGTCGCCAGCACCATGTCGTGCTTGGCGATGACGGCGAAGACGGCCCGCAGCTCGGGCACGATCCCGCCGTCCTCGTCGACCACCTCGATCGTTGGCGCGACGATCCCCTGCTCGGCAAGCTCGTCCTGGAGCGCTGCCCACATCGGCGCTGGTGCCCCCGGCGGCAGGGTGGCCCGACTGGCGCGCTCGTTCGCACAGTCCACTGTCGGCAGCCAGACCACCCGGGCGCCCTGCCGTCCGGCGATCTCGACAGCCACCGGGTTCAGCCCGCCGACCGAGCCGTTGAGCGTGAGGGCGCCCAGCACGTCCACGCCGGGCACGACGCCGCGCACCACCTCGGCCCGCTCGGCGGTCGGCACGTAGTGCGATTTCAGGACGAAGCCGGCCATGCCCACCTCGGCGAACCGGCGCGCGAGGGTCACGTCGTCGATGCGGCGTTTCATCACGTCAGGCGCGACGTGGACGTGCGTGTCATACGCGGTGGCGACCAGTTCCCGGGCCAAGGCCGTGGGAGTCGGATGGGCGGGCGCGCTGTCGGCCATGTTCCCTCCTAATGTCCACACGATTGTTAGCAATCATGTCGACAACGTCAAGGAACGTCGCCCAGCTTTGCGCCCGTTACGCCCCTGCTACGCCGTCGTCGCCGCGCAAGAGCCCTGCTCCGACCGCCGAGCCGGCCGTGGCGACGTACCGGTGTCCCTTGTGGGCGGTGAACGTCACCCGCTCGCCGCTGCCGGCGGCTCGCACCACGCTGTCGGTGGTCGCGTCGAGCAGCCGGTGCGGGCCGGCGAACAGCGGGCTGCGCAACGCCACCGGGCCGGTGGCGCCCGCGGTCAACGCGATCTCCCGGGCCGCGCCGCCGGCCCAGCGCACGTCGAGCGTTAGGTCGCCTCGGGCGCGCAGGCCCGTGACCGAGCCGTCGGGCCAGGCTCCGGGCAGGGCGGGCAGCACGTGTACGTCGCCGGTGTGGCTCTGCAGCAGCATCTCGGCCACGCCCGCGGTCGCGCCGAAGTTTCCGTCGATCTGGAACGGCGGGTGGGTGTCCCAGAGGTTGGCGAGCGTGCTGAACCGCAGCTGTTCGGTCAGCATCTTGTGTGCGCGGTCGCCGTCCAGCAGCCGCGACCAGAAATTGATTTTCCAGGCCTTGCTCCAGCCGGTGCCGCCGTCGCCGCGGGCGGTCAGCGACACCGTGGCCGCGGCGGCGTACTCGGGATCTGTCAGCGGGGCGATCTGGTTGCCCGGATGCAGGGCGAACAGGTGCGACACATGCCGGTGCTGGTCGGTCGGGCCGTCCCAGTCGCCCTTCCACTCCCGTAGCTGTCCCCACGAACCGACGTGGGTTCCCGGGTCGAGCCGCCCCAGCGCGGAGCGCACATCAGCCAGAAACGCGGCGTCGCCGCCGAGCACGTCGCCCGCTTCGAGCACGTTGGTGAACAGGCCCCACACGATCTGCTGGGACATCGAGGCGCCGGCGGTGAAGTCACCGTGCTCGGGCGAGAAGCTCGGCGAAACCACCAGCGTGCCGTCGCACGGGTCGACCACCAGCTCGTCCAGCCAGAACTGGGCCAGGTCCCGCATCATCGGGTACGCCCGCTCGCGCAGGAACGTCTCGTCCCTGGTGAACAGGTAGTGCTCCCAGTAGTGCAGCGCCAGCCAGGCCCCGGCCTCTGGAAACCAGAACGCGGTGGGCCAGTCGTGCACGCCCGTGAAGCCGTACGGGTTGGTCTCGTTGTGTACCACCCAGCCACGGCTGCCGAACATGTGCCGCGCGGTGTGCCGGCCCGGCGGCACCATCGCGTCGACGTAGTCGAACAGCGGCCCGGTGGTCTCGGACAGGTTGGTGGTCTCGGCCGGCCAGTAGTTCATCTGCAGGTTGATGTTGACGTGATAGTCGGCGTCCCACGGCGGGCTGGTCGAGTTGTTCCACACGCCCTGCAGGTTGGCCGGCAGCGACCCGCTCCGGGATGAGGCTATGAGCAGGTAGCGTCCGTACTGGAAGTACAGCGCCTCCAACGCCCTGTCCGCGGGCGTCGCGCCGCCCCGGTACGCCCGCAGCAGCTCGTCCGTCGGGATCGCCGGCATCGACTGTGCGATGTCGAGCGTCACCCGGTCGAACAGCTCCCGGTGGTCGGCGACATGCCGAGCCAGCAGGTCCTCGTACGGCTTGGCGGCGGCCCGGCCGACCGCTGCCGTGACGGCGGCGTGCGGGTCGGGTCCGCGATACGTTGGATACCGGTCGGAGTAGTCGGTGCCGGCGCAGAGGATGAGCGTGGCCGCGTCGGCGCCGTCGACGGTAACCGTGCCGTCCGGGTTGTCGGTGCGCGAGCCGCCCTCGTGGCGTACCAGGATCTGGGCTTCGAACCTGAGCTTGTTGTCAGTCAGCGCACCCGCGAACGTGATGCGCCCGCCCTCGACGGCCATGCTCTTCACGCGGTTGTCGGGTGCGCGGACGCCCGCGGTGAACGCGACCCTGCCCGGCCGGTCGGCGTCGAACCGCACGACGAGTGCCCCGTCCGGGTAGCTGGCGAAGTACTCGCGGGTATGGCGGACGTCGCCGTCCAGATAGGACACGCGCGCGACCGCGCGGGTGATGTCGAGCTCGCGGCGGTACTCCCCGACCGCGCCCGGGTCGGCGGGTAGGCGCAGCGTGAGCTCGCCAAAGGGCTGGTAGGCCCCGAAGCCGCTCTTGGGCTGGCCGAGCACCTCGCAGACCTCGTTCGGGTCGAGCCGCTGCCGCGCGTCGAGGTCTCGCCGCACCCGCTCGATCGCGCCGGGGCGCGGCGCGGACCAGTTGCCGAAGTCGTACCCCCACGCCGAGCCCGGGCCACCGGTCCACAGCGTCTTCTCGTTGAACTGCACGGTCTCGACCGCCACGCCGCCGAACACCATGGCGCCGAGCGCGCCGTTGCCGATCGGCAGCGCCTGTGTCTCCCAGTGCGTCGCGGGCTCGGCGTACCAGAGCACGGACATCACGAACCCCTGTCATCCGATGTTCCAGACGTGCAGACTACGGATGACCTGGGGCTGGCTCAGAATCGGGCGCCGACGTCGGCGCCGTTGGACGGGCGCAGGAAGGTGGAGGACGGGATCGAGCCGTCGGCGTTGCGCGGCCCGGTGATGGTGCTGGGGTTGGTGTTGGCCAGCGACCAACTACCGCCGATGTCCCACGAGTTGGCCGAGCCGCTGGAGTTGGCGCCCAGCGAGACGGCGGTGCCGTTGGCGACCGAGAGGTTGTTGGTCAGCGTGCTGTCGGAGCGGTCGAAGTCGAAGCCGGTCCCTGGGTTGTCCCACGCGGTGCAGCGTTCGATGCGGTGCTGGCCGGGGTTGTTGTTGTCGATGAAACCGCTGACGGCGTTGTCCCACGTCATGCTGTTGCGCACGGTGTGGTTGCCGACCACGCCGTTGCCGCCGAGCTTGAAGCCGTTGCCGTCACCGGTGAAGTTCGGCAGGTTCCAGCGGTTGAAGCCGTTGCCCCAGGCGAGGCTGTTCTCCACCAGGATGGGCGAGGAGAACATCCACCAGTCCAGCCCGTCGTCGGAGTTGTTCCACAGCCGGGCTCCGCGTACGACGTTGCCGGTGCCGGAGCCTTCCTTGATGGCCAAGCCGTCGGCGCTCTCGCCGTTGTTGCGCGGGTCGCGGTTGCCGTACGAGTCCAGGTTGATGATTTGGTTGTTGCTCGAGGTCAGGAACAGGTGGAAGCCGGACTCGTAGTTGTCCCGGGTGACCAGCCGCTCGTAGTAGTTGTTGCTGGAGTCCAGACCGAAGACGCCGTACGGGCCGCGGATGATTTCCAGGCCGATCAGCCGCCACCAGTCGCCCTCGATGTGGATGGCGCCGCGTTCGGGCCGCGGGATGCTGGAGTCGACCGCGCCCGGGGTGTACGGCATGTTCTCGCCGTCGAGGATGACCCGTTCGTTGTTGTAGTTGCGCATCGTGATGGGCGCGCTCGACGTGCCGTTCTTCAGGATCTGGATGTTGGTGCTCGGTGCGTAGGTGCCGCCGCGGATGTAGATGGTGTAGCCGGGCTGTGCCAGGTCGACCGCCCGCTGGATGGTTGCCAGCGGCGCGCTCAGCGTGCCCGCGTTGCTGTCGTTGCCATTGGTCGCCACGTACAGCGCGGTGGTTGGTTGCGGCTCGCCGCCGCCGACCTCGAAGTCGAGGTAGTCGAGGTTCGGCAGTCCGGCCGCGGCGGTCGGGTTCAGCCGGATCGTGTTGGTGCCGGCGTTGACGGACACGGTCACAGTCTTGGTGACCCAGGTCGACCATGCTCCGGTGCCCTCGAAGGACGGCGTCTGGACGGTCGCGCCGTTGACGAGCAGGTTGGCCGGGCGCGCCCCGGTGGTCCCGTTGGCGAACCGGATGCCCAGCGTCGCTGTGCCGGACGCCGAGGCGTTCACCGTGAATTGCGCGTACCCGCTGGTGGAGTTGGCGCCGTTGCAGAAGCCGCTGCCGGAGTAGCCGGTCCAGTTGGAGTCGATGGTGCCCGAGCACACGGCCGGGGAGCTCTCCGCCTCGTAGCGCATGGGCGCCGCGTGGGCTACGGATGCCGACATGACGAGCATCGCGCCGGTGAGGCCGGCAATCGCAAATACCACAGGAAAGCGCTTACCCATGTCGCGCATCGTAGCGACGGCAATCATGACAGTCAATGCCGATCTTCCCGTACGGCGGGCGGAACAGGGCCGGCGCGACGCCTGCCGTCCGCTGGATCGCCTGCTGGGTCCGGCTGAGCTGAGACTGGATCTGGCTCTGGCTCATGGTGGTCAGAGCCGAGCTGGGTGAGGATCGCGTCCATCGCCGGGTCACGGTTGGCGCGGTAGGCGGCGAAGGTGGGCGGGGCGTAGATGTCGGGGGCGATGGCGGTGCGGCGGTCGGTGGGCCAGGAAGTCTGCCAGTACAGGTCGGACACATTGACCTCGATGGCGCTGTAGGGCAGGCGGAACGGCACGGTCTCGCCCACGAAGTTGGGGCGGGAGCCGGTGGGTTCGCCGACGAACACAGCGCGGGTGTGCCGGTCGAGGAAGGTGGTGGTGTTCTGGGCGGCGGAGAACGTGTTTCGGCCGATGATGACGAACAGGCCACCGTGCCGGTTGATCCGCTCGCGTCGGATGATGTGGTGGACGAGTGGTTCGGCGAGGAAGGTGTTTCCACCGCCGTTCCACCGCAGGTCGACAACGAGGGTCGCGGCGTCGTGGTCGTCGATAGCGGTGAACATTCGCTGATAGAACGCGGCCAGCGGCTCGTCGGGCTTGTCGCCGATGCTGTTGAACTGGAAGTACACCAGGTTCTCGGCCGGCAGATACTCGAACCAGTAGCGGTTGTCGACGTCGCGCAGATACGCGGGCCCGTGCGTGCCGCCGGTGAAGCGCAGCGACGTCGGCGTGCACCATGACGGCCACGGGTGCGGCTTCGGTGCGGCTTCGGCGGCCACGGTGACGTCGCGGACGCCGCCGCCTGCCAGGCGCACGGTGAGGGTGAGCACGCTAGGGTCGTCGGCGACGTCGACGGCGTGCAGGAACGCGGGCTGCCGCATCCAGATCGGCGCGTTCGCCATCGGTCCGTAGTCATTGTCGCGGGTCAGCAGGGGGTCGAGGGCGTCGACCACCTTGGGCACGGGTCGCCCGTCGATCGCCATGACCTGCGCACCCAGCAGGCTTTCGTAGCGCGGTTCGGCCTGCGGGATGAACAGGCCCTCGTCGAACAGGAAGAACCAGATCGGCAGGCAGCGTGACCAGTCGGGAAACGCCTGGCTGGTGTCGATGCGGGCGTGGCCGTCGCCGAGTCGCCGCAGCAGCCGCCACATCTCGACCACGATCCGCGCGTCGTCCAGGTCGGGGATGGCGCGATCCAGGTTGGCGACGGCGGCGGCGAAGGCGGCGTCGACGACCTCCCGAAACGGTATCCGGCGGTCGATCTCGCGGCGCAGTGTGCGTAGGTCGGCGCGCCATCCATCCACTCGCGACAGTGCGGCGCCGTGGCCGCCGGCGCCGAGCAGGTCGCGAAACCGCGGGTCGTCGTGCAGCGATGCCAGGTGGGTGTCGGTGGCGGCCCGGTCGAGATCGCGCAGCTGCTGGCGCACCGCCCTCGCCAGCGCGGCCAAAGCCTCGTCGGTGTCGCCGAGCAGCGCGTGGCAGGAGGCGATCCGGTACGCGATCTCGCCGGGAAAGATCGAGGTGATCGGCACCCGCTCAGGGCCGCGGACCGGCCAGACTCCGAGTGCTTCCGCCCGCTGGTAGGCGGTCAGGGCGCCGGCGTAATCGCCAGTCGAGAACCGGGCCTCGGCCAGCCGGTCCCAGTAAACCCCGTTGACCGGGTTCACCGCGACCACGGCCTGCCATTCGAGCGCGGCCTGTTGCCAGTGCTGCGATCGCGACAGCTGTTCGGCCCGCGCGACCATGTCCAGTTGGCCGCTCATTCGGCGCCTCCCCGGGAGGTCTTCGGTGGTGGGGCGACCGAGGTCGAGAAGAAGATGCGGACCTCCCGGGCGCCGGCGGGGATCGCGCCGCGGTCGCTGGCGCGGCGGGCGAAGCGCTGCGCGACCTCGCTCAGCGCGGCGGTGACCTCGCGTAGTTCCTCCGCGGTCAGCGCGGTCGTCACCCCCGCGAAGCTCACCGCGTCGCGCCACTCGGCCGGCTCCAGGGCCTGCCGCCGAAGGCGTTCCTTCATCCGGTTCAGCTCGTGGTCGAGGAAAACCTCGGTGGCGGCCTGAGCGGCGAGCTCGCCGTCGACGCCGAGGCCCTCGCCGGAGAGGTTCTGGTTGAAGCTGGTCAGGCGCCACGGCTTCTCGCGGCCGGGCCCGCTGGGCGCCTGCTCGACGAAGCCGTACTTGGCGAGGATGTTCAGGTGGTAAGAGCAGCTCGCGACGCTTTCGCCGAGCTCGTCGGCGCAACGGGTCGCGGTGGCGGTCTCCTCGCGGCCCACAAGGTCGATCAGCTTCCACCGCAACGGGTGGGCCAGCGCGCGCAGCGCCTTGGCACTACGCGCGGTCATCTCCTCGGACATGTAAGCAAGGTACCTTGCTCAAGACTCCTTGGTAAAGGAGTCTTGTTATGTCAACGCGCGGAGTAACGGGGCGACTTGGATCTCGGACATGGGGCATGGTGGAGAGTGCGCCGACGAAATGGGGCTGTCATGACGCATGCGATCTGGGCAGAAGGGCTGGTCAAGCGGTTCGGCGAGACGACCGCGCTGGCAGGGGTCGATCTAGCGGTCCGGACCGGCACGGTGCTCGGCCTACTGGGGCCGAATGGCGCCGGCAAGACGACCGCGGCGCGGGTCCTGGCCACGCTGTTACAGCCGGACGCCGGACACGCCACGGTGGGCGGCTACGACGTCGTCCGGCAGGCGCACCAGGTGCGCCAGCTGATCGGGATGACCGGCCAGTACGCCTCCGTCGACGAGACGTTGACCGGCGCGGAGAACCTTCTGCTCATCGGGCGGCTGCTCGGCATGCCACGGGCACAGGCCAAGGCACGGGGCCGGGAGTTGCTGGCCCAGTTCGACCTCACCGACGCGGCCGGCCGCGCGGCGAAGACATACTCCGGCGGCATGCGGCGCCGGCTCGACCTGGCCGCCAGCCTCGTCGGCCGGCCGCCGATGCTGTACCTCGACGAACCCACCACCGGGCTGGACCCCCGAGCCAGGGCCGAGCTGTGGGAGCTCATCCGGGTGATGGTCGCCGGCGGCGTCACCGTGCTGCTCACCACGCAGTACCTGGACGAGGCCGACGAGCTCGCCGACGAGATCGTGGTCATCGACCACGGGCGCGTCATCGCCACCGGCACACCGGACGAACTGAAAGCGAAGGCCGGCGCCCAGACGCTCGCGGTGAGGCCCGCGGACGCGTCTCATGTAGCGGTCGTGGTCGACGTGGTGAGCGAACTGGCCCGCGGCGAGCCGGAGGTGAAGGGCCAGCTGGTGACGGTGCCGGTGGCCGACCCGGCGGTGCTGCCGGGCGTCGTGCGGCGCCTCGACGACGCCGGCGTCGTCCTGGCCGAACTGGCGCTGCGCAGCTCCAGCCTCAACGAGGTGTTCCTGTCACTGACCGGGCGTCCCGCCGAAGATACCGAGACGAACGGCGAGCCCGAAGGGAGCGTGGCATGACCACCGCCACCGTGGCCGGACCGGCCACCCCGCTGATCAAGCCGCATGTCAGCCTGGGCGAAGGGCTTTCGCAGACGCTCACCCTCGCCTGGCGCACGATCGTGCAGGTGCGACACAACCCATGGGAGCTGGGCGACTACAGCATCCAGCCGATCATGTTCGTGCTGCTGTTCACCTACGTGTTCGGCGGCGCCATCGCCGGCTCGACCGGCGACTACCTCACGTTCGCGCTGCCCGGCATCATCGTGATGAACATGCTGTTCGTCACGATGTACGTCGGCACCGGCCTCAACACCGACCTGACCAAGGGCGTGTTCGACCGGTTGCGCTCGCTGCCGATCGCGCGGTGGGCGCCGCTGGCCGGCAGGATCATCGCGGACCAGGTCAAGCAGGCGTGGTCGATCTTGCTGTTGCTCGTCGTCGGCATGATCCTGGGCTTTCGTATCGGCACCAACCTGGCCGGTCTGCTCGCGGCCGTCGCCCTGCTGCTGACGTTCGCACTGGCCTTCTCCTGGGTGTCGGTGCTGGTCGGCGTCCTGGCCAAAGACCCGGAGAAGGTGCAGCTGTTCGGCTTCACCGCGCTGTTCCCGGTCACCTTCGTCAGCAACGTGTTCGTGCGGACCGACACCATGCCCGGCTGGTTGCAGGCCTGGGTGAAGCTCAACCCGGTCACGCATCTCGCCGACGCCGCCCGCGGCCTCATGATCGGCGGCCCGGCGGCCAACTCGGTCGTCTGGTCCCTGGTATGGGCGGCCGCGATAGTCGTCGTCTTCGCGCCACTGTCCCTGTACGCCCTGAAACGACGGGTGTAACCACGCGGCCCGCGTAGCCGCGCGAAGCAGACGTCTACTCAGTGCTCGAAGGTCGTCCAGGGCGCAGCAGTACCGTGATCGCCAATGTCCTCGTCCGCACCCGCCGAATTCTAGGTACGCGACACCGTGGATGATCATCCAGGTACAGGAGGCTCGGACGGATGCTGGCGATCCGCGCGGCCCGGCTGTTCGACGGGCTTAGCCCGGTCCTGGTCGAAAAACCCACCCTCCTCGTCGCCGACGGCCGCGTCGCGGCCGTACGGGCCAGCGGAGAGGTGCCGGCGGGCGCCGACGTGGTCGACCTTCCGGACGCCACACTGCTGCCGGGCCTGATCGACGCGCACACGCATCTGGCTTTCGACGCCAGCACGGACCCTGTGGGTTCGCTCGCGTCCGCGAGCGACGGCGAGGTCCTCGACGGCATGCGCGCCGCCGCCCGCACCGCGCTGGCGGCCGGTATCACCACGGTGCGCGACCTCGGCGACCGCGACTACCTCGCGCTGCGCCTGCGCGAGGAGCTCGCCGGAGAGTCGACGTCCGGTCCCCAGGTGCTTGCCGCGGGACCGCCCATCACCACACCGCGCGGCCACTGCTGGTACCTGGGCGGCGAGGCGGCCGGGGTCGACGGCGTCCGGGCCGCGGTGCGCGCCCACGCCGAGCGCGGCGTCGACGTCATCAAGGTGATGGCCAGCGGCGGCGAGATGACTCCTGGCACGCGTCCCCACCTGCCGCAGTTCGGCCTCGACGAGCTGCGGGCGGCTGCCGAGGAGGCCCACAGGTTCGGCCTGCCGGCGACCGCCCACGCCCACAGCGGCCGGGCGATCGCCGACGCCGTCACGGCCGGATTCGACTCGATCGAACACTGCTCGTTCATGACGGAGGACGGCGTGGAGCCGCTGCCCGACGTCATCGAGGCGATCGCCCGGTCCGGCGTCATGGTCTGCGCGACCCTGGGTGTACGCCCCGGGGCCGTCCCGCCGCCCCGGATCGCCGCGCGGCTGGAGGAGTTCACCGCCCTCTTCAGGCGGATGAAGCAGGCCGGGGTCACGATCGTTTGCAGCAGCGACGCGGGCATCGGGCCGTCAAAGCCGCACGACGTCCTGCCGTACTCGGTGCTCATGCTCATCGAGACCCAGGGATGGTCCGCGGCGGAGGCGTTGGAGGCGGCCACGTCCCGGGCGGCCCGGCTGTGCCGGGTCGAGGACCGGAAGGGCCGCCTCGCACCCGGGCTCGACGCCGACATCCTCGCCGTCGCCGGTGACCCGCTGACGAGGCCGCGGGCGCTGCTCGACGTGGCGGCCGTGTTCCGCGAAGGCCACCGCGTCCGCTGAAACTTTTTGCCAACTCGTTCCGCATACCTGTAGATTCCAGCCATCCGTGTTGGTGAATGCAGAGAACGGAGCTCGGCATGGGTTGGACCAGGAGACGGGTACTCGCGCGTGGTGCGGTCACGGCGGCAGCCGCCGTCGGTGCGAGCACCGTGCTTGCCACCGAGGCGCACGCCCTCCCAGTCGTCGACATGGAGATGGTGCTGCTGGCCTCCCAGGTCGACCCGCCCAAGGCCAACACCGGGCTCACACCCGGAGCCAGCGCCCACGTGATCGAGGTCGAGCGGGCGCTGAACGCCAAGGGCCTGCTCACCTCCGGCGCCGTCGACGGGCACTACGGCACCTCGACGATCTCGTCGTACGCCGCGTGGCAACGCTCCCTCGGCTACACCGGCATCGACGCCAACGGCATACCGGGACCCAGCTCGCTGACCGCGCTCGGAAACGGCCGGTACACCGTGACCAGGGCCGTGTCCACCGGCTCGCGCACCGACACGTACGGCGGCCGGCGGGTAAACACCCGCACCCGCAACATGCTGGCGGCCGCCGACGCCATGCTGTCGTGGAACCTGGTCCTATCCCAAGGCTCCTACACCTCGGCGAACCCCAGCTCCGCCGGCACCCACGACGGCGGCGGGGTCGTCGACATCTCGGTGACCAGCATGACCACCACACAACGCTGGGAGACCGTGCGCGCCCTACGCACGGTCGGATTCGCCGCCTGGCTGCGCAACCCTTCCCAGGGATCGTGGCCGTACCACATCCACGCCGCCGCCGTCTCCGACCCGGACCTGGCATCGGCCGCCCGCAACCAGATCCATGACTACTACTTCGGCAAGAACGGCTTGGCCAACCACGCCGCCGACGACACCCCGACGGCGTACCGCGCGTCCTTCACCTGGTGGGAGAAGTACCGCAGAGCCTAACCCCGCTTCTCCACCCTCCCCCGCCCTCCCCGCGACGTCCTCCGCGCCTTCTCCGCGCCTTCTCCGCGCCTTCTCCGCGCCTTCTCCGCGCCTTCTCCGTCGATCAAGGGCAAACGCACGTGGTTGGATCTCAGATCCACGTGCGTTTGCCCTTGATCGATGCGATCGCCCTTGATCGGCGAGGCCAGGCGCGAGTGAGTCACCGCACCACCTCTACAGCGTCCTAGGACAGTATCGTCCACCGCTGACCTCCACCGCTCCTGAGACACCGCACAGTCCCGGCATCGCTGCAGGACGATGTACTGGACGCGGTGGTGCGAGGCGCGCAGCGTGTAGGAGGCGGCTCCGAACACCTCGCCGCTGCCCTTGATCGGATCCGGGTCGAGCGCGGCCACGATGCCCGACGCGGCGTGTACGCGCTCCAGCGACTCACGCCCTTCCCGGATCCCTTGCCGGTATCGCTCGACGAGGTGCCGCACCCGCTGGCGTAGTGCGGGACCCGGACTCCCGGCGCGCAACGCATCCAGGGCCGCACGCACCTCCGGCACGTCGTCGATGCCCGTGTCGCGGGCGATCACCTCGGCCAGGTACCGGTTGATGGCGGGAATCTTGCCGGCCGTGGGCGCGGCCAGCACCGCGCGGACGAACGGCTCGTCGAGCGCTGGATGGCCGACCACGCTCTCGGGCACGAGGTCCTGGGGCACCGGCCGCAGCACGGCCCGACGGAACGTGCCTTCCAGCAGCGTCCCGGTCAGGCGTACTCCGGTGAGGCGCTCGGCCAGAGCCAGCCCGGATGTCCCACCGGTCAGCGAGGAACCGCCTGTAGTACTCGATCACATCGCTGGTCATCGTCCATAGCCTATGCACGCCCGCCTGGCCGGGCACCGTCGCGCACCTCCTCCCGATGGCCGGCGTGTTCGTCGTCGAAGTACACAACGGACGCGACGAGCCGGTATCCATCTGCGCCACTTCATCCTGATCGCCCTGTGCCGGCAGGCGGCGGAGTCCACCCTGGACGGTCACCTGTGCCGGCTGGCCTTTGCCCTGCGGTTCCACCTGGAGGACGGCTGTCGTGAGCCGGGTATCAGCCGTCCTGACATGGCGCCGGGTCTCGTTAACATCACGTTCGCAGCCCCGTTCCTACGCTCGCGGCATGAACACGCCTGTGCAGCGCCTTCGGCAATGGCTACCTCCGCTACGGCTGCCCGGGCGCCGAAGAAGCGGCGCCACACGGACGGCGACGGCAGCGCTGGTGCTCGGCGCGATGCTGGCCGTGACGGCGGCCTGTACCGCCGACGACCCGGCGCCAGATCGTCCGCCCGGCTCGGCGAACCCGCAGTGTGACGGGAAGCTGGACGCGGCATTCGGCGCGTGGGCCCGGGCCGGGTTCAGCGGCGCCGTCGCCTTGTCGACCGGTGGCCGGTTCGAGTGCCTCGCCGGCTACGGTACGGCCGACGACGCCACCGGCGCCCGGAACACCGCCGACACGGTGTACCACATCGGATCGGTCACCAAGGCATTCACCGCCACCGCTATCCTCAAGCTCGCCGAGGGCGGGAAGCTGTCCCTCGACGACCCGGTCGGCAAGCTGGTGCCGGCGATCGTCGGGCCGGTGGCCAAGGCGACGGTACGCCAGGTGCTGCTGCACACCAGCGGGATCGGCGGTTCGATCGGCGCCGATGACCAGCCGCTCGACCGGGCCGGCGCGATCGCCGCGATCAACAAGCTGGAGTTGGTGTTCCCACCCGGTAAGGGCCATGCCTACTCCAACGCCGGATACACGCTGTTGGCGGTCGTCATCGACACCGTGTCCGGTATGTCATACCGCGACTACACCCTCGCGCACGTCCTTACCCTGCCCGGCGGTGCGGTCACCGGCGGTTTCGGGAGCGGCCAGCCGGCCGCCGCCGGACCCCGCGCGGTCGGGTACCTCGACGACGGCAAGCCCGGCGGATCGGGCGACTTCCCCGGTCCGTACTGGACGACGGAGGGCAACGGCTCGCTGGCGATGACCACCAGGGAACTGGCCACCTGGGTGCACGCGCTGTTCCGCACCACGCTGGTGACGCCGGCGACGGCCAAGCTCGCCAGCGAACCGGGGTTCCCGGTGGGCGATGGCCGGTCATACACGCTGGGCGGCTGGATGGCGTTCGACGCCTCGGCGTACGGCAAGCCGATCGTGGGCATCGCCGGCGGTGGCGGCGACATCGGCCACAACGTGGCGGTCGTGTGGATTCCCGAGCGGGACCAGGTGATCGCCATGTCGTCCAACCGATCGGTGCTCACGGCCGAAAAGCTGCTGGGCGCGACGGTATCGGCGCTGGTGGCCGGCGACCCGCTGCCGACGCCGACCGCGCCGGCCGGCGGTGGCGACCCGGCCGCGATCGCCGGGAAGTACCGGCTGGACACCGGAGGGTCGTTGGAGGTGACCGTTGCCGACAACCGGCCGAGGATCTCGGCCACCGGCGCCGACGCTGTCGGTGCACTGTTCCCGCCGCGCGGCCGCTACTTCGCCGACGACCTGCGAGCGCACGAGAAGCGCGTACTCTCCATGCTCGCCGGCAAGACCCGGGAGGGCCGCGACGAGCGCCAGGCCATAGAAGCCGAGCACGGACCGATCTCCGCGGTGGCCCTCGGCGGCACCATCATCGCCGAAGGCGAGATGCGTACATATGTCGCCTTGACCACCCGCGACGGTCCGCGGCTCGGCTGGTACGCGGTCGACGACCACAGCAACATCGGGGCGGTGGAGTTGCCTACCGAGCCACCGGCCCTGACGCTGGTACCGGTCGGGAAGAACAGGTACCGCCCAGACGACCCGACCGGAACCGGCCCGGACGTGACCCTCGACTTCGCCGGCGGCAAGGTGACCGTCACCGGGCCAGCCGGAACGACGACCGCCCGGCGGCCAGGTTGAGATCGGAAACGCTGAACGTGGAAGGGAACGCGCCGGACGGGGACGGGCTCCGCTCTCGTCCGGCGCGCCGCGGACGACCTGTCCAGCCCCGTGACCCGTGAAACGGCTATTGCCAGGCCCTGAGGCGCGTCGCGGCGAGGAAGCCGCCGACGAAGGCGTCGCCCAGACCGATGGTGGTCGGCTCGGCGACGTCGAGCCGGAAGCCGGGCACGCAGCGAACGGCCGCGCCCATCCGGTCTTCCAGGGCCGCGGCGAACGCCAACGCCTCCGGCCGCCTCGGCCGGTGCCGCATGAGCTCGTAGTCCTGGTCGGTGTACTCGTCGCCGTGGCTGTACCGGGTGCTCGCGACAACGATGCCCCCGTTCAGCGGCTCCGCGTACCGGCCGGCGTCCTCCCCGAACGCCGCCGCCCAGTACTTGGTGTGCACCACCAGCGTCGGAGCTGGAATGAGCGCGCGCAGTGACTCGAACGCGTCGGCCACCTCGGCCACGGAGAGTAGGTCGACGGTGCGGCCCAGGTACGACTGCATCTCGTCCTCGTTCAACCCGTAGACGCCGATGGTGGGAACAAGCGCGTCGCGGACCCGTCCGCTGAGTTCCGGCTCGTGGAAGCCGGCGTCCTCGTAGTAGACGACGGCGCCAACGGGCAGGTGTCGCATGTGGCCGCTCAATGTGGACAGACGGCGGTCGAGCAGCCCGCCGTCGCGTATCGCGTTGAATCCCGAGATGAGAAAGACCCGCGCGGTGCGCAGCAGTTCGCCGAGCCCGGGGCTGAGCAGCATCGAACCGTTCGCAGGGTCGTTGACGTAGATGAGGCGGTTTGGAAACGGCGCACGGATGTCGATGTCGCCCGCCCGGACGCGCAGGTCCTGGTCGTACTGCACGATCAGGTGCGGGTAGAACGTGTCCCGGTCGTCGCTGCAGATGTAGTCGCAGCCCGCCGGCAACAGCTGGCGGATCACATCGTTGATGCTGACCAGGTGCAGAGTGGACGGTACGCCCAGCCGGCTCATCTCCTTGGCCGCGCGCACCGACGTTCCCCCCAGCGTCGTGCGGGTGGGGAAACGCTCCGCGAACGCGCTCAGGCACGCGGAGGAGGCGACGAAATGCTCGCCCCCTCCGCCCTTCTTCAGGTACGCGAGGATCGAGATGACCAGCTCACGCTCGGTGGTCACCGCGACCGGCGAGGTCAGCTCGTCGTCGCCGATCCGGTACTCGCCGACGAGCCGCTCCATGACCGGCGCGGACAGCTTGAGCTCATAGTCGACGCCTCCCCCGAGGCCCAGGACGACGGTCATGCGCCGCCGCCCGCAGCCGACACAAAGCGCAGGGAGCGCAGCGACCGAAGCGACTGGCGGCTACAAGGCGGCACAAAGGGCGCCTGACCCGCGCGAGCGGAGGGAGCGCCAACTGGCTCAGTGCTCATGTCAGTAAAGGGATGCCTTGCCGGTCGCCTCGAAGAGGTCGATTTTGTGCGCCGCGACGAGCTTCATGGCCTCGATCGCCGGCGGTTGGATGCTGAGCGGCTCGCGCAGGCCGGCGTCGGCGAGGACCTCACGCATCTTGTCGTGGTAGGCCACCTTGATGTCGCTGGAGATGTTGATTTTGTTGATGCCGAGCCGGACCGCCTGCGCGATCTCGTCGTCCGGGTTGCCCGAGCCGCCGTGCAGCACCAGCGGGATCCGCACCCGGTCCTTGATCTCCTTGAGCAGGTCGAGCTTGAGCTCCGGCTTCAGGGTCTTCGGGTACAGGCCGTGATAGGTGCCGATGGCAACGGCGAGGCTGTCGACCCCCGTCTGCTTGACGAAGGTCACGGCGTCGATCGGGTCGGTGTAGATGATGGTGTCGGTGCCGGCTTCGGCCTCGCCGTCGGTCTTGCCGATCGTCCCGAGCTCCGCCTCGACCGACAGGCCGACCGCGTGCGCGGTCTCGGTGACCTTCCTGGAGATCGCGACGTTGTCCTCAAAGGGCTGTAGCGACGCGTCGATCATCACCGAGGTGAAGCCAATCTTGATGGCGGTCAGCGTCTCCTCGTAGGTCGCGCCGTGGTCCCAGTGGATCGCGATCGGCACGGACGAGCGGTGGGCTCGCTGCGTCATCGCGGCGATGACGTCGTGGCCGATGTGCTTGACCTCGTCGGGATGGACCCCGATGAACAGCGGCGCGTTCTTCTCCTCGCTGATGTCCACGATGCCGTTGAACATGGCGTAGTCGCTGATGTTGAAGGCAGGCACGGCGAAGTTTTTCTCGTGCGCCACGTCCAGGATCGCCTTGCCGGTCGTCAGCATTGCTGCGTTCTCCTTCTGGGGTTGGTTCCCGCTCGCGAGCGGGAGGGTCATGCCTTGACGGCGCCGGAGGTGAGGCCGCCGATGAATCGCCGCTGGAAGAGCAGGAACAGGATGAGGACCGGGATGGACCCCAGGATGCTCATGGCCATCATCTGGTTCCACTCGTAGGAGTGCTGGCCCATCAGAAGCTGGATGCCGATGGGCACGGTTCGCATGTCGTCGGTGCGGGTGAGCGTCAACGCGAAGAGGTACTCGTTCCAGGAGATCATGAACGTGTACACGCCGACGGCGACCATTCCCGGCACCGAGACGGGCACCAGAACCCGCCACAGCGCCGTCCAACTCGACGCCCCGTCGACCTTGACGGACTCGTCCAGTTCCTTGGGCAGGGTGTTGAAGTAAGCCGTCATCATGATGATCGCGTAGGGCAGCGTGAACACCATGTGCGTGAGGATCAGCCCGGGATAGGTGTTGTACAGGCCGAGCGTCACCACCAGGCCGAAGTAGGGAATGACGAGCGTGATCGGTGGCACGGCCTGCACGCTGACGATCACCGCGTTGATGGAGCGTTTGAGCGGGAACTCGTAGCGGCTGAACCCGTACGCCGCCAGGATCGCCACGAACAGCGTCAGCGCGGTCACCGCGAGCGCGACGATGTAGCTGTTGAGGAAGAACCTCAGCTGGGCGCCGTCGCCGAGGATGGCGGTGTAGGCGTCGAACGAGAAGTTCTTGCTGAGCAGCTTCGGCGGCACCGCGAAGACCTCGCCGTTGGGCTTGAACGACGTCGACAGCATCCACACGACCGGCAGGCCGGCGAAGGCGGCGCCGATACACAGGCCGGTGAACACGGCGATCTTCGCGCCGAGGCGTCGCCTCTTGCGGGTGAGCACGCTCTTGCGGGCGGGCACGCGATCACCTCTCCTTTTGCAGGCGGACGTAGAAGAACGCGAGGACCATCGTGAGCAGCAGAACGATGACCGCCGCCGCGGACGCGGTGGCGAACTCGTAACTGCTGAAGGCTTGCTTGTAGGTGTACGTGCTGAGCATCTCCGTGACATTCAGCGGTCCGCCGCCCGTCGTCATCCAGATGAGAGCGAACTGCTGCGAGGTCCAGATGAGATCGAGCACGGCCATGCTGATCAGTACCGGTCGCAGCTGCGGGATCGTCACGTTCCAGAACTGCCGGATCGGGCTGGCGCCGTCGACGGAGGCCGCCTCGTACAGGTCACCCGAGATTCCCTGGAGCCCGGCGAGGATGCTGATCATGAAGAACGGAAAGCCGGCCCAGACGTTGATGAACGTCAGCGCCCAGAGCGCTTTGCCCGGGTCGGAGAGCCAGTTCACGCCCTCCTGCATCCTGCCGAGCGTGGTCAGCAGGTAGTTGACCACTCCGGACGGGTCGAGCATGAGGCGCCAGATGACCGCGATCACGGCGACCGTGAACAGCCACGGCAGGATGTAGATGATGCGGAAGATGGTTTTCGTCACGCCGCTCAACAGCGACGTGTTGAGCATCATCGCGAACCCCAGCCCGAGAACGAGGTGCGCGACGGTGCTCACGGTGATGAAGACGAAGGTGTTCTTCAGCGCGGCCAGGAAGTCCGGGTCGGTGAGCACCGTGGTGTAGTTGGCGAAGCCGACGAAGACCGAGTTCTGCTGGACGATCACGTTGTCTTTGAACGAGTAGCTGATGACCATCACGATGGGGATGATCATCAGCACGAAGATCAATATCATCGTCGGCGAGAGATAGCCGAACGGGGCGCCGCTCTTCGTCAGGAAACGCCGCGCTCTGCCCCGGCGAGCGGCCCGGGTCTGCGGCGCGACCGCCGCCACCGGCGGGGGCGGGGGCGGCGCGTGATCCAGTTTCGCGGAATCCATCGATGTCTCCTCGTGTCGGGGCCGCGCCGCGGTGTCGACGCGGCCCCGATGTATGGAAAGCCTCAGAGCACCGACGCCCAGGCCTCTTGCGCCTTGCTGAGCGTGTCGTCGACGCTCTGCTTGCCGGTGAGAGTGAGCTGCAGCTGCTCGTCGAAGCTGCGCATGAGGTCCTCGGACTTCGGCAGGCCCACGAACTCGTTGGCCGGGTAGCCCGCCTGGTAGATGTCGAAGGCCGTCTTGAACAGCGGGTCGCTGTTGGTGAAGTCCGGCTCGGCGGTCTTGTTGCCCGGGAAGCCGTTCGCCAGCGTGCTCAGCTCCGCGTTCTTCTCCTTGCTCATCAGGAACTCGACGAGCTTGAACGCCTCGGCCTTGTGCTTGGAGGAGCCGGCGACGCCGATGCCCCACGACGCGTACGGGATGCCGCGCTTGCCGGTGTAGCCGTCCTCGGCCGGAATCGGCAGCACCGTGAAGTTCAGCGAGGGGTTGTTCTTCTTGATCAGCGTGATGTGCGCCAAGGAGTCGATCACCATGCCCACCTGGCCGGTGGTGAACTTCTCGACCTTGTCCTGCTCTTTCATGGTGAGCGAGCCGGGGGCGATGACGTTCGCGTCATTCAGGCTCTTGACGTACTCGATGGTGCTCTTGACCTGCGCGTTGGTCAGGTCGGGCTTACCGTCCTTGGTGAGCATGGAGCCGCCCGACGCCCACAGCCACGACATCACGTCGTTCTGCACGCCGTTGGGCACGGCGGTGTCGAGTGGAAGAGCCCAGCCCTTGACGTTCCCCCCGGTCGCGGTGATCTTCTTCGCCGCGTCCAGGAACTCAGTACGCGTGCTCGGCGGCGTGGTGATACCGGCCTTCGAGAGCAGGTCGTTGTTGACGAACAGCGGGTACACGAAGTTCACCACGGGGATCATGTAGGTCTTCCCCTCGAGCTGGATCTGGCTCGCGAGCTGGCTCGAGTCGTACTTCGCGTCGCCCATGAGCGAGGTCAGGTCAGCGATCGCGCCCTGCTTGGCGAAGTCGTTCACCCACGCGCCGTCGAGGCCCACGACGTCAGGCAGCGTCTTGGACGCCGCGCCGGACACCAACTGCTGCTTGGTGGACGCATACGGCCCACTCAACAGCTTGACCTTGATATTCGGGTTCTGCGCCGTGAACTCGGTCATGAGCTTGTCGAACGATCCCGCCGGAAGCTCCGGCGCCCACCACTGCGCGAACTCGAGCGTGACGGTGCCGTCCGCGCTGGTCTCGTCAGAACCGCCGCACCCCACCACGGTGGTGCCGACCAACGCGGCCACCGCTATCACCCCGAATAGGTGCCTCCGTCGGGTCATGCCGAACTCCTTCTATGTCAAGGTGTTACCGCTCTATGCTGGTCTGCGCCACGTTAACAGCACGTTACATCACTCACAAGACCCACTACTGCAAGAACCGGCTAGAGAATGCAAAGTACTGCGGAGCAAATCGGAAAGTAGGGTGGAATGTGGCACTGGCCGCCACCGACCCATGCCGATGCCAGCACAACACTGCATGAAACGGGCAGTACGATGCTGTACCCTGCCGTTCTAAGCTCGTTCTGAGGCTGGAGGGCCAGTGACCGTGGACAAAGAGGATCGGCAGCGCCGCCTGCCCGCGGGGCGCAAGGCCCAGTTGGCGGCCTACGTCGCGGAGACCGGAGAGGTCACGGTCAACGCGCTCGCCGAGCGCTTCGGTGTCTCCATCGACACCATCCGGCGCGACCTCGACCAGCTCAGCGCCGACGGGGTACTGGTCCGCACCTACGGCGGGGCGGTCAGCCAGTCGACATTCTCCCGGGTCGACCGGACCGTCGACGCGCGGCTCAACATGGAGAAGCGCGAGAAGGAGAAGATCGCGGTACTCGCGGCGTCCCTGGTGGAGAACGGGTCCGTCATCATGCTCAACGGCGGGACCACCACGCTCGCCGTCGCCAAGAGCCTGCGCAACCACCGCGACCTCACCGTCGCGACGAACAGCCTGCTCGTACCCCCGGCGCTGTCACCGGCCGCCATCCGCGACGTGTACGTCTTCGGCGGCGCCGTCCGCACGCTCACGCTCGCGACCGCCGGGCCCGTCAGCTTCCGCACCGCCGGCGGCAGCGAGCTCGACATCAGCTGCGACCTGGCGCTGATCGGGGTCGGCGCCGTCTCGGCCGTCGCCGGATACACGACGAGCAACCTCGCCGAGGCCGCGATGATGCGGGAAATGATCTCTCGGGCGGCGCGTGTGGCGATCCTGGCCGACTCGTCGAAGTTCGGCCGCCGGCTCTTCGCCCAGGTATCCGAGCTCGGCGGCGCCGACTACCTCGTCACCGACTCCACCCCACCGCCCGACCTCCTGGACGCCCTCATGGAAAACGAGGTCGAGCTGGTGACACCGGAGACGGCCTAACCGGGCCGGCGTTCGCGCCGACGCCGGGCCTGCTGATCGGCGCCCAGACCGCACTCGGTGTCGGCGGTTCGATGGTGATGGCCGCCGCCGTGCCGGGCGGTCCGGCGTCGACGCCGATCCCGCGGGAACCAACCGGACATGATCCACGACTACCTCTCGGACGGTCCATGGATTCTCGCCGGGCGAGCCCGGCGGTTGGTGAAGGAGTGCAGATGCGCGTACGGATGGCAGCCGGGCTCGGGGTCGCGGTGCTGGCCGGTGCCGTGGCGGGCCTGGGCATTGGCGTGGGCCCGGCGTCCGCGCACGTGACGGTGAACCCGCGGGAGGCGACGCAGGGCGGCTACGCGAAGCTGGCGTTTCGGGTGCCGAACGAGCGCGACAACGCCTCGACGGTGAAGGTCGAGGTGACGATCCCGACGCAGACGGCGATCGCCTCGGTCTCGACCCGGCCGACACCCGGCTGGACCGCCACGGTCGAGCGCACGAAGCTAGCGACGCCGTTGAAGGTCCACGACAGCGAGGTCACCGAGGCGGTCTCGAAGATCACTTGGACGGCGGCCCCTGGCAATGAGGTCAAGCCGGGTCAGTTCCAGGAGTTCGAGGTCTCCGCCGGCCCGCTGCCCGAAGTGGACCGGATCACCTTCAAGGCCCTCCAGACGTACTCCAACGGCGAGGTCGTGCGCTGGATCGAGGAGCCCCAGGCGGGGCAGGAGGAGCCGGAGCACCCCGCGCCGATCCTCAAGCTGACCAAGGCAGCCGCGCAGCCGGCCGGTACCGGCGCGGCGGTCGTGAACGCGAACGCCGACCTGGCCGACACGAGCTCGGACGACGGCGCCTCCGGCTGGTACGCCGCGGCCGGCGTAGCCGGTCTGATCACGGGCCTCGCTGGCCTGGCGTTCGGGATGCTGGCCTGGCGGCGGTCGGGCACCCAGGCCAGCTGACGGCGTTACCTGTCGCCGGGTTCGTCCCGTCGATCACGGTTCCTGTCCTCGTTTCCGCTGAAGGGCGCGGCGGCGTCGGTGTCCGGCGCCGCCGTTCGGGCGCGCTGTTCGTCGCGGCCCTCGTCCCCGTCGGCACCGGACCGGCGCTGATCGGTGGCGGTGTCGCGATCGACTGGATGCCGTTTGCTACTCATGCGCCTGCCTGTACCCGCCGCTCGCCGGGAGAAAACGGATCTTCAGCCGGTGCGACGCGCCCGCGTCTCGTCGCCGCTCGACCACAAAAGCAGTCGCCCTAGCTGACCCGGCGCTGGATGCGCCACAGACCGACCGCCGCGAGCAGTGCGCCAAGCCCGAGATACAGCCCCAGTTCGATCCATTGGAACGGCCAGAATCGCTGGTTGGGCTGGTGTTCCACGTCGATGTGGAGGCCGAGTTCGCCGAGGCATACCGCGGTGTCACCGAACCTGCCGGTGGCGCCGGTCTTCGGGGCGTTGTCGAGGCACTGGTTGAAGGCGGCGTCGGAGAGTCGCCGGCCGTCAGCTGTCAGGAGCCCCGTCGATCACCGTACGGCTACTACGCCACCTGACCAGGCCCGGACGAGAACCCGACAGGACGCTACCGTCGCTGTCGGACCGCGAAATGGAGGTCGTCCGGGAGATCGCACGCGGCCGCACCAACCTGGAGATCGGCGCCGAACTGTTCATCTCCCTGAGTACGGTCAAAAGCCACGTGTCGACCATCCAGACGAAGCTCGGTCTGCGCAACCGCGTCGAGATCGCCGCCTGGGCCTGGGAGAACCGGGTCGTCGAAACCGCCTGACGGCGCGCTCCCGAGCCGAGCGACACACCCGACACACCATCTGGTGTTGTGATTTTGAGCTGACACCCATATATGGTGTTGCCTGCAGCTGGTTCGACCGTCCCGCCAGGACGGTCGAGGCAAGAGGGAACCCCGGTGTGAGTCCGGGACTGCCCCGCAGCGGTGAGTGGGAACGACCGCCGTCAACCAAGCACTGGGCCTTTGCCGGCCTGGGAAGCGACGGCCAGTAGATGACCATCCGTGGTCATGCCCGCGAGTCCGAAGACCTGCCAGCGCACCGCACGCCACCGGGCGTGCGGTGGTCGAAGGCCGCGCGGGACGGCCGACGCCATCAGCCGGTCCGCGCCACGGGCCGGTGGGGCGTCCCCCTGCGCACCGGCGACCTCGGCAGAAGCGGAGGGTAGGGGGACATGACAGTCATGCGGGTCCGCAAGCGCAACGGCGACAGCGAACCGGTAGACGTCAACAAGATCGTTAGAGCGGTCGAGCGGTGGGTGGACGACCTGGCCGAGGTTGACCCGCTGCGGGTCGCGACCAAGACCATCAGCGGGCTGTACGACGGGGCCACCACGGCCGAACTGGACCGGCTGTCGATCCAGACGGCGGCCGAGCTGATCGGTGAGGAGCCGCAGTACTCGAAGCTGGCGGCGCGGCTGCTGGCCGCGTTCGTGGACAAGGAGGTCCGCGGCCAGGGGGTGGCGAGCTTCAGCCAGTCGATCCGCCACGCGCACCAGCAGGGGCTGATCGGCGACGAGACCGCCGAGTTCGTGGCCCGCAACGCGCGCAAGCTCGACGACGCCGTCGATCCCGACGCGGACCTGCGGTTCGAGTACTTCGGGCTGCGCACGGTCGCCGACCGGTACCTGCTGCGCCATCCGCGGTCCCGGCTGGTGGTGGAGACGCCGCAGTACTGGTTGCTGCGCGTGGCCTGCGGCCTGTCCGAGACGCCGGCCGAGGCGATCGGCTTCTACCGGCTGATGTCCAGCCTGGCCTACCTGCCCAGCTCGCCGACGCTGTTCAATTCGGGCACCCGGCACACCCAGATGTCGTCCTGCTTCCTGGTCGACTCGCCGCGCGACGAGCTCGACTCGATCTACGAGCGCTATCACCAGGTCGCGAAGCTGTCGAAGTTCTCCGGCGGCATCGGCATCTCCTGGTCCCGCGTCCGCGGCCGGGGCGCGCTGATCCGCGGCACGAACGGCAAGTCCAACGGCATCGTGCCGTTCCTCAAGACCCTCGACGCCGGCGTGGCCGCGGTCAACCAGGGAGGCCGGCGCAAGGGCGCCGCCTGCGTCTATCTCGAACCCTGGCACCCGGACATCGAGGAGTTCCTCGAACTGCGCGACAACACCGGCGAGGACGCCCGCCGCACGCACAACCTGAACCTGGCCAACTGGATCCCGGACGAGTTCATGCGCCGCGTCGAGGCCGACGCCGACTGGTCCCTGATCGACCCGAGCGACGCGCCGGAGCTGCCCGACCTGTACGGCGAGGAGTTCGAGGAGGCCTACCGCGCGGCCGAGAAGAAGGCGGTCAAGACGGTCAAGGCCCGTGACCTGTACGGGCGGATGATGCGCACCCTGGCGCAGACCGGCAACGGGTGGATGACGTTCAAGGACGCGTCGAACCGGCTGTCCAACCAGACCGGCGCCCCGGGCAACACCATCCACCTGTCGAACCTGTGCACCGAG
Source organism: Micromonospora sp. CPCC 206061 (assembly GCF_036906915.1). Classification (NCBI taxonomy): domain Bacteria; kingdom Bacillati; phylum Actinomycetota; class Actinomycetes; order Micromonosporales; family Micromonosporaceae; genus Micromonospora; species Micromonospora sp. CPCC 206061. Next base: position 62,742 of record NZ_JBAKHX010000010.1, read on the forward strand.
ATCCTCGAGGTCAACGGCGACGACGAGACGGCGGTGTGCAACCTGGGCTCGATCAACCTGGGCGCGCACGTCACCGCCGACGGAGTCGACTGGAAGAAGCTGCGTGCGACGGTGCGCACCGCGGTCCTCTTCCTGGACCGGGTCATCGACATCAACTTCTACCCGTCCGCGCAGGCGGCGGCGTCGAACCCGCGGTGGCGGCCGGTTGGCCTCGGGCTGATGGGCCTGCAGGACGCGTTCTTCACGCTCCGGTTACCGTTCGACGCGGACGCCGCCCGGGAGCTGTCCACCCGGGTACAGGAGGAGATCTTCCTGTCCGCGCTGGAGACGTCCGCCGAGTTGGCCGAGCGGTTCGGCACGCATCCGGCGTACCCGGAAACCCGCGCCGCCCAGGGTGAGCTGCACCCGGACCTGTGGGGCGTCGAACCGTCGCAGACCGATCGGTGGGCGGCGCTGCGATCGAAGATCGCGGCGACCGGCCTGCGCAACTCGCTGGTGGTCGCGATCGCGCCGACGGCCACGATCGCCTCCATCGCCGGCTGCTACGAGTGCATCGAGCCGCAGGTGTCCAACCTGTTCAAGCGCGAGACCATGTCGGGCGAGTTCCTTCAGATCAACACCTATCTGGTACGCGAGCTGAAGGCGCGCGGGCTGTGGACGGCGCCGATCCGCGAGCAGATCAAGCGGGCCGAGGGGTCCGTGCAAGGCATCGCGGACCTGCCCGCCGACGTTCGCGAGCTGTTCCGCACCGCCTGGGAACTGCCGCAGCGCTCCCTGATCGACCTGGCCGCCGCCCGCGCGCCGTACATCGACCAGTCGCAGTCGCTGAACCTGTTCCTGAGCGCGCCCACCATCGGCAAGCTCTCATCGATGTACCTGTACGCCTGGAAAGCCGGACTGAAGACGACCTATTACCTGCGGTCGCGACCGGCGACCCGGATCCAGCAGGCCACCGTCGCCATCACCACCCAGGTAGCAGCAGTCACCGACGGCTCCAACGTCTCAGTCGTCTCCGACGACGTGGCCTGCTCCCTGGAGAACCCCGAGACCTGCGAGGCGTGCCAATGATGCTGCTCGACCCGGGCATGGACCTGACCCTGCGGCCCATGCGGTATCCGCACTTCTTCGACCGCTTCAAGGACGCCATCAAGAACACCTGGACGGTCGAGGAGGTGGACCTGCACTCCGACCTCGCCGACCTGTCGAAGCTCTCCCCCGCGGAGAAGCACCTGGTCAGCCGGCTGGTCGCGTTCTTCGCCACCGGCGACACCATCGTCGCCAACAACCTCGTGCTCAACCTCTACCAGCACGTCAACTCGCCCGAGGGACGGCTCTACCTGTCGCGGCAGCTGTTCGAAGAGGCGGTACACGTCCAGTTCTACCTGAACCTGCTCGACACGTACGTACCGGACGAGCAGGAGCGGTTCGAGGCGTTCGCCGCGGTGGAGAACATTCCCTCGATCGCCCGCAAGGCCGAGTTCTGCTTCAAGTGGATCGACTCGATCTTCGAGCTGCGCGAGCTGAAGACCCGGGACGACCGGCGGGCGTTCCTGCTCAACCTGATCTGCTTCGCCGCCTGCATCGAGGGCCTGTTCTTCTACGGCGCCTTCGCGTACGTCTACTACCTGCGCTCCCGTGGCCTGCTGCACGGCCTCGCCAGCGGCACCAACTGGGTGTTCCGCGACGAATCAATGCATATGGCATTCGCGTTCGACGTGGTGGACACCGTGCGCCAGGAGGAGCCGGACCTGTTCGACGCCGAGATGGAGCAGCAGGTCAGGGACATGCTCGCCGAGGCTGTCGAGTGCGAGGTGCAGTTCGCGGCCGATCTGCTCGAACAGGGCGTGTCCGGCATGTCGCTGGGCGACATGCGCGAGTACCTGCAGCACGTCGCCGACCGGCGGCTCGCCGTGCTGGGCATCGAGCCGATGTACGGCAGCAAGAACCCGTTCGCGTTCATGGAACTGCAGGACGTGCAGGAACTGTCGAACTTCTTCGAACGGCGGGTGTCCGCGTACCAGGTCGGGGTGAGCGGCACGGTCAGCTTCGACGACGACTTCTGACCGGACCGATCTGAGACCGTCGTACGACCCTCTCTTTCCTGCCCTCGTGCCCCATGGCACGATCACGCCGTGTCCATTTCGCGTCGTGGCGTCATCAGCGCCGGGCTGGCCGCGGTGGCGGCCGGCCTGGCCGGCTGCGCCAGCCAGTCGTCCCCGGTCTGGACGGACGGCCTGGACGCCTCCACCGGCCCGGAGGCCTCCGGCGCCGGCGCCGCCGGGATCAAGCCCGCGCCCACCGCCACCGCGACACCGTCCGCGGGAGCCGCCAAACCCCGACCCGTCGCCGCCTACGAGGCGAAACTGGCCGCCGAGCTGCGCCGGTTCCTCAAGCCCACTCCAGAGAACCCCAAACACCCCACCTACGCCGGCGCGACGGCACTCGTCATGATCAACGGACGGGTCGACTGTCACATCGCGGTCGGGCACGCGCTGCGCTACGGCGCCGGACCGGTCGAGCTGTCCGAGGCCAAGCGGGTGCCGATGTACCGGGACTCCATCTTCGACCTCGCCTCGCTCACCAAGGTGTACGCGTCCATCCTCGTTCTCCAGCAGGTCGAGAAGGGCAGGCTGGACCTGGCCGCACCGGTCGCCAGCTACCTGCCCGACTTCAGCGGCGCGGGCAAGGACAAGGTCACCGTCCAGATGCTGCTCACACACACCAGCGCCCTCCCCGTCGGCGCCAAGGTCGCCGGCCTGCCCAACCTGGCCGCCAAACGCAAGGCGGTACTGGCCACGCCGCTGATCAGCGGTGCCACGCCTGGTGACGCGTACCGGTACTCCAGCGTCGGTCTCATGGTCGCGGCCATGCTGGTCGAGAAGGTCACCGGCCAATCCCTCGACAAGGCGCTCAAGGACGGCATCACCGGTCCACTCGGCCTGCGCGACACCGGGTTCAAACCGCTCACCTGGCTCAACTCCCACGATCAAGCCCAGCGACTGGTCGCTACCGACGCCCGCTCGTCACGCGGCCTGCTACGCGGCGTCGTCCACGACGACGTCGCCAATCAGATGGGCGGCGTCGCGGGCAGTGCCGGCATCTTCGCCACCGCCAAGGACGTCGCCGCGATCGGGCAGGCCCTCCTGAACGGTGGCAAGGGCCTGCTCACCGCCGCGACCGTGCGGAAGATGCTCGCCAACCACAACCAGGGCCTGCCGGCGATCGACCCCGACCGCCCAGGACGCCCCTCGGACCACGGCCTCGGCCTCACCCTGCGCCAGCCGTGGTTCATGGGCCGGCTCTCCGCCGCGGCCACCTTCGGCCACACCGGCTTCACCGGCACCTCACTGCTGGTCGAACCTCGCCGCAAGCTCGTACTGGTCCTGCTGACCAACCGCGCCCACCCGAACTGGAGCTGGGCCAACCCCGACCCCATGCGCGCCGCTGTCGCCAACATCGTCGCCGCCGCCATCCCGTAGCGGTATCAACGCGGCACCTGGCGCCGGGCCTGTGCCACCTCGTCGAGCGCCTGCCGGGCATGGCGGCCGCCGAGCACGTACCCGGTGCCCTCGTGGACTTCGACGGCCTCCCGCGCGTGCCGCTCAGCGGCGTCCAGGTCGCCGCTGGCCAGCTCGGCGAAGGCCAGCGCGGTAAGGGCGACCCCGTGCTGGAGCCCGAGACCGTACTCCTGGGCGTCGGCCAGAGCCTGCCGAGCGAACACCGTGCCGGCGGCCGGGTCGCCCAGCTGGCGGCTCGTGTGCGCCAGGCCGATGCGGGCCTTGGTGGCGCTGCGACGCTGGCCGCCGTCGCCCACCAGGCGCAACGCCTCGCGGAACGACTCGGCGGCGGCCGAATACTCCTCCCGGACGAGGTGCACGCCGCCCCGCGCGACCAGGGTCTCCGCGGCGACGCGCGGCACGTCGAGGTCGCGCGCCTCGGCCACCGCCGCGTTCGCCGTTGCCAGCGCCTCGTCGAGGCGCCCGGCGTCGCGGTACACCGACGCCAGGTTCGCCATCGCCTCCGCGGTGTCCGCCGCGGAGCGTAGGTCGTCGAACGCGGCCTTGGCCTCGCCGAGCAGCGTGGCGGCCTCTTCCAGCCGGTACAGCACCCGGTACACCTGGCCGAGGTTGGCGCGGGCGACGGCGCCGGAGTGCGGGGAGTTGATGCGGTCGCAGAGATCACGCGCCCGCGCGCTGGCGTCCTCGGCCGCCGCCATGTCACCCATCTCCAGGTAGGTGCCGCCGAGGTTCACGAGGGCGTTCGCCGTGACGAACTCCTGGCCGCTGGCGCTGGGCAGGGCCAGAACCTCGCGGAAGAGTTCGGCGGCCTTGGCAAGGTGCCCCAGCTCCAGGCGAACCACACCCAGGTTGCTCAGTGCGGCGCCCTCGATGGCGGGCAGCCCGGCGGTGTGGCTCGCGATCCGGGCCTGCTCCATCTCGTCGAGCGCCTCCGGGTACCGGGACAGGTGCCAGAACAGGGTGCCCAGGCTCAGGTGCATGGCAGCCTGCGCAGGCAGGTGGCCGGCGCGGTCGGCCGCTCCGAGCCCGGCGCTGACCGCGGCCCGCCACTGCTCGGTGGTGCTATGCGAGTGGAAGTAGCCGCGCAGCGCGTCCGCCAGGTGCCACGCGTACGCCGGTAACGTGTCCTCGGCGGCCGCGATGACCGCTGCCAGGTTCTGCGCTTCGGTGTCCAGGTAGGACAGCGCGTCGGCGGCGGTCCGGAAGCGTATCCCGGTGGCCGCGTCGGGCACCGGCCGGCTGAGCCGGACCAGGTCCGGATACAGGGTCGCGCCGGCCGCGTCCACCGCCCGCAGGTAGTGGTCGAAGAGCCGGCCTAGCGCGGCCAGCCGTTCGGCGTCGGGCTCCTCGGCCGCGGCCCGCTCAGCCGCGTACATCCGCAACAGGTCGTGCAGCTGGTGCCGCCCGGCGCGGTGCTGCTGTACGAGGCTCCGCGCGGCCAGATGGTCCAGCAGGTCCTCGGCCTCCGGCGGCGCGACCCCGAGCAGCGCCGCCACCGTTTCCCGGGTGAAGTCCCCGCCCGGTACCACGCCGAGCAGGCGGAACAGGCGCTGGACCGGCGGCGGCAGCGCCTCGTACGAGAGCGCGAACGTGGCGCGTACCGCCGCCTGCGGATCGCCCGCGACGGCCAGGTAGCGCAGCCGGTCCCCGGCCCGCATCTGCCGCACGTAGTCCGCCACGTCGGCGCGTGGCCGCCGGATGAGGTTCGCGGCGGCCAGCCGCAGCGCCAGCGGCAGGTAGCCGCACAGCCGCGCCAGCTCGGCCATCAGGTCCGGTGACTCGCTCGCCACGTCGGGGACGAGCTCCGCGAGCAGCGTGTGCGCGTCCTGCGGGGGCAGCACGTCGAGCGTCACCATCCGGACGTCGTGCAGGGCGGCGAGGCCGCGCAGGTCCGCCCTGCTGGTCACGAGCACCACGGGTCCGGCCGTACCGGGTAGCAGTGGCCGGACCTGCGCCGCGTCGGCGGCATCGTCCAGGAGCAGCAGCACGCGGCGACCCGCGAGGCGGGACCGCAGGAGCGCCGCGCGAGCTTCCAGGAGGTCGGGAAGCGCAGCCGCGTCGAGACCGGAGACCTGCAGCAGCTCGGCGAGCACGTCCATCGGGTCGCGGCCGAGGCCGCCCGCGCCGGCCAGTCGCACGTACCACTGGCCATCCGGGAACCGGTCGCGAAGGTGATGAGCGATCCGCACGGCCAACGCGGTCTTGCCGGCACCCGGCGGTCCCCAGATGGCCATCATCGGCACCAAGCTGGCGTCACGGGGGTTCAGCTCGCGCTCCGCCCTCGCGATCACGTCCGCCCGCCCCACGTACATGCGGAGGTCGAGCGGCAGTGTGCACAGCGCGTTCCACCGTCCGGCGGGACGCGGCGTCGGCCGGCCGGCCGACGGCACCGGCTCCACCTGGCCGGTCAGCACCGCCTGGTGCAGCGCGCGCAGCTCCGTGCCGGGCTCGATACCCAGCTCGTGCCGCAGCTTCCGGTCGATGGCCCGGTACGCCTCCAGCGCGTCGGCCTGGCGCCCGCTGCGGGAGAGGGCGAGGACGAGCTGCTGCCAGAACCGCTCCCGCAGCGGATGCTCCGCGACCAGGCCGCGCAGCTCCGAGATCAGGTCGGCGTGCCTGCCACCCGCGAGTTCCGCCGCCACGCAGCGCTCGATGACCCGCAGACGCTCCTCTTCCAGCGCCTGTGCGGGCCCACGCAGCGCGTCGGACGGCACGTCGGCGAGGACTCGACCCCGCCAGAGCGCGAGCGCGGCGCGCAGGCACCCGGACTCCGCCACCGGGTCGGCGTCGAGCGCCGCCTTGTCGGCCTGCTCCAGCAGGGCCCGGAACTCGTGCAGGTCGAGCGCCACCGGAGGCACGTTGATCGCATACCCATCGCCGTGGGTGACGATCAGGTCGGGCCGGCCGAACGCGCGACGGAGCCGATGCACGTAGGTGTGCAAGGCACCGCGCGCGCCGGCAGGTGACGCCTCAGCCCACACGTACTCCAGCAGGTCGGCGACCGGCACGACCTGGTTGGCGCGCAGCAGCAGCGCACCGAGCAGCGCCCGGTGCTTGACGGCCGGCACGGGCACCGGCTGCCCGTCGACCACGGCCCGTAGCGGTCCGAGTACGCCGAACTCGACTCCCCCTCGCGACGCCAACACCCCCCTGTCATTGGCGATCACGATGGAGTGTGGCATACCACTACAAAACTGCACCTGATCTGTCGTCGACGCACCACACGCCTCGGTCAGCGGGATCGCCTTGGTCCGCTCGTCCGGCTGCCCGACGATCGGAGCCGCCACGAGACAACCGGCTCGTTGTGAGCTCACTTTCTTCCCCTCATCGGATCAACCAGCGCCACGACGCTAGACGCCGGCGCTTTCACCGTCCTTTCAGACGACAGATTGCGGCCCCAGCCCCTCGCCGCGGGTGATGCGACGTATCCGGACGGACCATCAGCGAGCCGCCACCGCGCTGCGTGCCCGACCACTCTTGCCACCTCTATGCAGCTGCCCATGTCACCCAATATGCTGGTCCGCGGCGCGCTGATGACGCTCGGCGACGTCCCGGGAGGGGATCATGGAGACAGTGGCGATGCACATCGCCAACGGCATCGTGAACGCGCAGGTGTCGGCGGTGTTCGCGCTGATCGCCGTGATCGCGCTGGCGATCTGCGTGGCGCGCGGCCGGGCCGATCTCGACGACCGGTTGGCGCCGATGGCCGGGCTGGTGGCGGCGTTCATATTCGCGGTGCAGATGCTCAACTTCCAGGTGCTGCCGGGCGTGTCCGGGCACCTTCTGGGCGGCACTCTCGCCGTGATACTGGTCGGGCCGTGGGTCGGTGCGCTGTGCGTGTCGACGGTGCTGATCATCCAGTGCCTGCTGTTCGCCGACGGCGGGCTGACGGCGCTCGGTCTCAACATCACCAACATGGCGATCCTCGGCACCGCTGCCGGATATCTGCTGGTCGCGGGCCTGCTGCGGGTGCTGCCGAAGACCGCGACCGGGCTGGCGGTCACCGGCTTCGTCGCCTCGGTGATCGGTGTCGTGATCGCCTCGCAGGGCTTCGTGTTGCAGTACTGGCTGGGCGGCACCACGGACCTGTCGCTGCCGACGATCATCGGCACGATGGCCGGCGTGCACACGCTGATCGGCATCGGCGAAGGCCTGATCACAGCCACCACGGTGGCGACGGTCGCGCGCGTCCGCCCCGACCTGGTGTACGCCCTGCGCCGATTCCGCAAGCAGGCCCGCCCGGCCGCGGGCGTGACGCCGGCGATGAGGAGTGCCTCATGACCAAGCGACGGACGTGGCTGTTCCTCGGAGCCGGGCTTCTCGTGGCGCTGCTGCTGGCCGGCGTGGTCAGTAACTTCGCCTCCTCCAGCCCCGACGGGCTCGACCACACCGCCCGCGAGGGGTGCACCACCAACGCCGAAGGCGAGATCACCGGCGGCACGTGCATGGCGCAGGAGGAAGAAGACCACCAGCTGGGCGACAGCCCGCTAGCCGACTACGGGATCAAGGGCATCGACAACGAGTACCTGTCGACCGGGCTGTCCGGCGCGCTCGGGGTGCTGATCACGTTCGGCCTCGGGGCCGGCGTGTTCTGGCTGGTCCGCCGCCGGGGCCAGGACCGGACGGAGAGCGGGACGGGCACCGGGAACGACTGATGGGTGCTGGTCACGCGCATCCGCTGCACCTGGCCCACGACAGCCTGGTGCACCGGCTGCCGCCACAGGTGAAGATCGTCGCCGTCCTGCTGTACACGATCATCGTGGTGATGACACCGCGCGACGAATTTGTCGCGTTCGCCGGCTATGCCTTGCTCATCGTGGTCGTGACCGCGCTCGCCCGCGTGCCGGCGGGCTGGCTCGCGAAGCGAGCCACCATCGAGCTGCCGTTCGTACTGCTGGCGGTCGCGCTGCCGTTCGCCGGGCACGGCGAGCGGGTCACCTGGCTGGGCATGTCGCTGTCGATCGACGGCCTGTACGGGGCGTGGAACATCTTCGCCAAGGGCACCCTCGGGGTGCTGGCCTCGCTGCTGCTGGCCGCGACCACCACCGCCCGCGACCTACTCCTGGGTCTGGACCGGCTGCGCTGCCCGCGCGTGTTCACCCAGATCGCGACGTTCATGCTGAGGTACATGGACATCCTCGCCGAAGACGCCCGGCGCATGCGCATCGCCCGGCTCTCCCGCGGTTACGACCCGCGGTTCCTGTGGCAGGTCAAGGCGTTCGCGGTCAGCGTCGGCGCGCTGTTCCTGCGAGCCTTCGAACGCGGCGAGCGGGTCTACCTGGCGATGCTGTCGCGCGGCTACTCCGGCCGGCTGCCGGCGCCGGAGGGCGGCGGCGCCACGACCGCCCAGTGGGTGGCCTCCGCCGCGCTGCCGGCCGCGGCGGCGTGCATCGGCGTGGCGGCGATACTGCGATGACCCTGTCCCTCGACCTGCGCGGCGTGCACTACAGCTACCCCGACGGCTCCGCCGCGCTGCACGGCGTCGACCTGCGGGTCGCGGCCGGCGAGCGGGTGGCCCTGCTCGGCCCCAACGGCGCGGGCAAGACCACCCTCGTGCTGCACCTCAACGGCATCCTGCACGGCGGCGCCGGCGAGGTGGCGGTCGGCGGGCTGGCCGTCGACCCCGCTGACCGCGCCCGGCTGATGGAGATCCGCCGCCGGGTCGGCATCGTCTTCCAAGACCCCGACGACCAGCTGTTCATGCCGACCGTCGCCGAAGACGTCGCCTTCGGCCCGGCCAACCTCGGCATGCGCGGCGACGAGCTGCAACAGCGCGTCGACGAGGCGCTGGCCGCGGTGAAGATGTCCGAGCACCGCGGCCAGACACCGCACCACCTGTCGTTCGGGCAGCGGCGGCGGGTCGCGGTCGCCACCGTACTGGCGATGCGGCCGGAGATCCTCGTCCTCGACGAGCCGTCCTCCAACCTCGACCCCGCCGCCCGGCGCGAGCTGTCCGAGATCCTGCGCGACCTGCCGGTCACCCTGCTAATGGTCACTCACGATCTGCCCTACGCCTTGGAGCTGTGCACACGCGCGGTCATCCTGGACGCCGGACGGATCGTCGCCGACGGCGACACCGTCGACCTACTCGCCGACACCGACCTGCTGCGCCGGCACCGGCTGGAGCTGCCGTTCGGCTTCGACCCGCGCCTCGCGGCCGCGCAGCTCGGCATCTGACCCCTTCGGAGTCACGCGTTCGGTGTCAAAGCTGACCGGCGACGTCGACGTTGGAGAGCATCTGGGCCTGGGCCGACTCGACCCGCTGCCAGGTGCCGTCCGCATCGAGGTACTCGAAGTTCGCGGTGCCGCTCTGCCAGTCGGCCTCCAGCACCATCCGCAGCCGCAGATTCGGCATCAGGACCGGCCCGACCCCGCCGTTGGACGGCCACCACAGCACCGGGTACCCGGTCAGAGTGATCAGGATGTGGCTGGTGTTTGGCATCACCGTCAGGTATGTGTAGTCGCCGTCCAGCCGGCTGCTCTGATGCATCGGGGGCGAGGTGGGCTGGGCCAGCTGACCGATCCCGCTGACGGCACCGCTCGGCGCGTCGAAGGTGAGGTGCACCGTCAGCAGCGGTGCCCCGATCAGCCTGGAGCCGATCTCCCAGCTGCCGATGAACAGGCCCGACCGGGCCTCGGTCTTCGGGGTGGCGGACGGCGCCTTGCCCTTCGCCCTGGTCGCCGATGTGCTCATGGTGATACTCCGTTCTGAGGTGGGTCCGGTGCACGGCCACGCGTTCCGCGGCGAGGGCCGGAACCGGCGTCGTCCATCAGTTTGGGAGACCAGCTCCGGGCGCCACGAGAGAACAGGAGTTCCGCTCCGACATCCGCCGCAGCGTGGTACGGCGGCCGCGGCTACGGTCCGGACATGAACCGCAGCGGTCCCAGGACATCGAGGTGCGCGCGAGAGTCCATAGTGGGCATCGCCGCGATTCTGCGAGCCGCTGTCGGCACCGGCTGGGACGAGACGGTGCCGGCTCTGTGTGGGCGCCGGTCAGCGGTAGGCGGCGAGGAAGACGCGCACCGCCTCGTCCGCGAACCGGTCCAGCTCGGCTTGGGTGAAGGACTCACCCGAGCCGCAGAACATCACCCGGTTGACCGGGATGGAGGTGATCAGCCATGTGAAGTGGTTGGCCGCGAGAATCGGGTCGTCGAGGACCAGGAGCTTGCGGTCGGCGAGGGCGGAAAAGGCCGCCGCCAGTAGGGCGTGGACGTGCTCCGGGCCGCGTTCGTAGTAGGAGCGCCCGAGTTCGGGAAAGCGGTCGGCCTCGGCGATGACCAGGCGGCGCAACTGCAGCAGGCGCGGCTGGGTCAGGTTGGCCACGAACTGCCGGGCGAGGGCGATGAGATCCCGCTCCAGATCCTCGGTGACGGCGAGGGAGCCGGTCACGTCGCGGAACAGGTCGTCGATGCGATCCAGGCCACGATGGATGATCTCGGTGAACAGCGATCGCTTGTCGGTGAAGTTCTTGTACACCGTCTGCTTGGACACCGCTGCCACGGCCGCGACCTCGTCCATGCTGGTGCCCTTGTAGCCCTTTTCCAGGAACACCGCGGTGGCCGCGTCCAGGATCGCCTGCCGGGCCCGGGCCGAACGCCCTTGCGTACTCGTCTCCATGTCTCTCCTCTTTGCGTATTTCCGCAGAGTACTAGACGGACTAGTACCCGTCTGGGTACTGTACCGTCTAGTTCCGATATGGAGCTTGGCTCAACGGGAGGAAAGACAATGCGAAAGATCGTGGCTGGGTTCTTCATCTCGCTCGACGGCGTCGTGGAGGCCCCCGAGACGTGGCACTTTCCGTACTTCAACGACGAGATGGGCGGCGCCGTCCAGGCCATGATGGGCGAGGCCATGCTGCTGGGCCGCCGGACCTACGAGGGGTTCGCGGAGTACTGGCCGAACTCGACCGACGACTTCGCGGAACACATGAACAGCACCCCGAAGTACGTCGTGTCCCAGACGCTGACCTCGGCCGACTGGCAGAACTCCACACTCATCAGTGGCGACGTCGTCAAGGAACTGACCCGCCTGAAGGAGGAGCCCGGCGGCACGATCAGCACCACCGGCAGCGGCACGCTCGTCGTCTCGCTGCTGCGCGAAGGACTCATCGACGAGCTGCACCTGCTGCTACACCCGATCGTGGTCGGCTCCGGCAAGCGGCTCTTCGACGACGGCGAGCAGGTGCCGCTGCGCCTGATCGACTCGAAAACCTTCAGCACCGGCGTCCTGCACCTGATCTACGAGCGCGCCGACTCCTGACCTGCCGGCGCGAGGACGACGACGTGATGCGGTCCATCGACCAAGACGACTTCGATGGCGGTGACGGCGACGAGCCCGGCACCGCCGGCGGGGCGGGCCGGTCGACGGTTTGACGGCACAGTCCAAACGGGTACCCCGATCGCATGGCGGAACCGCATGTCACGCTCAACCAGCCCGACCTCGACCCCGTGCCGGAGAAGCTGCGCGAGCCGTTGGAGGAGCAGCTCAGCTCGGCCCTGCAACGGGCCACCGAGGTCGTGTCCGCCGACTATCACGGCGAGGGAATCGACGAGGTGGCCGCCCGACTGATCGGCGAGACCCACGCCGGCCTGCACCCGGACATCGCCACGGCGTTCCAGCCGGACACGGCGCGGATCCATCAGGTCGCCGCGGCCATCGTGCACGGTCACTGACCGGCACTCCGGCCGATTTCCGCGTATCGCGCTGGAGCGCCTCCAGCCACCGCCCGCCTTACGCCGCCTCCTTATCTCAGGCGGCGGTAGGGCCGAACTGCTCGATGAAGCGGGCGGTGAACATGTCCGCACCCTTGTACTCGGAGACCGTCGCCGCCGGGACGGCGATCGGCCCCTCGGGCGTGGGGAACTGTCCGACGCCGCCGCGCGGTCCGAGTGGCAGCAGCACCATGGGGGTCGACGACGGTTCGTAGGTGGCCGTCGGCCGCTCCCCGCGCAGCTGGGCCGTGATGTTCCGCACCACGACCTCGGCGTGCTGCATGGCATGCGCGGCCATCTTGGTCTCCGCGATGTCCGTGATGTCGCCGAGGGCGTACACATGCTCGTGCCCGTGAACGGTGAGCGTCTCGGTGACGCGGACCTGTCCCTGCGCGGTGCGGGTCGTGAGCCGGCCATCGGCGAGGTAGTCGCTGTTGGCCCTCACGCCGTGCGCGCGGAACCAGATGTCGGCGGTGATCTCGGCGCCGTCCGTGGTGGTGACCGTGAAGGTCGCGGTCCGGCCGGCCTCGGTCGCCGGAGCTGCCGTCAGTCCCGTACCGAGCCGCAGCTGGATGTCGCGTTCGCCGAGTTGGCGGTGCAGGTCGTCGCGCACCTCCGGCAGGAACCCGGGCAGCATCACGCGCCTCGCCCACCCCGAGGCGGGCATGCTTCGGCTCGCGTACGAGATACTCGACCTCGCCGCCGACGACGACCAGCGCCTGATCGTCCACCTGCCCGCCGACCCGGCGACCTCGGCCGCGCTCGACCGCCTCACCAGCCACCCGCACCGCCCCCTCCACCTGGTTGCCAGCTAACGCCCCTCCCCTGGATCGGCGGCAAGCGACGCGTGAAGCGGGCTCCTGCGATCGGGGCAGCACCGCCACGTGCGCGGTCCGAGGATCGAGTGGTCGCTACCCAGCGCCTGCCCGACGACCAGTCCGGTGTCGGCGGGCGTCGGCCGCTCGGGGACGCGATCCCCGAGCAGGACTCTGGACCATGCGGAAAACTCCGCACGCGGTGGCGCAGCGAGGCCCGGGGATTGGACATGTCCCGGGCCTCGCTTTACACGTCTGGGTCAGATGGCGGGCGCTGGCGGGATGGGCGAGGTCGGGGGCGCGACGGGCGCGGTCGACTCGGCCTCGGACGGCATGAGGATCCAGAGGATCGGGTAGAGCAGGATCTGACTGCCGGGGATCGTCATCAGGATCAACACGAACAGCAGGCGGGCCGGCCACGGGTCGATGCCGAAGCGCTGCCCCAGCCCGGCGCAGACGCCGCCGAGGACGCGCCCCCGCCGCGGCCGGACGAGTCCTTGGGTCCGGAACGAGTCGTGCACGGTCTCCATGATCTTTCCGTTGCTAGCGGTCGCTGTGACCCTTCTAGCGTCGCCCCGCCAGCCGGCGCCGGCATCGGGGACGCGCCCTGGCCCATCCCCGATCTCCGGCGATCCAATCTCCTACGGGACCAGCGCGCTCAGCCAAGCCGAGGGCCAGCCGCCGCACCGGCTGAGCCGAGTGCCGCCGCGAGGAGCTCGACGGCGCCGGCAAGGCCAGCGCGGGGGGCGTCCTGCCAGCGCGGGGTGACAGGTTCGAGGCGGGTCGACATCGGGTACCGCTGGCACAGGTCAGGGATCAGCTTCATGGTCGCCTCGGCGCGCTCGCGCCACTCGGCCATACCCTGCTGGTTCATCCGCTGGTACGCGGCGGCGGTGCCGGCGGTCGCGCGGACCGTGGCGTACAGCATCGTGACGGTCGACGGGCGGGCGCTGGGCGGGACGGCCCACGCGTCGAGGATGCGCAGAAGCCGTTCGAGCCAGTCCTGCTCGTTCGGTCCTTGGCTGGCCTGCGACCACGGCCGGTCCGTCAGCCACGGATGGGCCAGGTAGACATCGAACAGCGCCTCTGCCCAGGCGTGGAGCGCGTCGGCGAGGCTCGCCCCCGGGTCGTCCCAGGAGGGCATGGCCGAGGCGTGGTCCTGCATCAGGGCGAGCAGGTTCTCCTTGGTCCCGACGTACGGGTAGATGACCATGCTGCTCTTGTCGAACCTCGCCGCGATCGCCCGGGTGGACACCGCCGCAAGCCCCTCGGCATCCGCGATAGCGATGCCGGTCTGAAGGATCTCGTCGAGGTCGAGCTGCTGCCGTGGGCCGCGGCGCGGGGTGGGCACGGTGGTGCCGCGGTGCCGCCAGAGTCGTCGGACGTGCGCGTTCACGTCCCGGTTCGGTTCAACCGCCATAGTCCTTGCAGTGTATAGTGTTTTTACTTCTTGCAGTGCATAGAGTTAATGGAGGAACCAGACATGACCACGGCACCCCTGCCCGTGACGACACTGGGCGACGGACCAGCGGTCCTGCTGCCTGTCAGCACGACCGTGATCGACGGCGAGGCCGCCGAGCAGATGCGCGCCTGGGGCGCCGACCCCGGCCTCGGCCACACCCTCGCGACCGGCCTCGCCGGCGCCGGATTCCGGGTGATCGCCGCCCACTACGAGGGCCACCTCAACCAGCACCCAAGGCCCCGCACCCTCAACGCCGACACGGTCGCGGCCGACCTGCTCGCCGTCGCCGACGCGGCCGGCGTCGACCGGTTCGCCTACTACGGGTACTCCTGGCTCGCTCTCGCCGGCCTCCAGCTCGCGATCCGTACGGACCGGCTCACCGCGTTGGCCATGGGTGGTTTCCCGCCCTTGGGCGGCCCTTATGGGCCGATGCTGGCCGTCACCAACACCGCGCACCGCATGGCCCTTGCCAACCTGGACAAGCAGCCCGAGCCCGCCACCGAGATGGTGCCGGGCGACTGGGACTCGGTCGAGTTCACCCAGACTCCCGACCAGACCCAGCAGTACGTGACCCTCTACGAATCACTCCAGGGCTTCGACGAGCGCGCCGCGCTGGAGCGGCTCAGCATCCCGCGGCTGGCCTTCGCCGGCGCCAACGACAACATCACCTACGGCCCGAAGTGGGACAACGCCTACGTGCCCATCGCCGACGGGTTGCGGGAAAACCGCGACGAGCTGGTCGAGCGAGGCTGGACCGTCGAGCTCATCCCGGACGCCGACCACATGAGCGCGATGCAGGCGAAAAACGTGCTCCCTCTCCTGATCCGCTGGCTGAAGGTCTGACCGGCGGCCGGGACATCCGGACTGACCGACGCCGCGTCGCCCATCGGGACATTCATTGATGGCGATTCGGACCGTGTCCGCTGGCCGGAGATCACGCGCCCCTCTCGAAAGGGTGTCGCTTCCCACCACATTGGATGACCACAGTGGACTATTTCACATCGGTAGATTCAACAAGCCAGTAATCAACTGGCTTTACTTCCATGATATAGAGACCACGGGTGGCCACATGAGACACTTGGCAAGGATATCGCGAGCGCTGGTGACGGCGGCACTGATAACGACGACGGTCGTTGCAATCGACCAGCAGGCCGCGTTCGCCGCCGACCCGGCCCCGCCACACACGACCTGCTCGCAGCACACCGTTGCGGTGACTCTGTCCGCCAGCGATCCCACTCCATACACCATGGCCGGCCAGCTGTGCCTCGAGCCGGACGCGCTGCGCGGCGGCCGGGCCGTCATGTTGATGATCTCTGGGCTGACATACGACCGAAGTTACTTCAATAGCCCATACGCGCCATATTCATACTCGTGGGTGTATTCCGCGACGCAACATGGATACTCGACATTCAACATCGACCGGATGGGAGTTGGGCAAAGCAGCCGACCGCCCGCGGACAAGCTGACCGTCTACAACCAGGCGTACGTCATCGAGCAGATCGTCCGCAAGCTGCGCGCAGGCGCGATCGGCGGACGGGCCTTCCCCATCGTGGTCGGCGTCGGCCACTCGCTGGGCGCCGGCATCCTCCAGTACCTGGCCGGAACCGTCACCGACAAGACGGGTGTGCCCGACTACCTGGTGTTCTCGGCCTGGCTGCATCAGGGCTACCTCCCCGCGGTCACCTATCTCGGCAACTCACTGCACCCCGCCAGCAGCGATCCTGTCCTCGCCCCCAAGGGCTATCCCAGCGGATACCTGACGACCAAGCCGGGCACCCGGGGGCCGAACTTCTACCACGCCGCGGGTGCGGACAGCGCCGTGATCGCGCATGACGAATCGACCAAGATGACGGGCACACTGAGCGAGCGCCAGACACTCGGGGCGGTGCGCACATCGAATGTCACCGCCAGCATCACGGTCCCCGTCGCGCTCTCCGTCGGTGAGTTCGACACGCTGCAGTGCGATGCGGCCACCCCCGGTCTGAGCTGCGACACCGCCGCGGCCATCAAGGCCCGGGAGGTGCCGTACTACGGGCCAAAAGCCTGCCTGATCGCGTTCTCGGTCGACAACACCGGCCACTCGGTCACCATGCATCACAAGGGGCTTGACTCGTTCAACTTCGTGCACAACTGGCTTGACGACAATCTGATCACCAAGGCGCACCTCAAGGACGCCAACGGCTGCATACCCGCCTGACACAATGATCAACGCGTCCCTCAAGTCGTTTGGAACGGCTTGAGGGACGCGCGGTCGCGGCGTCGGCCACGTCCTATCCTGTTGCCATGGCTGAAGGTGTGATCGGTGGCTGACGCGAACGACGTCCGGCGTCTGGCGCTCGCCCTCCCCCATGTGGTCGAGATCGACAGCGACGGCTTCGACTTCCGGGTCGGAGACAAGGGATTCGTCTGGTCCTATCCGGAGCGCAATCCCGGCCAGCGTCGCGTCATCCGCACCGACATCGCCGTGCTGTACGTCGGTGACGAGGCCGAGAAGCAGGCGCTGCTGCTCGGCGAGCCCGACCTCTTCTTCACCACGCCCGCCTACGACGGCCTGCCCCTGGTCATGCTCCGGCTGGAGCGGGTCGACATCGCACGCCTCGAGGAGCTCGTCACCGACGCCTGGCGCATGCGCGCCCCGCAGGGGCTGCTGTCGTCCTGATCCTGCCTGGCATACACTGCCGCCGTGACGGGGAAGCACCCGGTTGGCAGTCGGAGCGGCAAGCGCCGGGGCGAACCGACGATGGCCGCGATCGCCCGTCTCGCCGGGGTCTCGAAACCGACGGTGTCGCGAGTGCTCAACGGCCGCTCCGGCGTGGCGTCGGAGACCCGACGGCAGGTGGAGGCGCTGCTTCGCAAGCACGGCTACCGCAGGCCGAACGCGGTGGCCCCGGCGGCGAGCGTGGAGGTCGTGTTCTTCAGGCTGGAAAGCCACCTGGCCGTCTCGATCATGCGCGGCGTGGAGAGCGTCGTCCGCCAGCAGGAGCTCGCGGTGGGCTTCACCGACGTGTCGATGCGAGCGTCGACCGAGCGCCCGTGGGCCGAGCAGCTTCTGAGACGGCGTCCGGTCGGCGTCATCGCGGCGCACTCGTACTTCACGCCTGAGGAGTACGCGCTGCTCGCGGCCAGCGGCATCCCGATGGTGGCGCTCGACCCGTACGGAATGCCACCCGACGCCGTTCCGTCGGTGGGCGCGGCGAACTGGAACGGCGGGATCGCGGCCGCTCGTCATCTGCTGGAGCTGGGCCACCGACGCATCGCGTTCATCGGCGGGCCGGTCAGTTCATTGATCGCTCGCGCTCGGCTGGAAGCCTGTCGCGCGGCGATGGACGCCGCGGGCGTGCCGGTGGACGAGCGTTTGGTCCGCAGCGGCGGTTTCTACTTCGAGGATGGCCTCGCGTTCGGGCAGGAGCTGCTCGGCCTGGCGGACCCGCCGACCGCGATCATCTGTGGTAACGATCTTCAGGCCCTCGGCGTCTACGAGGCGGCCCGCCTGGCCCGTCTGTTCGTCCCCGACGACCTGAGCGTGGTCGGATTCGACGATCTGGATTGCACCCACTGGTGCGGTCCGCCCTTGACGACCGTGCGACAGCCTTTCGACGAGATGGGCGCCGCGGCCGCCCGGCTGGTCCTGGCGTTCGCCGCCGGCGACGCACCAAGCCAGATCCGGGTCGAGTTGCCCACCACGCTCATGGTGCGGGGCAGCACCGCTCCACCTGCCCATGATTGAGCTGGCGATGCCTGCCGGCCGCGTCACTCGGCCTGGATGGCTCCCAGTACGTCGAGTTTCGCGGCCCGCCGGGCCGGCCAGAGCGCGGCGATCACGCCGACCAGCGCGGCCGCCGCGAGGGTGAGCGTCAGGCGGCCCCAGGGCAGCACGAGCGTCCAGGTGGTGATGCCCAGGACGGTGACCAGCTCACCGACCGCCCAGCCGAAGAACACCCCGAGCCCGACACCGAGCAGCCCGCCAAACAGCGATATGACGATGGACTCCAGCCGGATCATCCTCTTGACGGCGGAGCGATCCAGGCCGATCGCACGCAGCATGCCGATCTCCCGCGCGCGTTCGTGTACCGACATCGCGAGGGTGTTGACCACGCCGAGCACCGCGATGACGACGGCGATCGCGAGCATCCCGTACAGGAGATTCAGGACGATGCCCACCGTGCCGGTGATGTCGTCGACCAGATCCCGCCTGTCCTGAATCCGGATCGCCGGACTGTTACCCAGTGCCTGCTGGAGGGCCTGCTTGGTCGCCTCACTCGCGCCGCCTTCGGTCTTCACGAAGACCGTCGTGTCGGCGACCCGGTCCAGATGCGGGTCCATTGTGGAGATGTCGGTCTTCACTCCGTCGTCGAAGCTGCTGTCGTAGAGCCCGGTGATCGTCAGGTGGCTGCGGACGCCGTCCGGCCACGTGACCTCGACGCTGTCGCCCAGGCCCCAACCCTCGGCGGTGGCGGTGGGCGCATCGACGATGGCGGTCTGCCCCGCGGTGAAGGCGCCTGCGACGAAGCCCAGGTCGAGCAGCTCGTCGACGTCTTCGGCCTTGAGGCCGACCACGGTCTGGTTCGTACCTTCGACGCGGGCCTGGACCTCGCGCCTCGGCGAGGACGCCACCACGGCGTCCAACCCGCTCAGTTTCCGCTCCGTGTCCGCCGCCAGAGGGCCGGCGTTGGCCATGCTGACGACGTAGTCGGCGCGCAGGTTGGCGGTGGTGAGGGCGTCCGTGGTCCGGTACGCGCTGGCGCCGATGACGGTCAGGCCGGTTATCAGGGTAAGGCCGATGGTCAGCGCGGACGCGGTCGCGGCGGTGCGGCGCGGGTTGCGGAGGGCGTTCTGGCCGGCGAGCGTTCCGGAGACGCCGAACCGGCGCAACACCGGGCCCGCGGCGGCGATCACGGGTCGGGACAGCAGCGGAGTGAGGACGAAGACGCCGGTCAGCAGGAGCATGGCGCCCAGGCCGAGCCAGGCCTTGCCGTCGACCATCGTCGTGGCGGTGACGACCAGGACGAATCCGCTGATGGCCAGTACCGAGCCGATGGCGTTGCGTACGACCAGACTGCGGGAGGTGGCCGGCGCGTACACACTGCTCATCGCGGCGACCGGTGGGATTCTCGCGGCGTGCCGGGCCGGCACCCACGCCGCGAGGACGGTGACGCCGACACCGATGGCCAGGGCGGCGACGACGGTGGCGGCGCCGACGACCAGCGGGCCGTCGGGAAGCGTGCTGTCCATCGTGGACAGGACGGCGCGCACCCCGGCGCCGACGCCGATGCCGATGGCCAGACCGGCCGTGGAGGCGACCAGGCCGACCGTGGCCGCCTCTGCCAGTACCGAGAGAGTCACCTGCCGGCGGCTGGCACCGACCGCGCGCAGCAGTGCCAACTCCTTGGTGCGCTGGGCGACCATCATGGTGAACGTGTTGACGATCAGAAAGGCGGCGACGAACAGCGCTATACCGGCGCAGGCGAGCAGCACCTGGGCGAGCATCCGGACGCTCCCGGCGTTGACGTCCGCCTGTTCGGCGGAGAGCTCGGCGGCGGTGACCGCCTCGGTTCCGTTTGGCAGTACCGTCTCTGCCTGTTGCCGCAGCAGTTCCGGGGACGTGCCGGGTGCGGCCTTGAGGTCGATCTGGTTGTACTGGCCGGGCCTCGCGAAGAGATTCTGGGCGGTGGCGGTGTCGAAGAGGGTGAGAGTGCCGCCGGCGGCGACGTTCCCGTCGTCGGTGGCGAAGATGCCGCTGACTCTCTGCTCGATGACCGGTCCACCGACTGACATGCGCACGCTGTCGCCGACCCCGTAGCCGGTGCGTTCGGCGGTCCGGTGGTCGATAGCGATCTCGCCCTCGGCGCGCGGCTCCCGACCAGTGGCGATCGGGTAGCGGGCGCCGCCATGCTCCGGGTAGTTGGCCCCCTGGGTCGACCAGCCCTCGCCGACCAATGCGCCGTCAGGGCCGGCGAGCGCGGCGAACCCGGCGACGATACCCGTGGCCGCGCCCACTCCGGACAGGCCGCGGGCCCGGTCGAGCAGTTCCAGGTCGAGCAGCCGGCCGGAGCCGGGCTCGCCGAAGCCGGCAACGGGCCGGATCCGGACGTCGAGATGCTCGAAGCTCTTCCGGGAACCATCGGCGTACGCGCTGGTGATGCTGTTGGCGAAGACCATGGTGCCGGAGACGAATGCGACACCGAGCGTGACGGCGAGCAGGGTCATCAGCAGGCGGGCCTTGTGCGCGAACACATTGCGCAGAGCGGCGCGAGTCATGTTGCCAGCCTCTCGGACGACGCGGCCCAGGGCATTCGCGGACGGTGGAGTCTTCGGGGTATACCTAGCACTACCGGGTCGATCACTGCCGGGTACAGTGCTTCGCCGTGGGACTGTTCCGGAGGAAGAACGAACCGACGCCACCGCCACCGCCCACCGGGCCGGCGATCGACAGCTGTCAGGGTGATCAGGCCGCACGTTTCCTGCGGGCGGCGATGGAGCGGCGGGACTGGCCGACGGCCCGCGACTTCCTCTCCTCGATCACCGATCGTGACGACCACGCGTTCTATCTGTCCATCTGCGCCGACGTGCCCGGCGTCCAGGACTGGATCCGGCAGTGGGTGGAGGCCGAGCCACAGTCGACGCTTCCCCGGCTGGTGCAGGGCGTGCACGCGGTCTACTGGGCCTGGGAGGCGCGCGGCGCGGACTACGCCGACCGTACCCCGCAGGCGCAGCTCGAGCTGTTCTTCAATCGCGTCGTCTTCGCCGACAACTGCCTCCACGAGGTGGCCGAACGCGACCCCTACGACACGACCGCACGAGCGTTTCTGCTCAACTCCGGGATAGGCCGCCAGGTCGACCTCACCGAGCAGGGGCGGCGCTTCACCGAGGTGCTCAAGCGCCATCCACAGCACAAGTGGGCGCACGGCGCGATGCTGCAGTACCTGTGCGAGAAGTGGCATGGCAGCCACGACCAGATGTTCGCGTTCGCGCGGCACACCTCGCACAACGCGCCGCCCGGCAGCCCGCTGCACGGTGCGATCGCCGAGGCGCACATCGAGAAGTACCTGGACCTGGGTCGGACTGGCGCCGCCGCCGGCTACCTGGAGCAGCCCGAGGTGGGCGCCGAGTTGCTGGCCGCCGCCGAACGTTCGGTCTTCCATCCGGCTTACCAGCGTCGCCCGGGCTGGCCGCGTCTGCACAACTCGTTCGCGTTCGTGCTGCACCGGGCCGACCAGTACCAGGCGGCGTACCGGCTCTACAAGGAAATCGGCGACGACTACATCACCGAGCACCCGTGGGACTACTACAACACCGAACAGCCGCTGGACTTCTTCCTGCTGAACCGCCAGACCCTCTACACGTGGATCGAACAGCAGTAGGCACGCGGCCGTAGCGGATCCCGCAACGGCACGGCTCGAGCAACCGTTACTTCCCGATGAACCGCACCAAGGTCGCCCGCTAACGGATCTCCCAGGCCCGGATGAACGCCTCGTGGGTGGGCGTTCCGGGGGCGCGGTCCAGGACCGCGAACACGACGTGGTCGAAGGGTCCGACACGGCGCAGCGCGTCGCCGAAGGCCCGCGCCACCACCGTGGGGTCGTTGCCGAAGACGCCGCAGCCCCACGCCCCGAGGACGAGGCGACGGTGTCCGTACGCCGCGGCGACCTTGAGCACCCGAGCGGCGCGGTGACCTATCGCGGCGGGAATGGTGTCGACCAGCTCAGGCTGGTTCTGGGCCACGGCCCGCAGGTTGGGCGCGGCGGCGGTGATCAGCGCGGTCCGGTAGGGCTGGTCGAGCAGGGCGCCGTGATCGTCGCGGAACACGGGAACGCCGGGTGAGTAGATGATCCGGTCGCTGTAGCGCAGGTCGGAATGGCGCCGATGGTGGTGGTAGAAGTCGGGAACGGTTTCGAGGCAGGGGTGCAGGGCGGATGCTCGGGCGATGTCCTCCTCCTGGGCACGAGCGCCGGTGAGGAAGCCGCCGCCCGGGTTGCGGGCGGAGGCGAAGACCAGCGCGGCGGTGTCGGGGCCGAGCCGCCGGGCCGCCGCGAGGGTGGTTTCGTTGGTGACCTCGACCCGCGGCGCTTTCCGGGGTACGCCGCTGGCGGTCAGCGCCTCGTCCGGCAGGTGCAGGCGGGTGTCCGCGACGGCCTGGTGGACGGCGTCGCGAATGTCGACCCAGGCTCCGCCCGGGGCACGGTAGCCGCCCTCGTGAATGATCGTCATGGTCTCGGCGGCGACGGCCCGCAGCCGCTGCCTGGCGGCCGCGCTGTTCAAAGCCGCTCCCGCACGTCCATGAGCGCGAAACCGAGCAGGTTCAGTCCGCGCCAGGCGGATGGACGTTGCACGTCGGGGTGGGTGGGTGCCATCCCGATGCCCCAGATCCGGTCGTACGGGCTGGCCTCCACCAGGACGCGGTCGCCGGTCGCGACGAGGAACTCGCGCAAGTTGGGGTGCTGGCCGAACTTGGCCAGGTTGCCGGCCACGACCAGGTCGTAGCGCGCGTCGGTCCAGCGCTGCTCGTCGAAGCCGCGGACCTTGCGGCCGGCGGCTTTCGCCGCGCCCGGGCTCTTGGCCGCGAGGACAGCGGCCACGCCGTCGTCGTCGGCGAACAGGCGGGCCTTGCCGGCCATCATCCAGTGCTCCGCGGTCGGATAGGCCAGCCCGTCGACCGTGAACGCCGCCGGCCACCACTGGCTCAGGCACCCAGCGCCGATCGCGCCGCTGGGCGTGGGCTTGTGTCCCCAGAACGGCATGATCTTGAGCGGCCGCCTGGCCAGCTGGGCGGCGCACAGGTCGACAAGACGCTGTTGCGGTGTCATCGCGCTCCCGTCGAAGTCGTCAGCAGATCGTCGATTCTGGTGGTGGCCGCTGCGAGCCGCGCGGACCGGTCCCCACCACGACACGCTTCGCATCATGACTCACATTGAGTCTCGAAGCAACTCCCTTTGAGTACCATGGTCGGGTGCCCGACGATGAGCATGACTTCCTCGACAGCTACGACCCGCGTGGCTTCCCGCCGGTCGCGGTCGCTGTCGACCTGGTGATCCTGACCGTTCGCCAGGGAGACCTGTGTGTCCTGCTGGTGCGCCGCGGCGCCCCGCCGCAACGCGGGCGCTGGGCACTGCCCGGCGGCTTCATCCGTCCAGATGAGACGCTCGACCAGGCCGCCCGTCGCGAACTGGCCGAGGAGACCGGCCTCCAGGCGGGCAGCCACCTCGAACAGCTCGCCAGCTACGGCGACCCGGACCGCGACCCTCGCATGCGCGTCGTCTCGGTCGCCTACCTGGCCATGATCCCGGATCTGCCCCAGCCGACCGCCGGCACCGACGCCAGCGACGCCCGGTACTGGCCGATCACCGACCTGGACCGCGACGATGAGGCGGCGCTGGCCTTCGACCATGACCGCATCCTCACCGACGCCGTCGAGCGCGTCCGCGCCAAGCTCGAGTACACGGGACTGGCCACCGCATTCCTCGACGAACCGTTCACCATCGCCGACCTGCGCCGGACCTACGAGGCCATCTGGGGCGTCCCGCTACATCCCGCCAACTTCCGCCGCAAGGTCCTCTCCACACCCGGGTACGTCGTACCCACCCATGAGAAGGTCGCCACCGGCCGCGGCTGGGCCGAGCTGTACACGCGCGGCGCCATCACTCAGCTACACCCGCCAATCCTGCGCCCCCGCGACACCGCTTGAGCGGATGTCCCTCGCGCACTACGCCGCGCGTTTCCCGTCCCTCATGCTCTTCGTGGGGGTGGGCGACGGCCAAGGGCCGGCGCTGCACCACCCGGCCTTCCTGACGATCGAGCTGGCCACGGCGGCAGCGGGGGCGGGGGCATCGGTGGTGCTGCTGACCGACCAGTACCTGTCCCCCATCGCCGACATCGCCGAGGCGGTGCTGCCGGCGCGGGTCGACGCGCCGAGCCCGTTCGACAGCCTGGTGCCGGCGATGGCGCTGGTGGAGAGCCTGGTCGCGGGCGTGAGCGACAAGCTGGGCGACGCGGCGCGCAAGCGGTTTCGGCAGCTGGAGGACCTGCGGCCCGACCCGGATGAATCAATCACTTCATCTTGAAACCGGTTACCCTCCGGCCTGTAACGTTCGCCTCAAAAAGGAAGCGCGGGAGGAGGCGACGTGCAGGACGTCATCGTCGTCGGTGGCGGCGCGATGGGCTCCGCGACCGCGTGGGCGCTGACCCGGGCCGGCCGCGAGGTGCACCTGCTGGAACAGTTCGAGCCCGGCCACACGCGTGGCGGCTCGCACGGCGCCAGCCGGATCTTCCGCCTCGTCTACTCAGAGGCCGACTACGTGGCCCTGGCCCGCCGCGCCCTGCGCGAGTGGCGCGATCTGGAGGCAGAGTCCGGCACCGCACTGCTGACCGCCACCGGCGCCATCGATCACGGGCTCGCCGGGGCGGTGCTGGCCGGCGTCACCGGCGTGCTGGCCGACCAGGGCGTGCCGTTCGAGATCATCGACCCCACGGCGGCACGGCGCCGCTGGACCGGCATGGCGTTCGGCTCCCCCGTCCTGTACCAGCCGGACGGCGGGCGCCTGCGCTCCGACGCGGCAGTGGAGGTGCTCCAGAAGCTGGCCGCCGCCGCCGGCGCCCGGATCGAGCACGGCACGGCCGCGACCGGCGTCACGGTGCGCGGCGACGACGAGGTCGAGGTACGCACCGAAGCCGGCGTGCTGCGCGCCCGGCACGCCGTCGTGGCCGCCGGATCGTGGGCGCCCACGCTGCTGCGCGGCATGCTCGCCCTGCCGCCGATCACCGTGACCCAGGAGCAGCCGGCACACTTCGCGCCGGTGCTCGCGGACGCGCAGTGGCCCAGCTTCATCCACTGGCGACCGGAGCACGACGCGTACGGCCTGCTCACCCCGGGCGAGGGCGTCAAGGTGGGCTTCCACGGCGCCGGCCCGACCGTCGACCCCGACCGGCGGGACTTCACCGCCACCGAGGAGGGTAACCAGATGCTGCGCGGCTACGTCGAACGCTGGCTGCCAGGGCTCGACCCGGACACCGCCGCGCCGGTCACCTGCCTGTACGACAACACGACCGAGGGCGACTTCGTCATCGACCGGGTCGGGCCGCTCACGGTGGCCACCGGCTTCTCGGGGCACGGGTTCAAGTTCGTGCCGGTGATCGGGCGCATCGTGGCCGACCTGGTCACCGGGGCGGCTCCCGCGCCGGCGCGGTTCCGCCTGGCACACGCATGACCACCTGGCTGACGCGGGACGAGGCGCGCGAGCGGGCCGCGCTGCTGCGGGTGACCGGGTACGACGTGGCACTGACCGTCGACGGGGATGGCGAGAGGTTCGCCTCCCGGACCACCGTCACGTTCGAGTGCGCGGAGCCCGGCGCGGACTCCTTTGTGGACGTCGCCGCCGCCGTCCTTCGTTCGGCTTCCCTGAACGGCGTGCCGCTTGGCGCCCTCTCCGGTACGCGCATCGCGCTGCCGGGCCTGGCCGCGCGCAACGTGCTCATCGTCGAGGGCGATTTCGCCTACAGCACGTCGGGCGAGGGCCTGCAGCGGATCGTCGACCCGGTCGACGGGGCCGTCTACCTGTACTCGATGACGTTCCTGGCCGAGGCGAAGCGGATGTTCGCCTGCTTCGACCAGCCGGACCTCAAGGCGCCGTTCACCTTCCACGTCACCGCACCCGAAGACTGGGTGGTGGTCTCCAACGGCGCGGTCGCCTCCCGCGAGGGCGGCACCGTCCACTTCGCGCCGACCAAGCCGATCCCCACCTACGTGACCGCGGTCGCCGCCGGCCCCTACCACCGGGCCACCGACCGGGTCGACGGGCCGGACGGCCCCATAGGGCTCGGTCTGTACTGCCGTGCCTCGCTCGCGCCGTACCTCGACGCGGACGACATCTTCGCCGTCACCAAGGCCGGCTTCGACTTCTTCCACGAGGCGTTCGACTACCCGTACCCGTTCGGCAAGTACGACCAGATCTTCGCGCCGGAGTTCTACGCCGGCGGCATGGAGAACGCCGGCGCGGTGATCTACCGTGACGAGTTCCTGTACCGGTCCCGGGTCACCGACACCGAGCGCCTGGAACGGGCCGAGACGCTGCTGCACGAGCTGTCGCACATGTGGTTCGGCGATCTGGTGACCACCCGCTGGTGGGACGACACGTGGCTCAACGAGGCGTTCGCCACGTTCGCCGCGCACCTGTCGCTGGCCGAGGCGACCCGGTTCACGCAGTCGTGGACCGTGTTCGCCCAGCAGACCAAGGAGCACGCGTACGAGCAGGACCAGCTGCCCAGCACGCATCCCATCTCGGCGGACGTGCCGGACCAGCAGGCCGCCCTGGTCAACTTCGACGACATCACGTACGCCAAGGGCGCCTCCGTGCTCAAGCAGCTCGTCGCGTACGTGGGCCGGGACGCGTTCCTGCGGGCTCTGCGCGACTACTTCCGCCGGCACGAGTACGCCAACACGTCGCTGACGGACCTGCTGGCGGCGCTCGAACACACCAGCGGGCGGGACCTGCGGGCATGGTCGGCACAGTGGCTGACGACCTCGCAGGTCAACACGCTGCGGCCCGAGTACACCGTGGACGGTTCCGGGCGGTTCGCGTCGTTCGCGATCCGGCAGGGCGCCCCGGCCGAGCACCCGACGTTGCGGGCGCACCGGCTCGCGATCGGCCTCTACAGCGGCGCCGACCGGCTCGAACTGATCCACCGCGTCGAGGTCGACGTCACCGGCGAGCGCACCGAGGTGCCCGCCCTGGTCGGCGTGGCCCGCCCCGATTTAGTACTGGTAAACGACGACGACCTGACGTACGCGAAGGTACGCTTCGACCCGGCGTCGCTGGCCACCGTCACCGGCCGCATCCCCGACCTGGCCACGTCACTGCCTCGGGCACTGTGCTGGGCCGCCCTGTGGGACATGACCCGCGACGGCGAGCTGCCCGCCAGCGAGTACACCGGCCTGGTGCTGGCCGGCATCGACGCCGAGACCGAGTTCAGCGTCTTCCACGCACTCCTGTCCAACGTGGACGTCGCGCTCCGGCGGTACACGGCGAACCCGGGGACGGGCTGGGCGGCGCTCGCCGCGAAGGCGTGGACCGCGCTGGAGCCGGCCGAACCCGGCGGCGACCGGCAGCTCGCCTGGCTGGGCGCGTTCGCCGGGTCGGCGGGCGGCACCGACCGCGCCGGCACGCTGCGCGCACTCTACGACGACGACGTCAAGGTCGAAGGGCTCGCGCTCGACCTGGACGCGCGCTGGAGGATCCTGCACGGCCTGGTGCCGTACGGGCTGGCCGGCGACGCCGACATCGAGGTCGAGCTGGCGCGCGACCGCAACTCCACCGCCGCCCTGCACGCCGCCACCGCCCGCGCGCTGCGCCCTGACTCCGGCGCCAAGGAACGCACCTGGGGGTTGCTGACCGGCGGCAGCCCGCTGACCGGTCAGACCTTCGTGGCGTACGCGGGCGGCTTCTGGCACCACGCCCAGGCCGAGTCCCTGGCGGCGTACGTGCCGCGCTACTTCGACGCGCTCGAAGACCTGTGGCGCCGCCACGAGGCCGGGCTGATCGCCAAGGAACTGACGGCACACCTGTTCCCCACGATCGCCGGACCGTCCACCATCGACGCGGCCGACGCGTGGCTGGCGCTCGACGACACCCCAGCGGTGCAGCGCCGCCTGGTGCTGGAAAAGCGCGACGAGGCCGCCCGCGCCATCCGAAACCGCGCCCGGGATGCCCAGTGACGACCGGCACCGTCGCTTACCGGGGCCACGAAACGTGGTACCAGGTCACCGGTGACCTCCGCGCGGACCGCGCCCCACTGGTCGTGCTGCACGGCGGACCCGGCGCCGGCCACGACTACTGCCTGCCGATGCGCGCCCTCGCGGGCGACGGCCGGGCGGTGGTCCTCTACGACCAGCTCGGCTGCGGCAACAGCACCCACCTGCCGGACGCCGACCCGGGGTGAGGGACCCCACCTGCTCCCCTACGGGCTACCCGACCTCAAAGATTGGTCGTGGAACTCAAAGCCGGTGAAGCCGCCGTTCCAGCCACGACCCGCGACGGATGATGGAATGCTAGGCCACAAAACGGGCGAAAGAGAGCATGATCGACGTGGGCGATTGGTTCCGCCGCACGATCGTGGAGACCGGCCGGCTGCCGCTCTTCTGCTTCTTTGTGGGCATGGTGGTCGGTTTCGGGTTCATCCGCACCTCGGTGCGCATGATCAGGGCACAGGTGCGCTGGTGGCCGGGGAACCTCCAACCGGGCGGCCTGCACATCCACCACGTGGTATTCGGCGTGGTGTTCATGCTGGTTGCCGGCGTAGCGGCGCTCGCGATGAGCGACACCACCGGACCCGGGATCGCGGTGGCGGCGACCGTCTTCGGCGTCGGCGCCGCACTCACGCTCGACGAGTTCGCGCTGATCCTGCGCTTGGAGGACGTCTACTGGTCTGAGCAGGGGCGCACCTCCGTCGACGCCGTTTTCGTCGCGGTCTCGCTCACCGGCCTGCTGCTGTTGGGAGTCCGGCCGATCGGCCTGGACGACTTCCGGGCCGCGCGGGTGGAGGGTGGCGGTGCGGCGTTGTGGTGGACCGCATTCGTCAGCGCGGTGATCAACTTCAGCTTCGCGGCGATCACACTGCTCAAAGGCAAGATCTGGACCGGCATCATCGGCCTCTTCCTGCCGATCCTCATCCTCGTCGGTGCGATCCGGCTCGCGCGTCCGCACTCGCCATGGTCTCGCTGGCGCTATCACCGCCCGGGCGCCCGCGCGGCGCGCAAGCTGGCCCGAGCTGAGCGTCGGGAGGACAAGGTACGCGCGCCACTGGCGCGGGCCGGGGCACGCCTGCAGGACCTTGTCGCGGGCCAGCCCAGCTCCCCCGATCGCCGCCTCCGCTAAGGGCCTGCTGCCGGGCCTTGAAGACGACGCGCTGGAGTCGTACAAGGTCCGCGAGGACCTTGGCCGCAACCGGCCACAGGAATTCGGCGCGCGCACGGTGGAACTGCGGGAGAAGGCACCCCCGCAAGCCGAGCCAGCCGGGAGCGCTCAAGAAGACCATCGACGCCGTACTGCACTAGGGCGGCGCGTGCCTGAGGGTTCGGACGCGCCGGGCTGGGTAACCACTGCACGACTGCCGCATTGGCCGTCGACGTAGCAGGAGGTTTCCATGGGCCTGGATGACAAGGTCGATAACAAGGCTGAAGAGTTGGGTGGCAAGGCCAAGGAGCGTGTCGGTGAGGCCACCAACGACAAGGATCTAGAGGCCGAGGGCAAGGGCGACCAGGCTGGCGCCAACCTGAAGCAGGCCGGTGAAAAGGTCAAGGACGCCTTCAAGGACTGAGTACACCGAATGCCACAACGATGCGGCGGCCCGCGACCCCAGGTCGTGGGCCGTCACATCTGTCTGCACACGCGTCCGGCGGAAGGTGAGCCGAACTGATGGATGCGGCCGAGAGTCTGGCCGGCGGCCGGGCGGTCCGGTCAGCGGTCGTCGTCAACCCCGCCAAGGTCGACGACCTCGATGGGTTCCGCGCGAGCGTCGACGGTGTGCTGACCGCAGCGGGGTGGCCGGCGCCGCATTGGTACCAGACCACGCGCGAGGACCCGGGACGCGCCCAGACGGCGGCGGCGGTCGAAGCTGGCGCCGAGATCGTCTTCGTTGCCGGCGGCGATGGCACCATCCTGTCCGCGGTCTCCGCGCTCGTGGGCACGGACACCGCGATGGCGGTCCTGCCCTCGGGCACCGGCAACCTGCTCGCCGCGAACCTCGGCCTCTCCACCGACGTGGCGGCCGGGCTCGAGGTGGCACTGGAGGGCGGCCTGCGCCGGCTGGACGTGGGAGAGGTCGACGGGCACCACTTCACCGTCATGGCCGGGATGGGATTTGACGCCCGCATGCTCGACGCGACCTCGGACAACGCGAAGGCGCGCATCGGCTGGCCCGCGTACGTGCTCGGCGCCTTGCGGCATATCACCGACCGGCGGATGGATGTCACGGTCCGCATCGACGGCGGCAGGCCGATCCGGCGCCGGGCACAGACCGTGCTCGTGGCCAACGTCGGGCGCCTACAGGGAGGCGTGCGCCTGCTGACCGAGGCCAAGCCGGACGACGGCCTGCTGGACGTGGCGATCCTGACCCCCCGCCACCTGCGGCACTGGCTGGCGCTGGGCTGGGCGGTGCTGCGGCGCAGGAAACGGGTGCCCTCGATGGAGGTGTTCCGCGGGACCCGCGTGGAGGTGGCCTGCGACCGGGTTCAGCCCCGGCAGCTGGATGGCGACCTCATCGAGCCGAGCCGGCTGCTGAACGTACAGGTGCTCCCGAAGGTCCTCTGGCTGTGTGTGCCGCAGCCGGCCGGCCACCCGGACCTGGCTAAGGACGCCGACGCGGCCGCCGAGCGCGCCCACCGCCGCGGCGAGGGCAGATCGCCCGGCGATCAGCGGGTTTGATACGCCGCGGTCAGGGAACATTTGCCGCATATCTTGGCCTGATCTTGGGGGTTACATGACGGCATCCACGGTCAGGACCCGCTCGCCAGGCGCTGACCTCCGCTTCGGGCTGCTGCGGTTCCCGGGCGTGTATCGCCCGCAGGCGGACACGGCGCTACTGGCCGCCGCCACGGCTGCCGCGCCAATCCCGCTCGGCGCGCGGGTGCTCGATGTGTGTACGGGCAGCGGGGCGCTTGCGGTGACGGCGGCCCGGCTCGGAGCGGCCGAGGTGACCGCGGTGGACGTGTCCCGGCGAGCCGTGATGTGTGTGCGGCTCAACGCGTGGACGCGCGGGTTGCCGGTACGCGCGCGGCGCGGCTCGCTCGCCGACCTCCTGGCGGCGCCGCCGTGGCGAGGCGACGAGCCAGCGGGCGGCCCCTACGACGTGGTGCTCGCCAACCCGCCTTACGTACCCTGCCCATCCACGACGGCGCCGACCGGGCGCGAGCGCGCCTGGGACGCCGGGCCAGACGGTCGCGCCGTCCTGGACCCGTTCTGCGCGGCGGCGCCCGGACTGCTGTCCGCCGCGGGTTTCGTACTGCTGGTGCACTCACACGTGTCCGATGTGGAACGGTCGCTCGCCCTGCTGCGACAGGGCGGCCTCCAGACTGCGGTGGTGGCGCGGCAACGGGTGCCGTTCGGCCCCGTCATGTGGGCGCGCGCCGCGTACCTGGAAGAAACCGGGCTGGTGAGACGCGGCCAGCGTCACGAGGACCTGGTGGTGATCCGTGCCTCCCGCCGCTGAGCCGCGCCGGGTCGTCGTGGTGCCCGGCGGGCCGGTGCTGGTGGAAGGGCCGGTGGAGCTGGTGCTGCCGGACGGCACGTCGGTCCGCTCGGAACGGTTCATGGTGGCGGTGTGCGCGTGCCGCCGCAGCAAGCGATATCCGTTCTGCGACACCAGCCACCGCCGCCGCGTGCGCGTGGAGGCGGAGGCGCGGGAGTCAGAGTAGGGCCGACCGCCCTGCTCGCCAGCTGCCGAGCAGGTGCTCGCCGAGCTGGTCTTCCAGCAACTCGGTCGCCTGGATGCCGAAGACCACGTCCGCCGCGAGGTCCGGCTCCTGTTCGAGTAGGTCGCCAAGGACGTCGTGCCGCATGACCTGCTCGTGTACAGCGTCCGCCTCGACGTGTTCGGTGTAGAAGAGCCGGCAGGCGGGGTCGGCGCCCAGCCGGGCCAGCGCCTCGTCCATCCGCTGCGCGCTCGGCCCGGTGGTGATCTCGGCGGCGGTGAAGTGGCCGGCCAGCGCGCCCCGCCAGCGCCGGTGCAGGCCGAACAGCGACATCATGTTCACAGTGGCGAGGGCACAGGCGGGCGCCCGGTCCAGGTAGTGCAGGTACGCCGGTGACAGCCCGGCGGCGGCGAGCAGGTCCGCGAAGAGGCGGGAGTGCATCCGCTCCGCCCGGCCAGCGCCGAACTCGTCGTACTCCACCGCGACCAGAGCGGCCTTGGCGCGCCCGTCGAGGCGGGGAATGACCCAGGCGTGCGGCTCGGCCTCCTTGTGGTGATAGATGGAGCGCACGGCGAAGTACTCCCGCATCTGCCACCATTCGCCCTCGTCGCGCAGGAAGTGGCTGACGCCGGTGCCGGGCACCGGCTCGACCAGCAGCGCGTCCACGACGTCCGCCACGTTGGTGCCGCCCGCCACTTGCTCGGTCATGCCGGCCAGGAACACCGCCTCCAGCTCAGCGCGCAGGCGCAGCAGGTCGGCGTCCCACTCCCACTCGGGATCGACGCCAGCGAAGCCGCGGTAGTGCAGCTCGTAGCACAGGTGCAGGGCAAGCTGGAGGTCGTCGCCGAACGGGTCGGCGCCGCGGGCGGCGGCGCTGGGTGCGACCCCGCCGGTCAGGGCCGCCACGACCGCCGCCGAGAGCGGGCCGCGGGCGGCGGGCAGCGTGAGGGTCGCACTAACCATGTGGTACCTCCGGAGGTAGGGCCGCTCCCGAGTACCCCAAACCGGCAGGTTCATCCCCCACTGTCAGCGCCGTCACGACAGCCCCGAGGCCGCTCGCCGCAGCGACCCGGCGCTGGCGATCCGCGCCGGTGCCGCCGGACCGCAGTTGGTCGAGCAGCGCGCGCACCTCCGGTAGGTCACCGGCCTCGGTGAGGGCGATCCGGACGTGGTCGAGCAGCGCCGCCACAAGGTCCACGGCCGGTACCCGCCGATACAGTCCAAGGTGGACAGCGGGACCGACCAACCCGTAGCGGGCGGCGTTCCACACCGCGGCGGCGGCCACCTGCGCCGGAACCGGCTCCGCCTCTCGCCCGCGGGCGAGGTCGGTGAGGGCGGTGCGAACCAGGGCGCGGGTCAACAGCGCCTGGAGCACCGCCTCCTCCACCGTGGACGCCGTGTCCGCGACGCGCACCTCCACAGTGGGCAATCGAGGTGAAGGCCGGGCGAGCCAGAACGTCTGCGCCTCATCGGCCACCACGCCGCACTCCACGAGCCGACCCACCTCGGCCTGGAACGCGGCGTGATCCGGGAAGTACGGCGCCAGCCCGGAGCCGGGAAAGCGGGACTGCTGAACGATCCGCCAGCTACCGTAGCCGGTGTCCCGCTCCCGGCGGAAAGGCGAGTTGACGGACAGCGCCAGCAGGGTGGGTAGCCAGCGGGCCAGATGGTTGACCACGGCGACTGCGGTGTCCCGGTCGGCGACGCCGATGTGCACATGGCAGCCGCAGGCCTCATAGTCGCGGGTCACCTCGCCGTACATGTCGTCGATGGCGGCGAACCGCGCCAGGCTCGACGGCACCGCGCCGCCGGAGCCGCGTACCGGCGAACCGCTCGCTACCACTACCGCGCCGTGATCCCTCGCGGCGGTGGCCACCGCTCGACGACCGGCGGCAAGATGCGCACGCAGGTCAGCGGCGTCGCCGCAGACGCCGGTGGCCGCCTCGACCTGGGTGTCCCGCAGCTCCCGCTGGACCGTCGCGCCCACGGGCAGGTCGGCTGCCGAGGCCCGGGCGACGACCTTCTCAGCCAGGGGGGCGGTCGCCCCGGAAGCTGGGTCGACGAGCAGGAACTCCTCCTCGACGCCCATGGTCTCGGCGCTCATGACGAAACGTGATACCCGACCGAGATCCGGACAAAACGCGGAGTTTTGGCTGGTTGGCGGGTGGGTAGCTGACGGCTATGACAACCAGCAGCGAGGTGTTCCTGATCGGCGGGCCGCGCGACGGCGACGTGGTGAAGGCCGGCGACCCCGGCCTGGTGGAGATCGAGGCTGATGGCATGGTCCACCGCTACATCCCGACGAAGCAGACGCGTCCCGTTGACGGCGCCGACCTACCGGCCTACAACTACGACGGCATGGTGAACCCGGCGGGCGCCCAGGACGGCGTGGAAGACGCCGAGAAGCGGATGGCGTCTCCCCTCGCCGAGGAGGAAGACCGCTAGCTACCCTTCGCCGTCCCCGGACGCGGACTCAGTCAGATGAGGCGCCGCGCGAGTCGCCCCGATCCCTGGCCTGTCTCAGGCTGGGGATCGGCGTTTTGGAGCGACCTTCGCGGACCTGGGAGAGGCTGACCGTATGGAAACGACGTTGGACACCGCCGCACCGCTGACCGGTGAGGAACTGGCCCGCCTGGACGCCTACTGGCGGGCGGCGAACTATCTCACTGTCGGGCAGATCTACCTGCTGGACAACCCGCTGCTGCGCGAGCCGCTGACGCCCGACCATGTCAAGCCGCGACTGCTCGGGCATTGGGGCACCAGCCCAGGGCTCAACCTGATCTACGTCCACCTCAACCGCGCCATCGTGGCGCGCGACCTGTCGACGATCTACGTGACCGGGCCGGGGCACGGCGGGCCGGCGCTGGTGGCCAACACCTGGCTGGAGGGCACCTACAGCGAGCTGTACCCGTCGGTGAGCCGCGACGAGGCCGGCATGGCCCGACTGTTTCGCCAGTTCTCTTTCCCCGGCGGCATTCCCAGCCACGTCGCGCCCGAGGTGCCCGGCTCGATCCACGAGGGCGGCGAGCTCGGATATTCGCTGATGCACGCCTACGGCGCCGCGTTCGACAACCCGGACCTGCTCGTCGCCTGCGTGATCGGCGACGGCGAGGCCGAGACCGGCCCGCTCGCCGCCAGCTGGCTGTCCAACGTGTACCTGAATCCGGCCCGGGACGGTGCCGTGCTGCCGATCCTGCACCTCAACGGGTACAAGATCGCCAACCCGACGGCGCTGGACCGGATCCCAGCCGAAGACCTGCTCGCCATGATGCGCGGCTTCGGCTACGAGCCGTACGTAATCTCTGGGGACGACCCCGCCACCGTGCACCAGCAGTTCGCCGGCACCCTGGACCGGGCCCTGGACGAGATCGCCGCCATTCAGCGGCACGCCCGCACGACCGGCGACGGCTCCCGGCCCCGCTGGCCGATGATCATCCTGCGCACCCCCAAGGGCTGGACCGGCCCGCACGAGGTGGACGGCAAGCTGGTGGAAGGCACGTTCCGGGCGCACCAGGTGCCGCTGTCGGGGGTCCGCGACAACCCCGACCACCTGCGGCAACTCGAGGCCTGGCTGCGCTCGTACCGGCCGGAGGAACTGTTCGACGCCACCGGTGCCCCAGTCGACGAACTGGCCGCGCTGCCGCCGTCCGGCGACCGGCGGATGAGCGCGAACCCGCACGCCAACGGCGGCGTGGTACTGCGCGACCTGGTCCTGCCGGACTTCCGCGAGTACGCCGTCGACGTATCCCAACCCGGCGAGCCGGTCGCCGAGGCCACCCGGGTGCTGGGCACCTGGCTGCGCGACGTTATCCGGGCGAATCCCGACCGGTTCAGGCTGCTGGGCCCCGACGAGGTCGCCTCCAACCGCCTCGACGCGGCCCTGGAGGTCACCGACCGCGCGTTCACCGCCGAGGTCCGCGACGGCGACGATCACCTCTCCCCCGAAGGTCGGGTCATGGAGGTGCTATCCGAGCACCTGTGCCAGGGTTGGCTAGAGGGATATCTGCTCACCGGACGGCACGGCCTGTTCACCAGCTACGAGGCGTTCATCCACGTGGTCGACTCGATGGTCAACCAGCACGCCAAATGGCTCAAGGTGACCCGCAACATCCCCTGGCGCCGGCCCCTGGCCTCGCTGAACTACCTGCTCTCCTCGCACGTATGGCGCCAGGACCACAACGGCTTCTCCCACCAGGACCCCGGCTTCATCGACCACGTCGTCAACAAGAAGGCCGAAGTCGTACGCGTCTACCTGCCACCGGACGCCAACACCCTGCTGTCCACCATGGACCACTGCCTACGCAGCCGCCACTACATCAACGTGGTCGTCGCCGGAAAGCAGCCGGCGCCGAGCTGGCTGACCATGGACGAGGCCATCCTGCACTGCCGGCGCGGCCTCGGCATCTGGAACTGGGCCAGCACCGACGACGGCGCCGAACCCGACATCGTGCTCGCCTGCGCCGGCGACGTACCCACCCTGGAAACCCTCGCCGCCGCCGACCTGCTACGCCAGCACCTACCCGACCTCAAGGTACGCCTCGTCAACGTCGTCGACCTGATGCGCCTGCAACCCGACAGCGAACACCCGCACGGCCTGCCGGACACCCAGTTCGACACCGTCTTCACCACCGACAAGCCCATCATCTTCGCCTACCACGGCTATCCCTGGCTCATCCACCGCCTCACCTACCGGCGCACCAACCACACCAACCTGCACGTGCGCGGGTACAAAGAGGAAGGCACCACCACCACACCCTTCGACATGGTCATGCTCAACGACCTCGACCGGTACCACCTCGCCATCGACGTCATCGACCGCGTGCCCGGCCTGCGCACCCGGGCCGCTCACCTACGCCAAGCCATGGTCGACGCCCGCCAGCAGTGCCGCGACCACACCCGCCAACACGGCGAAGACGCACCCCAGGTCACCGAATGGCGCTGGATCCGCGAGGAGGCCGAAACCACGCCCTGATCCCGGGCACGCGCGGGGTCCCCCCGACGGCGTCTCGCGCACCGTCTCCGCCGGCGTTCGGCGTGCGGCGCGCCGCCGGCACGGTGAACACCCTGATCGAGCGTCGCCGGCGCGCGCCCAGGCCTGAGGAGCAGATTTCGGCTGTGACACGTACGGTGACGTGATCCGCCGCAATCCGCGACGCCTGCTAGCCTCTCCGTGGCGCCGGTGAGGCAGGACGACGACACATGGAGCTAGCGGCAATGACCGATTCCGCGGTCACGGAGCACCACTCCACGTCGCCTCTGCGCCAATTGGCGACCACACACGGCCTCAGGGTGGCCGGCGCCCGCCCAAGCCTGCTGGCCTACGCGCGCCAGCTCTGGGGCTACCGGCATTTCATCGGTGCATACGCCAACGCGAAGCTGGTCGCCTCCTTCAGCACCGCCCGCCTGGGCCAGCTATGGCAGATTCTCACGCCGCTGACCAACGCGGCGGTTTACTACCTGATCTTCGGCGTCATCCTCAACACCCGAGGCCAGGTCGACAACTTCATCGCCTACCTGTGCACCGGTCTGTTCGTCTTCACGTTCACGCAAGGGGTCGTGCAGCAGGGCACCCAGTCGATCAGCGGCAGCCTCGGGCTCATCAGGGCGCTCCATTTCCCCCGCGCGTGCCTGCCGATCGCGGTGATGCTCACCCAGTTCCAGACACTGGTGGCGGCCATCGTCGTGCTGATCGGGATCGTGCTGGTATCCGGCGAGCCGATCACCGTGGAGTGGCTGCTACTCGTGCCGACCCTGTTCCTCCAGTCCGTGTTCAACACCGGACTGGCACTCGCCATGGCCCGGCTCGGCGCCAAGCTCACCGACGTCAAACAGGTCATCCCGTTCGTCATGCGCACCTGGATGTACGGCTCCGGCGTGCTGTACAGCGTCGAGAACTTCGAGAAGCACCTGCCGGCCGGCGTGGCCGTGCTGGTGGAGGCCAATCCACTGCTCATTTACATCGAGCTGGCGCGGCATTCACTGATGGAGTCCGCGCCCCTCGCCTCGCCCGTGCCACAACTCTGGCTGCTGGCGGTCGGCTGGGCACTGCTCGTCGGCTTCGCGGGTTTCCTGTTCTTCTGGCGCGGAGAGCGGGAGTACGGCCGTGGCTGAATCCGCACCGCACCATGCGTGTCCTCCCGCAAGCACCTGCGTCCCGACTGTCATCGTCGACGACGTCCACGTGGTTTATCGGGTGCACGGCAGCGGCGGTGGCGCCACGAGCCCGGTCGCGGCCCTACGCCGAATACTCACCGGCACCAGGGCGCCGACGATCCGCGAGGTGCACGCCGTCAAGGGCGTCAGTTTCGTGGCCCACGAGGGCGAGGCGATCGGCATCATCGGCAGCAACGGCTCCGGCAAGTCGACACTGCTACGCACCATCGCCGGCCTCCTGCCGCCCAACCGGGGCGCCGTGTACACCAAGGGCCAGCCGTCGCTGCTCGGCGTGAACGCCGCGCTGCTCAGTGACCTGTCGGGCGAGCGCAATGCCTTGTTGGGCTGCCTGGCGATGGGCATGAGCCGCGCGGAGGCGCGCCGGCTCGTGCCCGAGATCATCGAGTACTCGGGCATCAATGAGCGCGGCGACTTCGGGTCGTTGCCGATGCGTACGTACTCGTCCGGCATGGCCGCCCGGCTGCGCTTCGCCATCGCGTCCGCCAAGAGTCACGAGGTGCTGCTCATCGATGAGGCGTTGGCGACCGGCGACGCGAAATTCCGCAGGCGTAGCGAGGAGCGCATCAGGAAGATGCGCGAAGCGGCCGGCACGGTATTTCTCGTGAGTCACCAGAACAGCACGATCCGTGACACCTGCGAACGCACCATCTGGCTCGAGGCGGGCCTGATCCGGATGGATGGATCAACTGACGAGGTCGTCGGCGCCTACGAACAATTCACCCGTGGCGGTTGATCGCACGGGGATTTGCACTATGCCCCCACAATAAGCATCGCGGCGGGTACTCTTCGACGAGCAAACCGACCGCGAAGAGCAATCCCGCGTCGCTCAATCATGATCGCGGTCCGTGCCGCCACAGACCGTTCGGCGCGTCGCCGTACGGTTCTTCATCCCGCCAAAGATCTTCAAGGCATCGATTGTCCGACGACGCTCGCGACGATTTGGAGAGGAAGCATGGGGGTAATAGCACAAATAGGATATGGATACTGGGGACCTAATCTGGCGCGAAACCTCCAGTCCGAAGCCGGTGGTGACTGGCGCTATCTGATCGAAAAGTCGCCCGAACGCAGGGCCGTCGCGGCGGCGACGTATCCGCATATACGCGTGGTGGACGAGCTTGACGCCGTCCTCTCGGATCCGGACGTAACGTCGGTGATCGTCGCGACGCCGGCTGTCACACATGCCGCCCTCGCGCGACGCGCGCTTCTCGCCGACAAGCACGTGCTCGTGGAGAAGCCGCTGGCACTCACCACCGCCGACGCGGTCGATCTCGCGAGCACGGCCGACCGCCGCGGGCTCGTCCTCATGGTCGGGCACACATTCGAGTTCGTGCCGGCTGTACGCGCCATGCGGGAGATCATTCTTTCCGGTGCGATCGGCAGTCCGCTCTATCTGCATTCCCAGCGACTCAACCTGGGCCGAATTCAAAACGACGTCAACGCGTTCTGGTCCATCGGGCCGCATGACGTGTCCATCGCCAACTTCCTTTTCGGCACCGCACCGGAGTGGGTCTCCGCACAGGGTGCCCGCTATCTCAACGCCGACGTCGAAGACGTGGTGATCGTGACGCTGGGCTATCCCGGCGGCGTCCTGGCCAGCCTGCACGTGAGCTGGCTCGACCCGCTCAAGACCCGACGTGTCACCGTCGTGGGCAGCCAGCGGATGCTCGTGTACGACGACCTCGACGCCGAGGCCCGCCTGAAGATCTTCGACAAGGGCGCCGACCGCTACGGACCCACGGCTTACGGCGCGTGGCAGTACCGGTTGCGGGACGGCTCGATCGAGGTGCCGCGACTCGACCTGACGGAGCCACTTGCCGCTGAGATCGGCCACTTCCTGGAGTGCGTCCGGATCGGTAAGCGGCCGGACACCGATGGCTGGAACGGCGCGCGCGTCGTCGCGGTGTGCGAGGCGATCGATCAATCACTCGCCGCGGAGGGCATGCGGACGCCGGTGAGCGCCCCGACCGCGCCCGAAGGCCCCGTGACGCGCGCATGACCACCGACATCAGTCCGCTCTCCGTGGTCGCCGAGGGCGTCGAACTCGGCGAAGGCGCGGTCATCGAGGATCTGTGCGTCATCGGCCGGCACGGTCCGACGGCGAAGACCGTCATCGGCGTCGGGGCGACGGTACGCAGCCACACCGTCATCTACGCCGGCAACACCATCGGCGCCAACTTCGCCACCGGGCACCACGTGCTGCTGCGCGAGGCCAACACCGTCGGCGACGACGTCTCCATCGGCTCCTCCACCGTGATCGAGCACCACGTCACGATCGGTCACGGCGTGCGGATCCACTCGCAGTGCTTCATTCCCGAATACTCGGTGCTGGAGCCGGGGGCGTGGATCGGTCCTCGCGTGACCCTCACCAACGCCCCGTTCCCGCGGTGCCCTGACGTCGCGCGCTGCCTCACCGGCGTCACGGTCGGGCGGGACGCGCGGGTCGGCGCGAACGCCACCATCGTGCCCGGGGTGCGGATCGGCGCGCGGGCGCTGATCGGTGCCGGCGCGGTCGTCACCAGGGACGTGCCGGAGGGCGCCGTGGTGGTCGGAGTGGCCGCCCGGCCCGTCAAGTCGATCGACGACCTGCTGTGCCCCGCTGGGCTCGACCACCGCCCCTACGACACGATCGGGGCGGCGGAATGAGCCCACGGATCCCACTGGTGGACCTGAAGGCCGCGTACGCACGCCGGCGGGCGGACATCGACGCGGCTATGCGCGAGGTCATCGAGAACACGCGGTTCATCCAGGGCCAGGAGGTCGCCGAGCTGGAGCGGGACTTCGCCCGGTTCTGCGGCACCAGCCACGCGATCGGCGTCGGCTCCGGCACCGCCGCCCTCCACCTCGTCCTCGCCGCACTCGGCGTCGGCCCCGGCGACACGGTGGCGGTGCCCGCGCACACGTTCGCGGCCACCGCCGAACCGGTGACCTGGCTGGGCGCGCGGCCGCGCTTCGTCGACGTCGACCCGGAGACCGGCTGCCTGGACCCCATCGCACTGAAGTCGGCCATCGACGGCGTCAAGGCCGTCATACCCGTGCACCTGTACGGGCGCCCCGCCGACATGGCGGCGATCTCGGCCATAGCGGCGGACGCTGGCGTACCTGTCATCGAAGACGCGGCGCAGGCCCACGGCGCCGAGCTGGACGGTCCAGAGCAGACCCGACGGGCCGGTGCGTTGGGCCGCGCAGGGTGCTTCTCCTGCTACCCGGGCAAGAACCTCGGCGCCTTCGGCGACGCCGGCCTCGTGACGACCGACGACGGGCGGATCGCCGCCGCTGTGCGCAGCCTGCGCGATCACGGTCGCACCAGCAAGTACGAGCACCAGGTGGTCGGCTACGCGCATCGCCTGGACACGCTCCAGGCGGCTGTGCTCCTGGTGAAGCTGCGCACCCTGGACGCCGACAACGAACGGCGGCGCGTCCTCGCCGCCGCGTACTCCGCGCAGCTGGCCGGTGTCGGCGACCTGGTCACACCGGCTGAGACTCCCGGTCGGCGCGGCGTGTACCACCTGTACGTGCTGCGGACCGCACACCGCGACGCGCTGCTGGCCCACCTCAACGCGGCGGGCGTCGGCGCCGGCGTTCACTACCCGATCCCGCTGCACCGGCAGCCGGCGTTCGCGTCAATCGGATACGGCGACGGCGACCTGCCGGCCACGGAGGCGTGGGCGCGGGAGTGCCTGTCGCTGCCGCTCTTTCCGGAGCTCACCGCCGAGCAGCAGGAGCGCGTCGTGGCCGCCGTCCGCGACTACTTCGAGACGGTCTCGTAGCGACTACTCGCCAGCCGGCACCGACATCGAGGTGGTGACGGTCAGGTCCGGGTGCCGGCGGGCGAGCCGCCAGCCGATGGCGACCCCGCTGGCACCGGATATGACCACCCGGCTGGCGCCCGCCAGCTCCAGCTGGGGCAGCACCTCGCGCCGCGCGATCCGCCACAGGATGAACGGGCGTACGACGTTGTAGCCGCGCCGAAACACCCTGGCGTGGAAGTAGCCGGCCGCTCGACGGTAGCCCCGCCGCAGGCGCAGCACCGCCAGCTCCGGTCCGATGGCCGGCTGGCGCCTGGCCAGCGCCGCGGCGGTGGCCAGGAGCTTACCCGGTGCCTTGTAGACCAGGAACCGCTCGGCGCGCAGCACCAGCAGGCGGCGTTCGGCCGCTTCGACGGAGAAGACCCGCACCCGCTCGCCACCGGCCACCCGGCTCTCCAGGGCCCCATCGGCGGTGAGCACGTCGACCGCGTATCCGCGACCTGTCACCGCCCGGGTGAAGTCTCTAATGGCGCCCGGGCTGGAGGGGTTCATCGCGATCAGGACGAGTCGCCCGGCA
The DNA here is from genome assembly GCF_036906915.1 of Micromonospora sp. CPCC 206061. Lineage (NCBI taxonomy): Bacteria > Bacillati > Actinomycetota > Actinomycetes > Micromonosporales > Micromonosporaceae > Micromonospora > Micromonospora sp. CPCC 206061. The sequence continues at coordinate 105,144 of NZ_JBAKHX010000010.1, forward strand.
GTGACGCGCGCCCCTTGGCGGTCTCCCGCGCGCGACTCCTGCCCCGCCAGGTCCGGCCGGTAGGCGTCGAGCAGGTCCGCCCGCACGGTCTCCCGGCCGTACCGGCCGACCAGGCTCTCCCGCGCCTTAGCAAGATCGAGTGTGGACAGCCGCTCGCGCAGGTCGCGGTATCCGTCGACGATCGCGGCCGGATCGTCGCCCGGCTCGAACATGAGACCGGCGACGCCATCGAGGCCGGCGAGGGTCTCAGCCGGACCCTGGCTGCGGGCGACCAGCACCGGCGTACCCGTGGCGACGGCCTCGACGACCGTGAGGCCGAACGTCTCGGCCGGGCTGGCGTGCACCAGCACGTCGTGGTGGCGCATCAGCTCGCCCACCTGTGCCGGCGGCACCGGCGGGCGCAGCTCGACGCGCCCGCGCAGGTCAGGCTCGCCGATACGGCGCTGGATCGACTCGTCCAGCTCGCCCGAGCCGACGAGTGTGAGCGTGGCCCGCGACTGCTCGCGCGCGACGCGGGCGAACGCGTCGATCAGCAGGGGTACGCCCTTCTGCGCCAGCATCCGTCCGACGTAGAGCCAGCGGAGCAGGTCGCTCGGCGGCTCGGGACGGACGGCGAAGTGGTCGAAGTCGACCACGTTGGGCACGATCCGCAGCTTCTCCCGGTGCTGCGGGAACTGCGCGCTGACGAGGTCGAGCAGGTGCCGGCTCACACACATCAGGACGTCTACGCGGGCGAGCATCCGCTCGTATCGCTGCCGCGAAGCCCGATCGCCGAACACCTTGGGCAGAAAGCTGGCGTGCTCGGTGACCACGATGCGCGCGTCCGGTCGGCCCAGCTCGGCCGCGAGCACGCCGCCGTAGATGCCGGTGTGCGCGTGGATCAGCGGCGCCTCGATGCGCCCGGTGGGCAGCGCCGCGCCGAGCATCCTGACATGGCTGTCGACCCGCCTGGCGTAGTTGACCCCGCTCGTGACCACGGGCACGCAGACGCGGGTGAGCTCACCCTCCGGCCGGTCTTCGAGGGTGGCGTTCCCCCACCGCGCCGCCAAGCGATCCGCGATCAGGCCGAGCCGGTCGGCCGCGCCGGGCGTGTCCTTCGGGAACCCCCATTCCTGCGTGTGCAGGATGGCGACGCGCTCGAAGGTCCCGTCGACCGCCCGGGCGGCCGCCTGGACGAAGGAGCCCGAGAACGGGTCGTTCGGCGACGGGTACCAGGGCGTGACGACCGCCAGGTCAGCGGCGGCCGGCCGGCGGCCCGGATCGGTGCCCGGCTCGAACCGCACCGTCAGCTCGCGGTGTCGCCGGTGGGCCGCCCAGGCGACCGGCAGCGCCTGAAGGTCTCCCGCGATCATCAGGTTGGCGGTGGGCAACGCGTGCTTGCGGCCGGCTGCCAGGCGGGTCGCGGCCACGATGGCCGACTGGGGCGTGGCGGCGTCGACGCGGTGCACGGTGACTCCGGGCGCGACCTCGAGATCAGCGGTGTCGGGGCGGTCCGCGACGATCAGGTGGACCTCCGCGCCGTCCGCCGCGAGCCGGGCGGTGTGGTGCACCGCCGCGGGCAACCGGTGCGGACCGAGCGCGACGTACGTGGCGATCAACGGGCCACCTCCACCATTGCGCGCAGCCGCGCCTCCCACGGCGCCAGGGCGGCGTCGCGGGTGAACCGCTCCGCGTGCCGCTGCGCCGCTTCGTGCTCCGCGGGCCCGGCCTCGCGCGCCGCCCTCGCGGCGGCGATCAGCGCCTCGGCCGCGTGGTCGGCGTCCAGCCGGGCAGCGGCGGACCACAGCGGGTAGCCCCGTAGGACCTCCTCGGCCGCGATGCCCGGCGCGTGCACCGAAGCGATCGGCTTGCCGGTGGCCATGTATTCGAAGATCTTGGCGGAGGTCACGTACCGGGTGCCGCCGGGGCAGAACACCAGCGCGTCCGTCTGTCCATAGATCTTGGCGGCCTCGGTCTTGCTGAACGCGCCGTGGTAGCGCACGCCCGCGTCTTGCTCCCGTTGGAGCCGTGATCGCAGCGGTCCGGCACTGTGCGGAAAGAAGCCCAGGTGCCCGTAAACGTTGAGTTCGGCGCCGGCGAGCAGCGGGTGGCCGCGCGCGCGGCGCCAACCCTCGAACAGCACGTCGAGCGGGAGCGCGCCGGTGACCGTACCCAGGTAGCCGAAGCGCAGCGGGCGGTCCGGATCGGCCGGAGCGTGCGGGACCTGGCCAAGGACGTCAGGGTCCCAGCCGTTGCGCACGACGGTCATCCGGTCCACGGCGAACGGATACCGGTCGGCGGCCCACTGCCGCATCACGTCGTTGACGAAGACGATCTCCGCAGCGTCGCGGACGATGCGCGACTCCCACCGCATGACCTTGCCGTCCTCGGGAAAGAGCAGCTCGTCCGTGAACTGGTTGTAGGTCCACGAGTCCCGATAGTCGACGACGTAAGGGATCTTGAGGCGGCGCCCGAGCCAGCGCGCCAGCGCGAAGGAGACGAACGGGTTTCCGGTCGCGATGACCAGGTCAAAGTGGCGCTCTCGGTGTAGCGCGAGGGATTTCCGGATCACACCGGGCGCCCAGCCCAGATAGTACTCAGGAAAGATCCAATTCTGCACGCGCCGGTAGAGCTTGTCGGAGAGCGTGGGAAAGGTACCGCGAAACACGCCGAAGCGCCGGACGTCTCTTTCCCAGTGATATGTGATCATTTTCGGACGGACGACATTCACCCGCGAGTCGACGGTCGCCTCAAGCGATTCGTCGCTGGCGCCGTCGAGGTAGTAGCCGAAGAAGTCCCGGGGAGCGGTGACGACCGTGACGTCCCAGCCTGCCTGAGCCAGGTGGTTCGCGGTCGCCCGGCCGCGAAACACGCCGCTCGCACGGCTCGGCGGAAAGAAGAACGATAGATATAGGACTCGAGGCAGCGGTGCCTTCGTCGCGGCTCGGTCCGTCGCGATGGTCGCGCTCCCCGCCTGCCCGTTGACCTTGAGCAAATCAGCCCACCCTGAGCAACCTAGCGATTCTACGATCGGATCCGGAATGGCCGGCGTGTCGTATGGTATCCGCGCCGAGCCGCACCGCGACGATCCGACCCGGAAAGAAAACGACATGCTCACACCCGCGCCACGCCGCGCGTGGGTCGCCACGAAGCGCCGCCTCCGTACGGTGGCCCCGCCGGGCACGGCACGCCACCGCGCGGGCACCGCGGTGCGGCGATACGCGCTGCACCTCGCCTCCGGCTGGCGGGCCGACGCGCGCCTGCTGTTGGCGGCGGCTGGCGCGGACCTCGCGGCCGGTCAGTTGCCGAGGCGCCTTCCCGAGGCTGTTCGCGCCGCCACGGAACGCGCTGATACCCGCCTGCGCGGCGGAGACGCGCCGGGCGCGGCCGTCTGGCTGGCCCGTGCGGGTTCGATGGCGTTTCACCGGGTCGTCCACTTCGACCGGTTGTCGTCGCCGCTCGCGGAGAGCCCGACGGAGTTCCTCGCGCCGCTCCACGACAGCGACGCCGTACGCGTCCTGAACGCCCGGGCGCGGCGGGAGCCAGCCGCCCCCGCCCCGAGCGGCCGGCCGCTTCGCCTGCTCATCGCGACCAGGGGAAACGCGAACTTCCTCTCCGAGATCCGGCGCCACTACGAGGCGCACGGCCGGGTCGACGTGCGCTATCTCGACCTCGCCGCCGATCCGGCGCGCGCGCACCTCACGCGAGACAGTACGCGGATGATCGCGCACATCCTCGCCGGCGACTCGGCCTACGGGCGAGCCGTGGAGGACTGGCTCCGGCCGCACCTGGACTGGGCGGACACCGTGTTCGTCGACTGGTGCGCCGCACCGGCCGTCATGTTCACCATGATCGACCCGGGTCCGACCCGGATCGTCGTACGCCTGCACAGCTTCGAGCTGTTTACGATCTGGCCCCAGCTGGTCGGGTTCGCGCGGGTGGACGACCTGGTGTTCGTGTCGGAGCACATGCGCAGCCTGGCCGTGGCGGCCCTGCCTCAGTTGAGCGCCGCCACCGCACCACGCACCTGCGTCATCCCGAACGCGATGCGCCTGCGCGGCTTCGCCCGCCCGAAGCCGCCCGAGGCCCGGTTCACGCTCGGCCTCGTCGGATATGACGCCGTCGCCAAGGACGCCCGGTGGGCGGTCGAGGTGCTGCGCCTGCTCCGCTCCCGAGACGACCGGTACCGGCTGCGGATCGTCGGCGGCGCGCCGGACCTCGGCCTCAGCGCCGCCGCCCGCGCCTACCACCAGCGGCTGGGGCACGACCTGGTCGAACTCGAACGGCAGGGGGCCGTGTCCCGGACGGGGCGAACGGAGGATGTGCCCGCCGCGCTCACCGGCATCGGCGTGATCGTGAGCTCGTCGGTGCGGGAGAGCTTCCACTGTGCCCTGGTCGAGGGGGCCGCGAGCGGGGCCGTCCCGGTCGTGCGCGACTGGCCGTTCTTCGCCGGTCATGGCGGCGGCGCTCGGGCCCTGTTCCCCAGCGACTGGGTCGTGAACAGCCCGGCGGAGGCCGCCGAACTGATCATCGAGCAGACCGCCACCGAGGAGCGGTGGCGTCGGGCCGGCGCGGCGGCGTCCAGCCACGCGATCGCGACCTGGGACTGGCCAGTGACGCGGTCCCTCCTGGACGACCTGCTCATCGGTGCGGCAACGGCGGACGGATAGCTCCCCGGCGACCGCCATCGGCCTGGCATCATCTGGTGCCATGCCGACGCCTTCATCTCCCGGCGTGTCGTTCCCGGGCGCCTCGCCGTCAGACGGCGACTCGGTTCCTCCCCATGACCGGGCCGCTGGGTCGCGCCGGCGCCGCTGGCCGATCTTCGCCATGGCAGGCACCGCCGCCGCACTCCTCGGATGGTTCGCCTACGGTCAGATCCGGCCTCCCATCCCGTTCGGGTTCTTCTCCCATCCGCCGCTGTACGGGATCTGGGCTCCGACGATCGACCCGCTCGCCCTGCTCGTCGTACCAGCGGCGCTGCTGCTCGCGTCGGTGGGCTGGCTGACCACGGCGTCCCGGCGCGTGCCGACATGGCTCACGCTGGTCCTGGTCATCGCCGCTGGCCTGTGCGTCGCCGCGATGGGAGAGCTGGTCCGGGGCGACTGGCATCACCTGACACGTGACCTCTCGACCTCGAACGCGTCGCCGCACTATGCCGCTGATCTGAACTTCGTCGAGGAGTACGGCGTACGCGGCTTCGCGGAACGCCGCCCGGACCTCACCGACGATTTCCGCTCGTACCATTCGAAGACGCATCCGGCGGGTGCCCTCATCCTGCTCCATGCTCTGTTCAAGCTTTTCGGCGCCGGACACCCGCTGCGGATCGCCACCGTCGTGGCGGGCATCGGGCTCCTCGCCGCCGTCGCGGCGTGGTCCATGGGCGCCGCCCTCGGCGGCGAGCGCGCCGGACGCATCGCGGCCGTCCTGTTCGTCGCGGCGCCGGGACCGCTGATGCTCGCGTACACGAGCATGGATGTGGTCTTCGCGACCGTGCTGGCGGGCGCGGGCGCACTATTCATGATCGCGATTCACCGATCGTCGGCCGCCATGGCCGCGGCCGGGGGCGTGGTCTTGGCGCTCGGCACGCTCCTGACGTTCGCCACCGCGTTCCTCGCGCTGGCCGCGGCGATCACGATCGCGATCCAGGCACCCGACGGGCGCAGCCGGCTCCGACTGCTCGGCGCGGCGACCGCTGGAGGGCTCGCCACGCTGGCTCTGGCGTGGGTGGCACTCGGCTTGGACGTGGTCTCCGCCTGGCTCTCCGCGCCGCAGTCCGGGCACCCGTACGACCCTTACTGGATCATCGCGAACCCCGCCGCCGTGTTGATCTACGCCGGGCTTCCGATAGCGGCACTCGGCATCGCGGGGCTGGTCCGGCGTCCGTCGCAATCTCGACGACCGGTCCTCATCCTGGTCCTATGTGTCGTCATGCTGGTCTGGGGGTCACTCCCCTCCGAGGTCACCGACCTGCGACCGGGCGAGGTCGAGCGCACGTGGGCATTCCTGTACCCGATGCTCGCGGCCGTGGCCGGTGTGGTCGTCGACCGCTGGACCCGCGACGCGGGACGCTGGCGCGGCCCGACCGTCGCCGCCCTGGTCATTCTGGCCGTGGCGCAGACGGTGCTGCTGCACTCGCTATGGGACAACCTCGCGTAGCCCGAGACCTCTCCCCCGAGTCTTCGCACATATAGCCCCTCCGCGTTTTCGGAAACGCTGGTGTTTCCTCAGGGTTTCGAAAAAACAACAGTCCGTGACGTACACTCTGCGCGTTTGCGTCGTACGACGAAGAGGCGACGATCCTGGCCATGGCAGAAGATCGCGCGACCGAGGCGGCCGCCCACCGGGGACACGTCGTCATGCTCGTCGACAATGGCGTTCACGGCGACTCTCGGGTGCAGAAGGTGGCGTGGTCGGCGGCGGACGCCGGCTGGCGCGTCACGCTGCTCGGCCGATCGCCCGGCGGCCCGCGGAGCTGGCAGCTCGGCGGCGCGGAGGTGCGGCTGCTGCCCATGCCCGATCCGCTGGCCCGCGCGTCCACCCTCCGCCGCGCCGCCCTGCGGTGGCTCCGCCCGCGCCCAGCGCCGGCCGGTTCCGCAGCACCGGCTGCCACGGGCAGCGCCGCCCGGACGCCCGGCGCCAAGGCGACACTGCTGACGCTCGCGCGCCGCGCGTACCGACCCTGGGATCACGCCCGCACCTGGTTCTGGCTCCGCGTCGAGGGCGACGCCGCCTGGCGCCGGCTCGACCCCGAACTGCTGGACTTCGAAGCGGCGTACGGCCCCGTCGTCGACGAGCTGGCGCCCGACCTCATCCACGCGCACGACTTCCGGATGCTCGGCGTCGGTGCACGGGCCAAGATGCGGGCCGCCGCGGCCGGGCGGCGAGTCCGCCTCGTCTGGGACGCGCACGAGTTCCTACCCGGCATGAGGCCCTGGCGCGACAACAGCCGCTGGCTGCCCGCGCAACGGGCGCACGAACGCGCGCACGCGCCATACGCGGACGCCGTCATCACGGTGTCCGACACGCTCGCGGACCTGCTGCGCGCCGAGCACGGCCTCATCGACCGGCCGGCGGTCGTGCTGAACGCACCCACGAACGGCCACGGCCCGGACGACGGCGCGGCAGTCCCGGACCTGCGCACCGCTTGCGGCGTCGACGCCCAGACGCCGCTACTCGTGTACAGCGGGGTGGCGCTGCCGCAGCGCGGCCTGCCCGTGATGGTCGAGGCGCTGCCCCGGCTGCCGGGCGTTCACGTGGCCCTGGTCGTCGACGACCGCGGCCTGCCGTACGTCCGCGCGGAGCTCCTGGCGCGAGCCAAGCGGTTGGGGGTGGCCGATCGCGTGCACCTGGCGCCGTACGTGCCGCATTGGCAGGTAGCGCGGTACCTGTCCAGTGCGGACGCCGGAGTAATTCCCGTCCAGCGGTATCTCAACTACGAGATCGCCCTGGTCACCAAGTTCTTCGAGTACTCGCACGCGCGGCTGCCGTTGGTCGTCTCCGACGTACGGACGATGGCCGACACGGTGCGCGCCACGGGGCAGGGCGAGGTCTTCCGTGCGGGCGAGGTCGCGGATTACGTCCGGGCCGTCACCGCCGTGCTCGCGGCGCCCGGGCGCTACCAGGCGGCCTATGACAAGCCAGGACTGCTCGCCGGTTGGACGTGGGACGCGCAGGCGGAGGTCGTCGAGCGCGTGTACGCCCGATTGGCCGCGGATCACACATCGACGAGGACGAGACCTTGAGTGACGTCGACAAGCGGATCGAGTCCACCGCCGTCCCGGGCATGCGGGAGCCGGTCGCTTCGGGCGTGGGCACGCCTGACGTGAGCGTGGTGGTGCCCGTCTACAACACGATGCCGTACCTCACCCGATGCCTGAGATCCCTCGCCAAGCAGAGCATCGGCGCCGGCCGGATGGAGATCATCGCCATCGACGACGGCTCCACCGATGGCAGCCAGCGCCAGCTCGACCGGTTCGCCCGCCGATACCCGAACGTCGTCCGGGTCGTCCACCAGCAGAACTCCGGCGGGCCGGCCGGGCCGTGCAACCGGGCGCTGTCGCTTGCCAGGGGGCGGTACGTCTACTTCGTCGGAGCCGACGACTACCTCGGCCGCGAAACGCTGGAACGCCTGGTCGACGCCGCCGACCGGTACGGGTCGGACGTCGTGCTCGGACGCGCGGTCGGTGTCAACAACCGGTACATCCACCAGCAGGTGTACGCACGGACCGAGCCGGCGATCGACCTCTTCGACGCCGACTCGGGTCTGCGATGGTCACTGGCCAACTACAAGCTCTTCCGTCGCGAACTGGTGGAGCGGCACGGGTTGCGCTTTCCCGAGGACATGCCGGTGGCCAGCGACCAGCCGTTCACGATAGAGGCCATCTGCAGGGCGAACAGGGTCACGGTGCTCGCCGACTACGACTACTACTACGCGGTGCGGCGGCTCGACGCCGGCAACATCACGTACAGCAGTCGTCACCTTGAGCGCCTCGCCGCGGCCGGCCGGATCATGGACTTCGTCGCCGATCTCGTCGAGCCGGGCACGCGCCGCGACACGCTGCTGTTCCGGCACTTCACCTGGGAACTGGGCAAGCTGCTCGGCGACGACTTCCTCCGCCTGGACCGGCGCACGCAGGAGCTCGTCTGCCTCGGCGCCGCCGACCTGGTCGACCGGCACCTCACCGACGAGATACGCGATCAGTTGGACATCGAGACGCGGATCCGGCTTTCGGCCGCGGCGCACGGCACGGTCGACGACCTGATCACGGTCATCCGGCACGACGCGCGGCACGGCGTACCTCCGATGGTGCGTAGCGGCGGCCGCCGCTACGCGGGCTACCCACTGGCGGACGGCGAACCGGACGCACCGCGACCCGAGTGGCAGGACATCACCTCCGCGTCAGCCGCCTGGATCGCCAAGCTCGACGCCGTCTCCGCCACCGTCTGCTCATCCGGGGGCGGGGGGCCGACCATCGAGATCACGGCGCGGAGCCCGCACCCCGGCCTCGACGCGCTCGTCACCTCGCCGGTCCGCGTCGTGGCTGAGCATCTGGCGGCGGACACCGTATCGCTGGCACCGGACGGCGAGGGCACCCTGGTGCGCGCCCATTTCCGGATCGACACCCTGGTGGCGTCGAGCGCGCCCTTGGGTCACCGCTGGAACCTTCGCGTCCACATCGACGCGTTCGGCGGCACCGGATCGGCGGCGCTGCGCGGCGCGCGCCTGACGTCGTCGGCCCGGCGGATACGCCGGCACGATCGCCGCGTCTTCCTGGTCAACGTCGTGAAGGACCCCAGCGGGCACATCCTGATCGCGGTCACCCCGCTGACCCCACGCCGGATCATCAGCAGGCTCCGCAAGGCTGTCGGCCGCGCCGCTGGCTTCCGCTGAAGCCCGGTCAGCGACCGGACGCGGCCGGGTGGCGGCCTAGAAGTCCGGGAGGCGGTGTCTTGCCGGGACTCGAACGGTTGTGGGACGGCCAGCCGATCCGCGAATCCACAAGGGACGTGCTGGCCTGCTGCTGGGGGCGGTCCGCGCCAGCATCCTGCGGTCCGCTCCGGCCGGCGCCACGATGGGCCGCTGTGGCCGCCACGGCCGGCTGCTCCGCGGCCACCGCGAGCTACCACCGCGCCAAGCTGGAAGCAGGGCGGACTGATCGTCCGGCGCCGGCAGGGCAGCGAGGTGCGAATACGGCGCGCCGCCCGGGACGGCGCGCTGCTGGGCCTGCTCGACACCCCGTAACGGGCGTACTGGCCTTGTCTGCGGAGTAACGGAAACCGCACCCGCCCCTTGACGCGGCGCGGCGACTTGTCACATCATTCCACTACTTCATTAGTGGAAGGGTGGAAAATGATCGGGTTTTCCCTGGACAGGTCCTCGGGAGTGCCCACCTACCTCCAGTTGGTGCAGCAGGTCCGGCACGCGCTGCGCACCGGAGCGCTCGCGCCCGGTGACAAGCTGCCGACGGCTGCCGAGGTGGTCGCGCAGCTCGCCATCAACCCCAACACGGTGCTGAAGGCGTACCGCGAGCTGGAGCGGGACGGTCTCGTCGCACCGCGTCCCGGGCTCGGCACGTTCGTGTGCGGCACCCTCGGCGGGGCACCGCTGGCCGCTCACGCCGCCTTGCGGCGTGAGCTGACCAGGGCCGTTCGCGCGGCGCGCGGGTCCGGGATGGACACCGAGGACATCGAGGCAGTGTTCGTATCGGTGCTGCACGAGGACGCACAGCGAGGTGTGGCGTGAACGCGCTCGAGACCACCGGTTTGGGCAAACGCTACCGGCGCGCGTGGGCGTTGCGGGACTGCTCCCTCGCGGTACCCGCCGGTAAGGTCGTCGCCCTGGTCGGGCCGAACGGCGCTGGCAAGACGACGCTCCTCCACGCGGCCATGGGGCTGCTCACCCCGACGCGCGGCGAGGCGCGCGTGCTGGGTGAGGCACCGCGGACATCGCGCACGCTGGCCCGAGTGGCGTTCGTCGCGCAGGACAAGCCGCTCTATGACGGCTTCCGCGTCAGCGAGTTGCTGCGCATGGGTCGCGCACTCAACCCTCGCTGGGACGACGGGGTCGCCAGATGCCGGCTAGCGGAGCTGCGGATCCCGCTCGACCGCCGCGCCGGCAAGCTCTCCGGAGGCCAACAGGCGCAGATCGCGTTGACCCTGGCCCTCGCGAAACGACCGGACCTGCTGCTGCTCGACGAGCCATTGGCCAATCTCGATCCGCTGGCGCGCTCCGAAATCATGGGCCACCTCATGTCGACCGTCGCCGAGCGCGACATCACCGTTGTGCTGTCGACGCACGTGATCGCCGACCTCGCGCAGACCTGTGACTGGCTAATCCTGCTCAGCGGCGGCCGGGTCCAGGTGAGCGGCGATGTCGAGGAGCTACTCGGCGCGCACCAGATGCTGACCGGGCCCGTGGAGGCGGCTGACGCGCTCGCCGCCTCGACCCCTGTGGTCAGCCGCCGCGTGGTCGGGCGTCAGGTCCACCTGCTCGTCCGCGCCTCCCGGCCGATACCGGATCCGCGATGGAGCGCCCGGCCCGTCGCGATGGAGGATCTGGTACTGGCCTATCTGCGCGAGCCGGACGCCGCGGCGCTGCCCCGCCCCACCCTTGCCACCCTCGCCCCGGAAGGAAACCGTTGATGCTCTGGCTCACCTGGAGACAGCACCGGCTGCAACTGCTCGCCATGGCCGCGGTGCTGGCCATGGCGGCCGGATACCTGATCTACCGAGCGTTGCCGTACGTCGAACCGGCGCGGCTGCTCCACGCCTGTGGGGGCGGGTCGGCTAGCGACGCCGAATGCCAGACGCTGTTCAACTATGTCGGCGTCGACGGCGGGCTCAACATCGCGCTCGTGTCAGTCAACCTGATCCCGGCCCTCGTCGGCGCGTTCTGGGGAGCACCGCTGCTCGCCCGGGAGTACGAGCGCGGCACCCACCAGCTGGTGTGGGGTCAGAGCGTGACACGGCGGCGGTGGCTGGGCGCCAAGCTCGCCCTCCTCGGCCCGGTGGCACTACTCGGCGGGGCCGCGCAGGGAGCGCTGCTCACCTGGGCCACCGACAAGTTCCTCGTTCTCGGCACCGTCAACCGGTTCGGGGACCGCTTCCTCTTCGGCGTGGTCGGTGTCGTACCGCCGGCGCTCTGGCTATTCTCCCTTGTCCTCGGCCTGGCGGTGGGCCTGCTCGTGCGGCGGAGCGTCCCGGCGATGGCGATCACGCTGGCCGTGTTCGCCGCGGTGATGGCGGGTCTAGCCATGGTCCGCCCATACTACGCCGAGCCGAAGGTGGAAAAGCCTGCCCTCGCGGCAGGGCCAACCGTCTTCGCCGTACACGAGGACTGGACGCTGGGAACGGTGTTCCGCCACACCGACGGCAGGGACGTCCCGGCGAGCACGGCGGCCGAACTCTGCCCGCAGCCGGCCGAGAGTGCGCCCGACACCGCCTGCCTGGCCAGACACGGCATAGAAGTCCTCGACAAGTACCATCCGGGACGCCGGTTCTGGCGGTTCCAGTGGATCGAGGCCGGCATCCTGGTCGCCGGCGCAGTGCTGATCGGCGGGCTGACCCTCGCCCGGGTGTCCCGCCGCGCGGACTAGCCTGTGCACCCGGTGGGGTCAGTCTGTGCTGTCCGCCCAGCCCTGCCAGATCCCAACCGGCAGGCGCTGACCGCCGGCCGATCCACTGACGACAGCGTGGACAGGGCTGGGTCGTGTTTGAGAAGTTACGAAACACGCCCTAGCTAGTCGCGCAAGGGGTACGGGATGAACGTGCTGCGGTTCTCGTCGAGGTCGAGGCTGCGGCCGATCGGCGCGGCGGCCCGCTGCGGGCAGGACATTCGTGCGCAGGTCTTGCAGCCCGGCCCGATCGGTGTGGCCCCGTCGGCGGCCTGCAGGTCCCTGCCGGCGGAGTAGACGAGCCGCCCGGCGTGGCGCGCCTCGCAGCCCAGCCCGATCGCGAACACCTTGCCTGGCTGCCGGTAGCCGCCGTGGTGGCGGATGACCGTCCGGGCGATCCAGAGGTACCGCTGACCGTCCGGCATCACGGCGACCTGGACCATCACCCGGCCGGGTGCGCTGAACGCCTCGTACACGTTCCACAGCGGACATGTGCCGCCGGAACGGGAGAACGGGAAACCGGTTGCCGACTGGCGTTTGGACATGTTGCCGGCACGGTCCACCCGGACGAAAGAGAAGGGTACGCCGCGTGCTTTCGGGCGTTGCAGGGTGCTCAGCCGGTGACAGATGCTCTCCCAGCCCATCGCGAAATGATCGGTGAGGAGTTCGATGTCGTACCTCATATTCTCGGCGGCTTCGAGGAATCTTTCGTACGGCAGGATCAGTGCCGCTGCGAAATAGTTCGCAAGCCCGACCCGCGCCAAGATCTTCGTTTGTACGTCATCGAACTTCTCCTCCTCAATGATCTCGTCGATGATGTCGGCGCATTCCAGCAGGGCGATCTGGGCCCCCATCCGGATCGCCTGCTGACCCCGGCGCAACGAGGTGGACATGCGCAGCTCGCGGCTGCCAGGGCGGTACCGGTGCAGCTCGCCGCCGAGCGCGTCGGCGTCGTCGCGGACGATCCGGATATCGTGCCGGTCTGCCAGCCGGTCACGCAGCGCGCTCCAGGTCTCGCCGCGGCGCACCCCGATGCCGGCGGCCAGCGCCTCGGCCGCCTCGTCCAGGGCCGGTATGTAGTTCTGCCGGCGGTAGAAGAAGTCGCTGACCTGGTCGTGCGGGCTGCGGCCGGCGACCAGGTCACGATCGCCGACGACCTCGGCGAGCTGGTCGTCGGCCTGCCGGTACCGCCGGTACAGGTCGATCACCGCCGCGGCCACCTCGGGCAGCTTGGTGGCCAGCTCCGTGAGCTCGGGCAGGCTGGTCCGAGCGGGCAGCGCTTCCCGCAGGTCGGCGACGAGCTGCGGCGTGTCGTGCGGGGCGAAGTACGCGGTGTCGACCCCGAACGCTTCGGTGATCCGGATCAGGACGGCGACGGTCAGCGGGCGGGAGTCGTGCTCGATCTGGTTGAGATAGCTAGGCGAGATGCCCAGCTGCCGGGCAAGCTCGATCTGGCTGATCCCGCGCTCCTCCCGGAGCCGGCGCAACCGGGCGCCCGCGAAGGTCTTGGCCATCCCCTACATTAACACCTCTGTTAAGGCACGCTTTCGCAACTTCGCAAAACCGCCGTCCCAGGTTTTCAATAATTGGCTGTTTCCGTTTCTCGACGGTGCAATGCGGGCCGTGCCATGGTTGTCGCCTCCCCCTTGTATGACAAACCCAGGAGGCCGCAATGGGCACAATGGCGGAACAGCTGCAAAGCGAGTGGGCCACCGATCCGCGATGGCGCGGCGTGGAGCGCACCTACAGCGCGGCCGACGTCGTAAGGCTGCGCGGCGCGATACAGGAGGAGCACACGCTGGCCCGGCGCGGCGCCGAGCGGCTGTGGCGCCTGATGCACGAAGAGGACTACATCCATGCGCTCGGCGCGCTCACCGGCAACCAGGCGGTGCAGATGGTCCGCGCCGGGCTGAAGGCGATCTACCTGTCCGGCTGGCAGGTCGCCGCGGACGCGAACCTGGCGGGGCAGACGTACCCGGACCAGAGCCTCTACCCGGCCAACTCGGTGCCGGCGGTGGTGCGCCGGATCAACAACGCGCTCCTGCGGGCCGCCCAGATCACCACTTCAGAGAATGTCGCCTCCGGGCCCACGCTGTCTACCGGGCCGGAATGGCTCGCTCCGATCGTGGCCGACGCCGAGGCTGGCTTCGGTGGCGTGCTCAACGCGTACGAGCTGATGAGTGCGATGATCGCGGCTGGCGCCGCCGGCGTGCACTGGGAGGACCAGCTCGCGTCCGAGAAGAAGTGCGGCCACCTCGGCGGCAAGGTGCTGATCCCCACGGGGCAGCACATTCGGACGCTCAACGCCGCGCGGCTCGCGGCCGACGTGGCCGGCGTGCCGACGCTGATCGTCGCGCGCACCGACGCGCAGGCCGCCACGCTCATCACCACGGACGTGGACGAGCGGGACCAGCCGTTCGTCACGGGCGAGCGCACCGCCGAGGGCTTCTACCGGGTTCGCAACGGCGTGGAGCCGTGCATCGCCCGAGGACTGGCGTACGCCCCGCATTCTGACCTGCTCTGGATGGAGACCAGTACGCCGGACCTGGAGGTGGCCCGCCGGTTCGCCGAGGCGATCAAGGCGCGGTACCCCGACCAGTTGCTGGCGTACAACTGCTCGCCGTCGTTCAACTGGCGCAAGCACCTCGACGACGCCACCATCGGCAAGTTCCAGCGGGAGCTGGGCCACATGGGGTACAAGTTCCAGTTCATCACGCTGGCCGGATTCCACGCGCTGAACTACTCGATGTTCGACCTGGCCCGCGGCTACGCCGCCGACGGCATGACGGCGTACGTGGCGCTGCAGGAGCGGGAGTTCGCGGCCGAATCCGACGGCTACACCGCGGTCAAGCACCAGCGCGAGGTCGGCACCGGATACTTCGACCTGATCAGCACGGTGCTCAACCCGCAGGCCGAGACCACCGCGCTGCGTGGGTCGACCGAAGAGGAGCAGTTCGCATGAGGATCCAGATCACCGGCCCGATGGCGGAGCGGTACGAGGAGATCCTCAGCGCCAAGGCTCTGGACTTCCTCGTCGCACTGGACGACGAGTTCGCCGGCCGCCGGGTGGCGCTGCTGGACACGCGGCGGGCGCGGCGCGCCCGTTACGCCCTCGGCGACCTGCCCGGGTTCCTGCCGGAGACCGCTGCGATCCGCGAAGACCCGACCTGGCGGGTGGCTCCTCCGGCACCGGGCCTCGTCGATCGGCGCGTCGAGATCACCGGCCCCACCGAGCGAAAAATGACCATCAACGCGTTGAACTCCGGCGCCAAGGTCTGGCTGGCCGATCTCGAAGACGCCACGGCCCCAACCTGGCACAACGTCATCGGCGGCCAACTCAACCTGATGGACGCCGTCGAGCGGCGGATCGACTTCACCACCGCACAGGGCAAGCGGTACGCCCTCGGCGACGACCCGGCGACGATCGTGGTGCGCCCTCGCGGCTGGCACCTGGCGGAGAAGCACATCAGGGTCGACGGGCGACCCATCTCGGCCAGCCTCGTCGACTTCGGACTGTACTTCTTCCACTGCGCGCAGCGGCAGCTCGACGCCGGCAGCGGGCCGTACTTCTACCTGCCGAAGTTGGAAAGCCACCGCGAGGCGCGACTGTGGAACGACATCTTCCGGTTCGCGCAGCAGTACCTGGGCATCCCGCAGGGCTCGATCCGCGCGACCACGCTGATCGAAACCATCACCGCCGCGTTCGAGATGGATGAGATCCTGTACGAGCTGCGCGAGCACTCCGCGGGCCTGAACGCCGGCCGGTGGGACTACATCTTCAGCACTATCAAGAACTTCGGGCACCGGCCGGACTTCGTCCTGCCCGACCGGGCGGACGTGACGATGACCGTGCCGTTCATGCGCGCGTACACCGAACTGCTGGTGCGGACCTGCCACGAGCGCGGCGCGCACGCCATCGGCGGCATGGCCGCGTTCATCCCCAGCCGGGACGCCGAAGCGAACGAGGTAGCGCTGGCGAAGGTGCGTGCGGACAAGGAGCGGGAGGCCGGCGACGGGTTCGATGGCTCGTGGGTGGCGCACCCCGGCCTGGTACCGGTCTGCCGCGCAGAGTTCGACCGGGTGCTGGGTGACCGGCCGAACCAACTCGACCGGCGCCGGGAGGAGGTGTCTGTGACCGCGGACGACCTGCTGGCCGTCGACGCGACACCGGGCCGGGTCACCGAGGCCGGGATACGGGCCAACATCGCCGTGGCGTTGCGCTACTTCGACGCCTGGCTCGGCGGCACCGGCGCCGTGGCGATCTTCAATCTGATGGAGGACGCGGCGACCGCGGAGATCGCACGCTGCCAGGTGTGGCAATGGATCCACCATGGCACCGCGCTCGCCGATGGCGGCGTGGTCACCGCTGAACTCGTACGGTCGATCGTGGAGCAGGAGCTGGCCGTGCTGCGGGCCGAGCGGCCGGCGGCCGACCACGAAAGGCTGGCGCGAGCGGCCGCCGTGTTCGAAGAGCACGCGCTGGCCGAGGACCTGCCGGCCTTCTTCACCACCGGTGCGTATGCACGGCACCTTGTCTCGCCCCGGCCCTGACGGAACGCCGCTGCCACAGAGGCGGTCACGCCGCTCGCGCGGCGTGACCGCCGTCCACCCACTACTCGCGGGGTCGGTCGCCCAACTCGCGGATTAGCTTTAGAGCGTTGCCGTAGCAGCGCAGGGCCTGGCGGTAGCCGTTGCCGCGGTGGTGTCAAGCTGCCAGGCGTACGTGTCGAGGCCGTCGTCCGCTGCCTGCTGTACAAGGGCGAGCAAGTAGCCGATCGCTCCTTGGGAAGTGACATCCTGGCCTAATGATCAGCGCGCTGACGAAACGAGACCTCGCAGCTTGCAGCTCCCTGTACACGGAAACGTTCAACGCGGCGCCGTGGAACGAGTCCTGGCGGCTTGAGGACGCGACACAACGCCTCCGCGACATCCTTGCCACCCCACGCGTACTGGGCGTTAGCGTGAGCACGTCGGAGGGCGAACTGGTCGGATTCGCCCTAGGGCACCTAGAGCGCTACGCCTCCGACGACCACTTCTTGTTGCAGGAGATGTGTGTAAAACCAGCGCGCCAGCGGCAAGGAGTGGGCACCGCGCTTCTCGAAGCACTCAGGGACCGAATGCCCGAAGTCCGCCATTGGTACCTGGTGACCATGCGAGACGGCGTCGCCGCGGAGTTCTACAAGAAGAACGGCTTCAGACCCGCTGGACGAACGGGAATCCTCGTCTGGCCTTGAAGGGGCCTCGACTCCGGCCCGTAGCCGTCCGATCTCGCCGTTAGGCCGTGGCCTAGGCTCGTCGTCATGGACGAGTCGCGCGGGTCGGGAGTTCTCCGTCATCAGTCGTTGCACGACGGCTTCGTAGCGGCGCAGGGGTCGCAGCAGGGCTTCGCTGACGCTATCGACCGACACGTTGAGGAACACTTCGGCCCTGCCGAGTTCGTCTACCACGAGTTCGCCTCGCACCTGGTTGGGGTGCATGTCTACGCCGTGGCACCGACGGAGGACCGCCCGTACTGGACGCTGATCACCTCTGGGATGAGTGAGCTGCCGATGACGGTTCCGGAGGGTCACGACATCAGCCCGTACGCCGAACTGATGCTCAGCCTGCCGGCCGACTGGCCGCTGGCTGAGACAGCCGGGCTTGACGACGAAACCGGGTGGCCGCTGCGGATACTCAAGCAGGTTGCTCGACTGCCGCACGAGTACGGAACCTGGATCGGCGAATGGCATTCCGTGCCGAACGGTGACCCCGCGCAGCCGTACGCTGCGGGCACCCCGTTCGCCGGGGTCGTCGTCACGCCGATGCTGCGGGTGTCACCCGAGGCCCGGACGATCGAAGCCCGCGACGGCAGCCAAATCGCCTTGCTCGCGCTGATCCCTCTACATGCGGACGAGATGGCGATCAAGATCGAACGCGGCACCGACGCACTCATCGAGGTGCTCGATCGTGGTCGCGTCACCGAATTGCTGGACCCGCACCGGCCCTCGTACGCCTGAGCGCTCACTCGAACGCGATGACCGCCGTCAACTCATCGGTCGCGGACAGCTCCGCGCATCCGGGGGCCAGCGGATTCTTTGCCGGGATCGGGGACGGGCAGTCCTACGGGGTGAACTGTTGCGGTAGGCGCTGTTCCAAGCCGTCGAGGATGAGGGCGAGGCCGCTGGCGAACTCGTCGGTGTAGGAGTAGCCGGGGCGGCTGGTACGTGTTCGAGCAGCCCGGGGCGCCGGTCGCAGACCGTCGGTCAGCATTCCGAGGCTCGCCCGGAGCTGACGCCGGCAGGCAACGCCGGGCAGCGCGTCATCGTCTGAAACTCCTCGTGTCAGTTGTGGCGAGCAGGGTTAAAGCGTTTACCTCGCGCTGGTGGCGGCCGAGTGCCGCAATATATTGACACCTGTGAACCCTGCTGCTTTACTCGTCAAGGTAGTGATAGTAAACGTTTTAACACTTGCCCGGCCCGTTACGGCCCTGCGGTAGTCAGACGCTGCGCTCAGCGCGCGGAAGAGGGCATCTCCAACGACTCCGACCCCCCGCCTCGGAGTGCCCTCATCGTTGAGGAAGGAGGTCTCCGACCGCTATATGCACCACGCCCCGATTGCCTGCTACGACTCGACACCATCAACATCACCGGTGATCGACATGAAGGCGCATTGGCGGCCGGCGGCGCAGCCTCATCTGGACGTACCGATTGCATCTTGGAGCGCAGAGCATGTTCTCCCATAGACAGCGCGTCGCGCTGGTCGCCGGCGGTGCCGCGGTAGCGGTGACCGGCACGGGCATGGTGACGGCCGCCGCCGCGTCGGCTGCGGCTGGTTGCCAGGTCGAATACGCCATCGCCAGTCAGTGGCAGGGCGGTTTCGGCGCGAACGTCACCATCACGAACCTCGGCGATCCGGTCAACGGCTGGACGCTGCGGTGGTCGTACGGTGCCGGGCAGACGGTCAGCCAGGCGTGGAACGCCGCCGTCACGCAGTCTGGCAGCCAGGTCACCGCGACCAACCTCGGCTACAACGGCGCAATCTCCACCAACGGCACCGCGTCGTTCGGGTTCAATGGCTTGTGGACCGGCAGCAATCCCGTACCCGGCGCTTTCACGCTCAACGGCACCACCTGCACCGGAACCGTGGCGCCGACCACCGCACCCGCCACGTCAAACCCGCCAACACCGCCACCCACCACGCCGCCCACCACCCAACCGCCAGCGTCAGGAAGCCGGGCGATGGAAAACCTCGGCCGGGGCGTAGTCGCGGTGCGCGCGAGCAGCAGCAGCGTCCTCGTCAGCTGGCGTCTACTTGGCCTGGACCCAGACGGCATCGGCTTCAACGTGTACCGATCCGCAGCGGGCGGCACGTACGTGAAGCTCAACTCGTCGGTGCTGACCGGGGGAACCAACTACCAGGACACCACCGCAAATCTGGCGCAGGCCAACAGCTATCACGTGCGCCCGGTGGTGGACGGGGTGGAGCAAGCCGCGAGTGCGGCGTTCACATTGAGCGCGAACCACGCGACTGAGCCGGTGGTGCGCGTCCCCCTGCGTGCCGGCGGAGCGATAAAATTCGTCTGGGTCGGTGACCTGGATGGTGACGGCGAGTACGACTACGTGCTGGACCGGCAGACCTCGCCGCAGACCTTGGAGGCGTACCGGAGCAACGGCCAGTTCCTGTGGTCGATGAACATGGGCCCGAACAGCACCAACCAGAACAACATCGAGGGCGGATCGTCCACAATCGACGTCGGCCACAACGACGGCGTCACCGTGTACGACCTCGACAGCGACGGCCGCGCCGAGGTCGCGGTGCGGATCGCCAACGGCGTCGTGTTCGGCAACGGCGCCACGTACAACGGCTTGAGCGGCAACACCCGCCAGGCCATCGCGATCCTCGACGGCATGACCGGCGCGCCGAGGGCGACCGCCGCGGTGCCCACCGACTACCTGTCCGACGGGCCGATGTACGCCCGTTTCGGTGTCGGGCACCTCGACGGCACCACCCCCAGCCTCGTCGCGTACATGAAGAACCGGATCGGCTCCGGCAGCTTCAACCTCATGTACACCGCCTGGCGATTCGCCGGCAGCTCGCTCACGATGCAGTGGAAGTTCCTGCGCGGCAACCAGAACCTGCCCGACGGGCACAACACCCGCATCATCGACGTGGACGGCGATGGCAAGGACGAGGTCGGTGAGATCGGATTCCTGCTCAACGGCAACGGTGCCCTGCGCTACTCGCTGGCTCCCCACGGCATCGTGCACGGCGACCGCTGGTTCATCACCGACATCGACCCCGCCCGGCCCGGCCTGGAAGGGTACGGCATCCAGCAGGACCACCCGAGCGGATTGCTCGACTACTACTACGACGCCGACACCGGCCGCATGATCTGGCAACACCGCACCAACGCCCCCGGCGCCGACGCGGGCCGCGGCATGGTCGCCGACATCGACCCCCGTCACGCCGGCATGGAAACCTGGTCCTTCAACGGCGAGGTCAACTACACCAGCACCCCCAACGGCCTCTACAACGCCGCGACCAACCGGTTGGTCGAGCCCAACACCAGGAAACAGCCGTGGCCGCACATGGGTGTCTGGTGGGACGGCGACCTCCTGCGGGAGCTGTTCTCCAACGAACCCACCCCCGACAACCGCGACGCCAGAATCGTCAAGTGGGACCCGGCCAACCCATCCGACCCCTGGGCGGTACCCCGACAGGTGACCTTCTCGCAGTACGGCGCTGTCACCGCCCTGGGCAACAGCGTCTACCCCACCCTCATCGCCGACATCCTCGGCGACTGGCGGGAAGAGGTGGTACTGCCCAGCCCAGAATTCGACGAACTCGTCATCTTCACCACCGACCGGGCGACCAGCACCAGGCTGTACACCCTGGCCCACAACCCCGCCTACCGCAACAGCATGACCCTCAAGGGCTACCTGCAATCCGGCAACGTCGACTACTTCCTCGGCCACGGCATGTCCCAGCCGCCCAGACCAGCCATCACGTACGCCAGGAAGTAGCCCTCGCCCTGCCACGGCGCCCACACGCTCCGGGCGAACGCCATGCTCCCGTGGGCGTCGGCCCCACCGGCCGGCGCCCACGACCGAGGAACTGCGAATCTCTCGATACCGAGGATGCGGGCATTGACCGCGCCGGAGTGGAAGGCACCGTCGCCAAACGGCGCTGTCGTCGTGGGTGTTCCTCATCGTGCGCAACGAGTGCCTGCGCCGGCTACGCCGGCGCGGTGGGACGACCTCGACGGCGTGATCGCCGCGCTGCCCGACCTCCCTCTGGCTCAGCGGATAGGGCCGGGGTCGCGGTGCGATGTTGATGCTTGCCATTGTTAGCGGACGCGTGACGCCACGGCGCAGCAGACGCGAGGAGGATGCGTCCGCCGGATCGTCAGCGCAGGAGGTCAAGGTCGTCCCAGGCGTCCAATGCAAGATCGGCAGGATGCGCCCTGGGCACCATAGCGCCGGCTGGGCTTCTGGGGGGGTCGCCGCGGGCGCCGCCGCCCTGGTCACCCGGCTTGGCGGAAGGTCGGCGCCCGACACCTAGCACGGGCGTAGCAGGATATCTTGTGTTCCGATATATTGTGGCAGTGACCGAGCCTGCCTTCTTCATTCTCACCGCGTTGGTCAGCGGCCCACGCCACGGCTACGGCATCGTCGGCGAGGTGGCCGAGCTGTCGCACGGCAGCGTGCGCCTCAAGATCGGCACGCTGTATGGAGTACTCGACCGCCTGGTCGGCGATTGCCTGGTTGAACTCGACCGCGAGGAGGCCGAGCAGGGGCGGCTGCGCCGCTACTACCGGCTGACCGGGTCCGGTCGGCGCGAGCTCGCCGCCGAAGCGGACCGCCGTGCGGCCAACGCCCGCATCGCCATCGACCGGCTACGCGCCTTCGGCCCCGAGACCGCCGCATGAGCCGCCTTGACGAGCGCTACCGCGCCGTGCTGCGGCTGCTGCCCGCCGACTACCGGGCGCGGTGGGAGCAGGAGATGGTTGCTGCGTTCCTGGAGAGCATGGAGACCGGCGACCCCGAACAGGACGAGTATGTGCGGGACTACGGCCGGCCGAGCTGGTCGGAGGTGGGCAGCGTGGCCGCCCTCGCTGTGCGGCTGCGCCTCGGCGGCGCCGGCACGCCGCGGTCGGTGACCTGGGGCGCGGCCGTCCGGCTGGCCGTGTTGATGGCCCTGCTCGCCAACGCGGTATCCGGCACCTCGGGCGCCGCCTTTCGGCTGTGGCTGGCCGGCACCCTCTCCTGGCTGCCCGACCCGCCGGCCACCTGGATGGCCCAGATCCCGTCCGGGTTCTGGTACGTGTCTTCCGACCTCAGTGGGCTGTTCTGGCTTGCCGCATACGTGGCGTTCCTCAATGGACACCTGGCGGCCGGGCGCGCGTTCATCGGGCTCGGGATGCTGCCCGGCGCCGTCGTCGCAGTCATCTCCACAGTGGGTCTCATGGGCGTGTCACCGTCCGTTACGCTCTGGACCGCCCTTCTGGCCGACGGTGCGCTGCTGCTCGGGACGGTCGCCTTCCAGCCGGGTGCGGCGCCCGTGCGGATCCGGCCATGGCTATGGGCCCTGCCGGTCGGCGTCGTCACGGTCGCCGGCCTCTGGCTCGGTATCGTCGCCACCGCGCTGCTGGACTGGGCCGGACTACACGCCGTGCTGGCCGTGGCCGCTGCGCTGGCATACCTCGGCGGCATCGCCCTGCGCCTCCTGCGGCCGGCAGCCGCGTGGTCGCTAGCGCTGCTGGTGCTCGTGGTGGCCGTGCTGGCGGCGCGGCTGATCACGCTACTCGACTACGCGATGCTCGACCCAGCCTCTGACCGCGCGGCCTGGCTAGCCGTCGGGGCCGCCGAGGCCGCCATGCTGCTCGCCGTAGGCGCGCCGTTGGCCGTGCTCGCCGCCCGCGCACTGCCCAGGAGGGTGCCCGCATGACATCGGCGGTCGCGCGAGCCAGCGGCTCCCCGCCCCTGCCCCCGGCACGCTGGACATTTCCCGCAAGGGACGAGCCGGAAGCATGAGAACCCAGACCCCGTACGGAGACGTCCACCTGGTCTTCGAATTCCAGCGGCAGGCCCCCCGGCTGGACACCTCCGGCTGGCAGGAAGTGGTCGAAGGCAGCATGCGGTTCGCCGCCGAAATCCTCCTGACCAACCCGGCCGATCAGTACGTCGGAGATGGGACGCCGCAGATCATTGCCACCGGCGAGATGCTGGAGCTCTCGCCCGACCGGCGTGGTGCTCGTATCACGACGTGCGGATGGGGAGACAAGAACCTGTACGGCGCTGTTATCGCTTTCACCCGAGCCCTTCCCTCCGAGGCACGGAAGTGGGAGATCGAAGCGGAGTTCACGCTGACGGGGCCGGGCGGCCAGATGTGGATCGTGCCCAACGAGGACGAGGAGTACGCCGATTTCCTGCCGTTGCCTGACCCGGGCCCGGAAAACAGGTGGCACATCATCGTCTACGTGCGTGGCCGCGACTCGCGCCGCGAGGACGGCGAGTATTACGTGACGGTCTGGCCTGAGGCGTAGGCGGGCACCGGCAAAGGCCTCGTACCGCTACTCGCCCGCACGCGCAGGCTGTTTGCTTGACGCCCAGCGGCGTGAGTTCCCCCCGGTTTCACCGTGATGGAGGAGCTGCTACGCCAGGACAGCGCGACGGCGAGTTCCGCCGCTTCGGTACCCGGGGTGATGGCGGTGGCGGTGATGGCGCTGCGAAACGCCGTCATCGGCCAGCTCGCCGCCGATCACCGAGAGCGAGTGTCCCGTGCCTGACCGAGGTCACCGAGGGCCGCGCGGGCACCCCCGATGGGCCGTCCCCGCATCCCTCACCGAGGACCGGGCGCTTGCGCCCGGCCCTCGTCGTTACGGGGGCCCCACGAAAAGTGAGCCACTCTGTTGACGGTCGTCACAGAATTTTCTAACGTTTTCAGTGATGTCCTTCGATGGAGGTGCTCATGAATCGAATGAAGACCGCGATCGCGGCCGTCGCCAGTGGAGTGCTGGCCACGGCCGCCGCGGTCATCCTGTCCTCACCGGCATCCGCGGCGTCGTTGGTGGAGGTGACGAGCTTCGGCGACAACCCGGGCGGGATGCGCATGCACATCTACGTGCCGGACTCCCGCCCTACCAACCCGGCGATCGTGGTGGCCATGCACGGCTGCGGCGGCTCCGGCCCGGGCTTCTACCAGCAGAGCGAGTTCGCCCGCCTCGCCGATCAGTACGGGTACATCGTCATCTACCCCAGCGCCATGCAAGAGGCCGGCTTCGGCAGATGCTTCGACACCTGGTCTGCGGCGTCCAAGCGCCGCGGCGGCGGCAGTGACCCGGTCTCGATCGTCTCGATGGTCAACTACGCGAACCGCCAGCACGGCGGCGACCTCAACCGCGTCTACGCGACGGGCAGCTCGTCCGGCGGCATGATGACCCAGCACATGCTCGCCGTCTACCCCGACCTGTTCAAGGCCGGCGCGTCGTTCATGGGCGTACCTTTCGGCTGCTTCGCCAACGCGGCCGACTACCCGCCCGGCAGCAGCCAGTGCACCGGCGGAAGCATGAACCGCACCCCGCAGCAGTGGGGCGACCTGGTCCGGCAGGCGTATCCCGGCTACACCGGTGCGCGCCCCCGGGTCCAGCTGTGGCATGGCGCCAACGACACGCTGGTGCCGTTCTCGCTGCTGCAGGAGTCCGTCGACCAGTGGACCAACGTCCACGGGCTGAGCCTCACCCCGACGTCCACGGACAACCCACAGTCCAGCTGGACCCGGCGTCGGTTCAGTGACAAGGTCGAGGCGATCGCGGTCAGCGGTGCCGGGCACAACCTGCCGATGAGCGGGATGGCGCTGTACGCCCTCCAGTTCTTCGGAATCACGTCGACGCAGCCCACCACTCCCCCGCCCACCACCACCGCGCCACCCACCAGCACCCCACCCACGAGCCCGCCAGCCGGTACGGGTTGCCGGGTCGGCTACACCGCCAACAGCTGGAACACCGGCTTCACCGCCACCGTCGCCATCACCAACAGCGGCAGCGCACCGGTCAACGGCTGGACCCTCCAGTGGACGTGGTCGGGCAACCAGCAGGTGACCAGCGCCTGGAGCGCCACGGTCGCGCAGTCCGGCAACCAGGTGACCGCCCGCAACGCCGCCTGGAATGGCACGATCGCCGCCAGCGGCAGCGTCAGCTTCGGCTTCCAGGCCACCTACAGCGGCGCCAACAACGCGCCGACCCAGTTCACCCTCAACGGCACGGCTTGCGCCGGCTAAGCGGCGCCCGCCGGGGTGGGCCGGACTGACCGTAGGCTCACCCCGGCGTGTACCGAATTGGCCTCCCTGGGCGGGCGGTCACCCCGCGGCTGAGACCTCGACGGCGTCGACCACCTGGTCGAGAATCCTTTGGACGCGCGGGTTGAGCTGGTTGTGGCGGTGCCGGAAGATCTCCTCGGCGGTGACCGCGGGCCAGTTCGGTGGCAGGTGTCGCAGCGGTATCCGGGGATCGTCGCGCACGATCAGCAGCCACTCGCTGACCAACCAAAGCTGCCGTGCCAGGTCGTCCGGGGCGGCCGGCAGCGGCCGCGGGGTGTCCCAGCGGCGCAGGAACTGCTGGTACCGCCCGGCGATCGCGGACAGGTCGTAGGCGTCGCGGACCATCTGCCCGACAGCTGCCGGTTCCGCCGGCTCGGCGTAGAACACCTGGACATGATCGCGCAGCTGCCCATCGGGCAGCAGGGCGGAGACGTCGACCCTGCCCGGCGCGATCCACATCCCGCTGCGCAGCAGACCGAAGCCGGCCCAGCGCAGCCGGGAGCGGAGCAGATGGCGCTCGTCGCGGCGGGACTCAGGCAGCGAGAACCCGAGCAGGGTCCAGCGGCCGTCCGGATCCCGGTTGACCGCTCCGGCGCGCCACAACCGGTGCTCGCCTTCGGCCAGGACCGCTTGGGCCTGCGGCGTCAGCCCGAAGTACATCTTTCGGCCGCGGCGATGGCGGGCCAGCAGGCCGTGGTTCACCATTCGGGTAAGTGTGGACCGGGTGGCCTGCTCGGATATGCCGAGCCGCTCCATCACGGCAAGGTAACTGCCGGAAAATACGGCGATGTCGCGACCGAGCACCGCCTTGCCGAGGAAGGTCAGCAGGAGGGTCTGCGGTCGCACGCCAGCCGGTGGACCAGGCGCTGCCACCGGCCCAGAATAGGGCATCGATGCCGGGCACTATCTTTCCGTTTACGGTGTCCAGTAGGCGCATTGGTGCTCGGCGACGAATCTCGCGTCGGAAACGGGGCGGCTCTCCCCGCCGGCCCGTAGCGACAAGGACTCCCCGGTGCGGTCGTACCGTGGCCACCGCGCCAGCCCATGGGCGTTTGGCGTGCCGTATCGGGTGAACGCGCCCCAGTAGCGCTTCATCTCCGTGGCCAGTTGTCGGGGTACCGAGCGTGCCGGCCAGGACCGCCGCGACCAGGCATGCGAACGGACGCATGACGGCGCCCCGGTTAGTTGTGCCGCGCTGGCGCGGGACGGTCGCCGAGGAACTCCGGCACGCGGAATCTGACGAAGGCGGCCGAGTCCAGCCCGAGCGAGTCGGCGAGCGCCTGCATCCGGTGCGGTTCGGCCAGTGCGTCCCAGCGTCCGGTCTGGATGCGCTTCTCCATGGTGATCACCGCCGCGACCAGTTCGGCGGTCGTAAAGGTGCAGTGCCCGGCGTGCTCGGCGTACGCCTGTCGCAGCAGCACGGCGGAGCGGCTGTCGTGGACGTCTTCGACGTACTCCTCCACATGCTGCACCGGGACGAGGGCATCGTCGGTGGTGTGCAGCGTGAGGACCGGCATGGCCAGCCGTCCGGTCAGCGTGGAGGTCCGGGCCATCCAGCGGTACGCGGCGAGATCAGCCGTCACGCTGGCCGTACGCGTCAGCAGCTTCAGATCGGCGCGCAGATCGATACCGGCCTGCCGGTACAGCTGCGCCACCTTGGCAAAACGTCCCGACTCGGCCAGTTGCCGTCCGTAGTCGACGCCCTTGTTCCAGGTGGGGTTGCCGCCGGCGCTCTGCTCCATGTCGTAGCGGCCGAACACGATGAACGGCAGGATCGTGCGCAAGTTTTGGTACTGGCCCGCCACCTGCGCGTGGATGTCGTCGGGTGCCGGCTTCGGCTGCCCGGGAACCCACGTCGGTTCCTGGTACAGGGCCGTGATCAAGGCGGTCCGCGCGCGGCCTTCGGGGGTGGTCTGCGCCTGATCCAGGGCGGCCACCATCCGATCCGCGGTGGCGAAGGCTTCGGCTGGATCGGTGAAGCGAACGAGCTTCACCTGCTGTCCCGCGAGCAGGAGCTGTGCGACCGCGTGCGCCCCGTCCAGCTGGTAGTTGTGCAGGTCGATCCCGCCGCCCATCAGGCCGCAGGTCGCGATCGCACCGTCGAGCACTCGACCGCCGCGCTCGGCGAGCTGTCCGGTGACCATGCCGCCGAACGAGGTGCCGAGCGCGATGGTGCGATGTGGCTGGCCGATCAAGGCGGTGACCGCCCGCAGCGTGTCGAGCTGGTCGCTGGCGGCGGTGTCGGCGACCCACCCCGAGCGGGAGTACGACGAGCCGGCCAGCGCGTAGCCGCGGGCCAGGAGGGCCTCGGCGGTGGCCGGACCGGGGCTGTTGACGGGCGGGTTGTCGGGGGTGGGGTTGTAGCCGTGGCTGTAGAGCAGGAGCGTGCCGTTCCAGTTCGCCGGCACGTCGGCGATCCAGGTCGCGCCGTTCGGCAGGGCCCCGTCGTACCGGGTTGTCGCCGCGGCCTGCGCCGTGGTGGGTACCAGTCCAAGCACGGCCAGCGAAGCGGTGAGCGTTGTGGCGAGCAGCCGTCGGAGAGTCCTCATGATGCGCTGCCTCCGTGGGGGGTATGGCGAGCGGCCTCGGTGGAGACTGTCAATAGACTCGGAAACTAGACAGGTTATCGACGTCCGTCAAGAGAAAGGGCAAACATTGTCAGCAACCTTCCGGGGCGCCATACCCACTAGCTAACCCGATTTAGCCTCAAGCCGCTCCGTACAACCCCCGGTGAAGCCCTGGCAACGGGCACCGGATCTCGAAACGCCCACTGGACCGGCGTTGCCGAATATCGCGCCAGCACAAGTCGTTGGGCGGATTCCCTCAGCCTGCGACCGCGTCCTCCACAGTAGACGGTACCGAGCCGGTCGAGAACCATATGGAACGTGCCCCTCTGGGGCCGGACGGGTGATCTGGGATCGTTTCCTACCAAAAATCCCTACCGTCCGGTCAGGGCACCTCTAGCCCATCGTTTGTGGCTAGAGGTGGGAACGGTGGCGTAGGTTTAATCCTGCGCGGGAGGATCTCGATGGAGTACCAGACCCGGCTCTGCCAGTTTGCCGTTGGTCACAGCGGGGAGCATGGTTCGAAGAAACTGCCATGTTCGTAAGGAAGCGCCGATGCCAGTAGACAATGACCATTCCGTGCAGCTTGACGTAAGCGCGTTGCTGGAGATGACGCACGAGACGATGATGGCGCGGTGGCGCCAGGGCCTGGTAACGCCCATGTCCCCGACGATCAGCACGTTCGCCAAGACCGACGGCTGTTGGTGGACGGCCAGCCAGGTCATGTGGCTTCGCGTTTCGCTTGCTGAGCACAACGAACGGCTCGACTTCCATCATGATCGCTTCGGAAGCACCGACCAGGCCAAAGGTCCGGCTACGACCGCTAGACCCAGCCCTTGGGACAAACGACCACCGCAGTCCCTCTTCGAGTCCCCGGCCCGTTAGGGCCCCTGGCATTCCCTGGTACGAGCTGGCCCTGCCCGCTGACTACGCGCAGACCGGGCCGGGCTGTCCCGGCACTGACCTCCTGTCCACGAGCACGCGTCGCCGACGGTGACCCGGCCCGGCCGCTCAACTGTCGCGAGCACCCCGGAGGTGAGTCCGTGATGCTCGGCGAGCGTTTTCAGTAGATCGCTCCGCTCGACGGCCCGATCCTGCGCCATGTCAACCATGACGCACCGGGTGAGCTGGCGGACCGGCCGCAGGACAACCTCGGGGCCGACTCGCATGGGGCGCCCCAACCAGTTCTCTTCGGGGAAGCCGCTGCCGGCGAGGTCGACCAGGAGGTTGGCTCGGAACCGCAGCGGGTCGACGTCCATGCCGCCCGGCTCGCCGCCGGTCAGCTCGGTCAAGCGGCGTAGTGCGGCTGTGGTGATGAGGCTGGCCGGGCCCTCGTCATGGTGTGGGCCCATAACCGGTCGCCAACCAGGCCGCGCTCACCTACCTCAGCAGCTGGCACCACTTCCCCGAGCATCGACTTGACCGGGTAGCGGCGGATCTCGGCAACCTTCACAGGCCGAGAGTAGGAGATCGGTGCAGACGCCCGACTGCGCTTCCTCGGTGGGGTTCAGCCGGTGGCGCTGGCTCGGCGTGCCGCGCGTTCGGCGCGGGCCGGTGCGCCTACCTGGTGCAGGTGTTCCAAGGCCTGGCGGTAGGAGGTGATGAGGCTGGTTTGTTCGTAGGCGACGCCGATTTCGGCGCAGTATGCCTGCACGATCGGCTGGGCCTTGCGCAGGTTCGGGGCCGGCATGGCGGGGAACAAGTGGTGCTCGATCTGGTAGTTCAGGCCGCCGAGCGCCACGTCAGTCAGCCAGCCGCCGCGGACGTTGCGAGAGGTCACTACCTGCTTGCGCAGAAAGTCCTCGTCGCCGGCCGGGTGCGGCATGCCCTTGTGGTTGGGTGCGAACGTCATGCCGAGGTAGACGCCGAACAGCGCCTGGTGCAGGAGCAGGAAGGCGATGGCTTGCAGCGGCGACAGTACGATCAGCAGTGCTGAGAGATAGCCGACGGCGTGCAGGATCAGCAGTGTGCCTTCCAGACGGCGGCGCTTCACCGTGCCGTTGCGCAAGGCCTTGACGCTGGAGATTTTCAGGTCGGCGGCGAGCAGGGTGAGCAGCGGGAAGAACAGCGCCGCCTGATGGCGGGTGATGAAGCCCTTCAGCCCCCGCCGTCCCAGGGCCGAGGTCGTGGCCCAGATGAGCACCTCGGGCGCGACGTCCGGATCGAGGTCGTCGTGGTTTGGGTTGTTGTGGTGGCGGGTGTGCTTGTCCATCCACCAGCCGTAGCTCATCCCGATGCCGAGGTTTCCGGCGAGCCGTCCGGCGACCTCGCTGGGGCGTTTGGTGCGAAACACCTGGCGGTGTGCCAGGTCGTGTGCCACGAGTCCGATCTGGGTGAACGTGACGGCGAGGAACACGGCCGTGATCATCTGCCACCAGGACGAGCCAATGACGAAGAACGCGGTCCAGCCGCCGAGGAACATGAGCGTGACGACGCTCAGCCGCGCGATGTAGTAGGCGGGCCGGCGCCGCATCAGCCCTTCGCCGTTGATCCGGCGGGACAGCGCGGCGAAGTCACTGCCGGTCGTTGACCGCGACGGCGTCATGGTGATCGTCATGCTTATATCAAACCGGCCGTTGGCCGCAGCGTCAGGAGCGCTAGGTCCTGCGGCCTGGTGGTGCTAGCACCACCATTGAACCGCGTGCCAGTGGGCACAATATGATCTGTGCAGATGCCTGAGGCCAGAGCGCGGCTGGGGCGGTGGGTTCGGCGTGGCGTGCGCTCCGTGCTGGGCGCTTTGGCAGCGATCGGCCTGGCATTCACCAATTTGCCGCTGTTCGCCGCATCGGTTGTCGCGTTCGCCCTGGCGCCGGTGCCGTTCCTCGGTCTCGCGCTGGCGCCGTGGACGATGACGCTGGTCCGGATGCGCGCCGATCTTGAACGCAGGCGTGCCTCGCGGACCGGTGTCCTGGTGACCCGTCCGTACCATCCGCCCCCGGAACGGGCCGTGGCCGGCGGCTGGCAGCGCTTCCGGTGGACCGTGACAGACCCAGCTACCTGGCGCGACCTGGCCTGGCTCCTGCCCGGCGCGATCGTCGGCTTCACCCTCGGGACGATCGCTGTGGTCGTGCCGCTGTACGGGCTCGCGGGTCTGACGTTGACGCCGTCGTGGATCTGGCTCCACACCGGCTGGTACGGCTACGGCGCCGTCTGGTCCATCGACTCGTTCGGCGAAAGCCTACTCTGCGTACCGCAGGGCGCCGTCATCCTCGCCGCCGGCCTCTGGGCGGCACCGTGGCTGCGCCGAGTGGATGCCCTCTTCGCCCGGCTCTTCCTCGCGCCCACCAAGACCGCCGAGCTGCGGCTACGCGTCACCCAGCTGACCCTCACGCGCGCTGACACGGTGGACGCCCAAGCGGCCGAGCTGCGCCGCATCGAACGTGACCTACACGACGGCGTCCAGGCGCGCCTCGTCTCGCTGAACATGGTGATCGGCCTAGCCGACGCACGCATCGACCGGAACCCCGCCGAGGCACACAAGCTGCTGGCCGAAGCACGTGAATCCAGCGGCGCGGCGCTGGTCGAGCTGCGGCACCTCGTGCGCGGCATTCACCCGCCGGTGCTCGCCGAACGTGGACTCGGCGGCGCCGTCCGCGCACTGGCACTCAGCCTGCCAGTCCCGATCACGATCGATATCGACCTGCCGGGACGGCCCGACACGCCCGTCGAGTCCGCGGCGTACTTCGCCGTCGCAGAGGCGCTGACCAACATGATCCGGCACAGCCGCGCCCATACCGGATCAGTTTCCGTTCGGCACGCGAACGGCACGCTGACCATGGTGGTCACCGACGACGGCGCGGGAGGTGCGAACCCGGCCGCCGGTACTGGGCTACAAGGTATCCAACGCCGCCTCGCCGCATTCGATGGCACGATGGCACTGTCGAGCCCGCCCGGGGGACCCACTGTCATCACCATGGAGCTGCCGTGCGCGTTGTCATCGCCGAGGACCACGCCCTTCTCCGCGACGGACTGACCCGCCTGCTGCAGGCGTCCGACTTCGACGTCGTCGCGGCCGTCGACAACGGCCCGGCCCTGCTACCCGCCCTGCTCACCCACAAGCCCCACGTGGCGATCGTCGATGTCCGCCTCCCGCCGACATTCACCGACGAAGGCCTGCAGGCCGCGATCGCTGCCCGCACCCAGATACCCGGCCTACCGATCCTCATGCTCTCCCAGCACGTCGAGCCCATGTATGCCCGCGAGCTCCTGGGCACCGCGGACGGCGGGGTGGGCTACCTGCTCAAGGATCGCGTGTCCGACATTGGCGAATTCATCGACGCCGTCCGCCGGGTCGCCGACGGCGGCACCGCCATGGACCCCGAAGTGATCTCGCAACTACTCGTCCGCCGAGAGCCGCTGGCGGTGCTCACCGCCCGGGAACGTGAAGTGCTCGGTGTAATGGCCGAAGGCCGCTCCAACGCCGCGATCGCGGCCAAACTCCGCATCACAGAGAAGGCGGTGAGCAAACACATCAACAACATCCTCACCAAACTGGACATGCCGCCCTCTGACGATGACAACCGCCGCGTCCTAGCCGTCCTGGCATACCTCAACGCCTGAACGGCTCAAAGAAGGAAACAGCGCACGATGTCAAGCGGGTATGGGAGACGGATCCGTCGCTGCGCCACAACGAACTCCATGCCGCGTTCGCCGACGTCTGGTGCGCTCTCCCGAAGGTCCTTTTCAGCCGCAAGCTCGACAGCGTCCAGGGCAATGCTGGCCGCGGCAGCGATCGGGCTCGGCCTCGTCGACGACCTGCGCATGTTCCGCTATCCGGTCGTCGTCGGTGGCGGCGCGCCCTTCCTGCCGCCGGTCACCGAACACGTTCGGCTAGACCTGGCCGAGACCAGGACATTCGGCTCGCGCTGATCTACGAGCGCTACATGCGCGCCCGCGATGAGTCGGACTGACACCGCCGATGCCGCCGAGCCTCAGCTCGCGACCAGCCCCAGCTGACGCTGAAATTCCAGTTCGTCGAAGTAGAGATGATGCTCGGTGATCTTCCCGTTCTCGACGGTCGCGATGTCGACGCTACGGATCTTGATCTGCTTCCCGGTCGGCTCCATGCTCTCGCCCGTGGGCAACTGCAGGGACCCGGTGTTCGTACCGATGAAGTAACCCTCGTCGACCGCCTTGTTGCCCGACTCGACCTTGCTGATCTCTTCCCACCTGCCGTCCGGGAAACCGTCGATGAACTGACGCCAGTAGTCCGCTATCTGTTGACGTCCCTTGACCTCACCTGCGTCCGGAGTCACCACGACTGCGTCGTCGGAGTAGCACGCCAACGTCGCGTCGACATCGTGAGCCTCCAGGGCCGCCGCGGTCATCCGGTCCAGTAGTTCGCGAGCCTGTCCCATGACGCCACCCCCCTCGCGCATTCATTATCCTCGCGTTTTCCCTGGTCGGGAAGGTTTCAAGGCAATCGGCCAGTGCCCCGGCAAGGTCGCGGCCGAGTGCGGCTGTTCGCCAACCTCCAGGATCGGCAGGCTGGTGGCCGAACGATCGGGCCGGCGAGGGCTACCGCGCGGTGGCGAACGTCTGGCGGATCGTGCCGATGTTCTCGATCTCGCTCTCCAGCACGTCGCCCGGCTGGATGAACACCGGCGGGTTGCGGACCCGGCCCACACCCTCCGGCGTACCGGTAAAGATGAGATCGCCCGGCAGGAGCGTCACGATGCCGGACAGGTAGGCAACGATCTCCGGGACGGCGAAGATCATGCTGGAGGTTCGGTCCCGCTGGACGGTGTTTCCGTTCAGGCGGCAGGTCAGGGCGATGTCATCCGGGTTGTCGAACTCATCCGCGGTCACCAGGACCGGGCCCAGCGGCGCGAACCCGGGGAACGACTTACCGAGTGAGAACTGTGGAGCCGGCGGTCGGTGCTGCATGATTCGCTCGGACAGGTCCTGTCCCACGGTGAGGCCGGCGACATACTCCCACCCGCTCTCGACGCCGACCGGGCCGGGCGTTCGCCGGCCGACCACCGCCACCAGCTCGATCTCCCAGTCCACATTGCCCTTCGGCAGGATCACCTCGGCGTACGGTCCAGTGATCGACGTGGGAAATTTGGTGAACACGACCGGCGCGTCGGGCAACCCGCCCAGGCCACCCTCGGCGACATGCTTGGCGTAGTTGAGGCCGAGCGCGAACACCTGCGCCGGCCGCGGCGATGGGGCGCGCAGCAGCCCTGGATCCACCTCGAAGTCCATCAGAGCCGACGGTGACTGCCGGCTCCACCAATCGCGGAATTCGTCCCAGCGCCCGTAGACGGTCGACATGTCGGCGGCGAACCGGCCGCCGCTGGCCCGCTCCACGTCGATGCCGCGCCCGGCCACCAGCACCGTCAGCCGGCCGTCGTGGTTGGCGATCCTCATCGGTCTCCCTCTACGAAGTAAACGATCAGATATTATCGAATCGTCTCTGACCAGGGAAATGGTTGACCGGAATTCGATATTATCGTAAGTTGCCCGAACGAGCGGCCAGCGATGCGCTTCCGCACGGATCCAGACCGGCCGGCTCGGCGGCACGCGGCACCGGTAATCGTGGCGACGTCATCAGTGAGGCCGCCGGGGCACCGGCCAACCGAGGAGGACGGACGAGTGGCTCGCAAGCTGCGCTCGACGCAGGTCTACGACGCCCTGCGCAAGGAGATCATCGAGGGCACCCTGCCGCCCGGCAGTCGGCTGGCGGCCAGAGCGCTCGCCGAGCGCTTCGAGTCCTCGGACATCCCCGTGCGGGAAGCGATCTGGATGCTGGCCAGGGATGGGCTGGTGGAGAACATCCCGTACGCCGGCGCACGGGTCCGGACGTTCACCCAAAGGGAGATCGAGGAGACGTACGCGATCCGGGGCTATCTGGAGAGCCTCGCGATCAACCTCGGCGCCGGCCGCCTCGACCCGGCGCAGGTCGCCGCGGTGCACGACCTGATGGGACAGCTCGACACCGCCCTCGCGGCGGGCGACCTGGTTGCGTACGGCCGGCTCAACCGCCCACTTCACGAGGCGCTGCTGCTCGGCTGCCCGAACAGCCGGCTATTGCAACTGCTCGAACAGCTCTGGGACGGGCAGGCGTCGTACCAGATGGTCTTCCGCCTGAACCCGGCACGGGCCCGCGCCTCCCAGGAGGAGCACCGCCGGATCGTAGAGGCCGTCATCAACGGTGACGGTGAACGAGCCGCCGCGCTGATCCTGGAGCACCGCCAGCACGGCGCTCGCGCACTGTCCCACACGCCCCTGACCGAGACCGAGAACGCTGAGGAGCTGGCGCATTGAACGCCAACCACGACGCTTGGCCCACTGGGCAACGCGTGGCAGTGGCCATCAACGTGATGTACGAGCAGTGGGCGCCGGGGTCCGCGCCGGGAATCGGCCCGATGGGCAACCCGCTGCCCGCCGGCGCCACCGACTACCAAGCGCTGTCGTGGAGCGAATACGGCCCTCGCACCGGCATCTGGCGCCTGCTGGAGGTCCTGGACCGGTTCGGTGTACGGGCCTCGTTCTACCCCAGCGGCATCCTCACCGAGACCGCACCGGCCACCTTGCGGGCCATTGTGGACGGAGGCCACGAGGTGTGCGGGCACAGCTGGTCGCAGAACATCATCGCGGCCACGCTCGCCGAGGACGACGAACGTTCAATGATCGGGCGCTGCGTCGAGGCATTGGAGTCGGTGACCGGCCAACGGCCGATGGGCTGGATCAGCCCGCGGTGCACGCCCAGCGCCGTCACCGCCCGACTGCTCGCCGAGCGCGGCTTTCGATGGTTCGGCGACGTCTTCGACGCCGACCTGCCGTACCTCATGAACACCGACGCCGGCCCCATCGTCGGACTCCCCTTCGACCTAGACGTCAACGACATGCCACTGCACATCCGGTACGGACAACCGCACCGCGCGCTGGTGTCCACATTCCGTGACACGCTGGATGGCATGCGATCGGAGCGCCACAAGTCGTATCTGGACGTCACCGTGCACGCGCATATCGGCGCGAGGCCGGCCGGACGGGCGGCGCTGACCCGGATCCTG
Source organism: Micromonospora sp. CPCC 206061 (assembly GCF_036906915.1). Taxonomy (NCBI): domain Bacteria; kingdom Bacillati; phylum Actinomycetota; class Actinomycetes; order Micromonosporales; family Micromonosporaceae; genus Micromonospora; species Micromonospora sp. CPCC 206061. Next base: position 141,117 of record NZ_JBAKHX010000010.1, read on the forward strand.
GAGCACCTGGCGCAGAGCGAGGATTGCTGGATCGCGACCCGCGGCGAGTTGGCCGCCACCGTGCCGGTGACCGACCCCGCTGGATCACCCACCTGACGGGGTGACCGCCGGTGACTCCGCGACCAGGAGAGCGCTGGCTGACAGGGATGCAGCTCGGGCCGTCTGCGGCTGGCGAGCTTACCTGTACGCATCCGGGAAGAAGGAACGAGAGCACCTCTCGACCCTGATCGTCGAAGCCCAGCGCCCGCGGAGCCCGATCGAAACCGACAGCTTCCGCGCACTGGACGACGGTTCCCCGGGTTAGCCGGTACGCCGACCGACGATCATCAGATATCGCTGGTTTCCTACCCCAGGGAGCGTGGCGGAGCGGATGCGGGATTCACCAGACCAGCGTCGTATGCGGCGATCACCAGCTGCACCCGGTCGCGGGCCGCGAGTTTGCTCAGTAGGTGTGAGACGTGGGACTTGACGGTCTTGACTGCGATGGTGAGGTGTCGGGCGATCTCGTCGTTGGACAGGCCCTGCCCGATGAGGCCGAGCACCTCGACCTCCCGGGCGGTCAGCTGGCCCAGCTGGGACTGGACGACGGAACCGGTTGCGGCGGTGTGCCGCTTGTAGACGTAGTGCTCGACCAGGCGGGCCAGGATCGACGGGGCGAAGAGTGACTCGCCGCTGTGCGTACGCCTGATGGCGTTGAGCAGATCGTCGGGCCGGCTGTCCTTCAGCAGGAAGCCGCTGGCCCCGGCGCGCAGCGCGTGGAAGACGTACTCGTCGAGGTCGAACATGCTCAGGACCAGCACCCGGGTGTGCGCGAGCTCCGGCAGCCGGCAGATTTCCCGGGTCGACTCGATGCCGTCGAGCCGCGGCATCCGGACATCCATGATCACCACGTCGGGCTCGGTGGCCTTGGCGACGGCGATCGCCTCCACCCCGTCGCCGGCCTCCCCCACCACGGCGAGGCCTCGCTCGGCGGCGATGATCATGGCGAGGCTCTGCCGGAGGAGGGGCTGGTCGTCGACGAGAACAACCTGCACGGGCCGATCGGATCCGGTCACGCCGCTCCCTCGGGAATGACGGCCTCGAGGCAGAACCCGTCGTGCTTGGCCCGCGGCCCCGCCATCAGGGTCCCGCCCAGGCTGCTCACTCGCTCCCGCAGCCCGATAAGGCCGTGCCCGGCGCCGGACCGGGCGGCCCAGCCGCTGTTGGGCCCATCGTCCTTGATGGTCACGCTGACGGCGGCCCGGGTCCGCGCCAGGCAGACGTCGACGGTGGTCGCGCCGGCGTAGCGCGCGCTGTTGGCCAGCCCTTCGCGGACGATCCGGCAGATCGCCACCTGAGCGCCGGGGGACACCGGGCCCAGCTCCTCCTGGTGCAGCTCCACGCGCAGGCCGGCGCGGCGGGCGCCGTCGATGATCTCCGGCAGGGACGCCAGGGTCTCTGTAGGGTGGCGGGCGGGCCGGTCGTCGACCTCCCGCAGTGCGTCCAGCATGCGGCGCAGCTCGACCGTCGCCTTCCGGCTGATGGCTTCCACGTCCTCGATGGCGGCCAGCAACGCCTGCTCGTCCGGCTTACGGGTGTGCAGGTGCGCGGCGGCCGCCGCCCGCACGGTGATCATGCCGAGGCCGTGGGAGACGATGTCATGCAGGTCGCGGGCGAGGCGCAGCCGCTCGGCAAGCACCGCGTCCGCGGCATCCCGGCGCGCCATCGCCGCATCGTGCTCGGCCCGCTCGACCCGCAGCCGGACGATCGCCCAGACCGAGACCGCCGCGAAGCCGAGCAGCAGAACGGTGACGAACGGCCAGCTGAGCCCGAGCACGAGGACAGCGGCCATCACCACAAGCAGCACACCGGCCGGGAGCAGCCACAACCATGATCGACGCGAGCGACGCCGGCTCTCGATCATGCAGTGAAGCCTAGCGTTCTGCCGGGCGCCCGCATCGGACCACGGTCTGACGGCCCCAGGGCCGAGGACGGCGCCGGTTTGCCGCCCACGGCCCGATGTTCCGCCGCGCTGCGAGTGGTTGTTTGGAGTACGCGGGTGGCATCACGTCCCGCCAAAGTGTCCAGAGGTCGCTCGGGAGGGTCGTTGTACAGGCGCGTGGTCATGGTGGTCGCAGGGGCGTTGTTCGCCCTGCTGGCTCTGGTGGCGGCAATCGTCACCGATCTGCACGACCGGGACTTTCCGCAGGCCATCGGCGCGCAGAGCAGGGTGGGCCTGGACTTTGGCGATTCGCAGTTCGGCGACCGGGAAGCGTTCGAGACGCTGACGCGGATGGATGCCGACTGGAAGCTGGGCCTGGTCCGGATCGCACCGGACCAGGCCGGTGACGGCGACGAACGGGTCTTCGTCGCCGTCACCGACGGGAGCCTGCCCGCGACGTTTTCATGGTTCAACGACGCTGGTGCGGGCAAGGTCGTCGGCAGGGGCCGGCTGGCCCACTCCTCCCCCGACGGGTCCTACCTCGTGACCGGCGACAATGCCCGGCTGGGCGAGTTCGAGAGCCGGCTGAGCAACGCGGGCGTGCGGGTGACCCGCACCGACGCGTCCGTCACCGACAGCATCAAGTTCGCCATGCGCGAGGGTGGTTTCGGCCTGGCGGTCCTGGCCGCGTTCGCCCTCATCGCGGCGCTGGCGCTGTTCTGGCTGTCGATGAAGGCGCGAAGCCGCGCGCTCCGGGTGCTCGGCGGCTGCCCCACGCTGCGGATCCAGGCGCAGGACCTGGGCGGGTTCGCGGGCGCGTTGTTCCTTCCCGCGGCCGCCGTCACGCTCGCGGCCGCGGCCTACGTGGGCGTTTTCCACGGCCGGCTGTACGTCGGCATCTTCGTCAAGACGCTGGCCGGTCTGGAGGTCGGGGTCATCGCCGTGTCGCTGCTCGTGGCGATCGCCATGTCGGCCTCCGCCTGGCCGAGCGCCACCATGCTGGCCACCCGACAGCCCGCGGTGAAGAGCCTGCGCACAGCCGCCGTCGGCATCCAGGCGCTGACGTTCCTACTGGTGGTGGCCGCGGCCGGGCCGGCCTGGTCGGCTTACCGCAGTTCGTCCGCCATGGCCGCCGAGATGGCGCAGTGGAAGAACCTCGCGGATCAGGTCGCCGTCCAGTTCGGGATGGGCGATGAGGAGATGACCGGTCTCGAGCCCCAGATCGGCAACCTGGTCAAGGACGCCGAGTCAACCGGCGCGCTCGCGTACTCGTACACGTTCTCGGACGACCTGTGGGGCGGCGATCTCGGCGACTACTCGGCCGTGACCTTCGTGAACCAGCGATGGCTCGATCTGATGACCACGGACGCGCCGCCGAACGTGCTCACGCCAGTGCCGTACGACCGCGTGAAGGCCATGGTCACCCGCGAGTTCGGCGCGACGTTCACGCTGCTCTCGAGAAGCCAGGGTCCCGGTGCGGAGATCCTGTCGGGATTTGACTACCGGCGGCCGGTCGACGGATTCCGGCTGCCGGTCGGCGAGGGTGGCGGCGGCGGGAGCCTTCAGTTCTTGGACGACGTCCTGGTCGCCGTCGTGCCGTCCCTCCAGCAGACGTTCGATGACCACAACCTGACGTCGATGGTCTCGACCAGGAACCTGCTGTTCACCGGGGTGGCGGCCACGCAGACGCTGCTCGAGCGCAACGGTCTGTCCGCCGGCGCCCTGAGCGAACGCGGGATGAAGGGTGAGCTGACCGTCGTCTACGTCGCGGAGGAGGGGATTCTGCGGGCGCAGTTCATGGCGTACGTGGTCTGGCTGATGAATCTCGCGCTGGCCGCCCTGGTCGTCGCCTTCACGGTCGCGGCCGCGATCAGCGCGCTGATCACCGCCGTGCTGCACGCGAAGCGCGACTTCCCGCTGAGACTGTCCGGCCGGTCATGGGCGCGGATCCTGCGGAGTCGGGTGGCCAGGCAGTTGCTGGCCGGCGCACCGCTCGTGGCCCTCGTCGCGGTGTTCGGCAGACCCGACGCGCCAGGGGCCCTGCTGGTGGCCGCGCTGTTCGGGGTGTTCGTTGTTCCGCTGAGCCACCTGGTAGCCGCGAACTGGTGTTTCGCCGGCGTCAGCAGGCGTCGAATCTGATGGGAGTTCCAATGCTGATTGAGGCCGAGGGCGTTTGCGTGGCGATCGGCGAGCGGCCCGTGCTCGACGGCGAGCTCGTTCGCTGCGAGCCCGGGGCGATGACCGCCCTGGTCGGCCCGAGCGGGTCCGGCAAGACCACGCTACTGCACTGCCTCGGGCTGCTGCTGCCGATCGATCGGGGCCGCATCCTGATCGACGGGAAGGACGTGACGAAGTACGGCTCGGCGGCGCGGCGCCGGTTCTGGCGTGATCATGCGGCGTTCGTGCTGCAGGACTACGGGATCATCGATGCGGAGTCGGTCGCCTTCAACGTCACGATGCAGTCGAGCCTGCTGGGCAAGCGGGCCAACGGTGACGAGAAGCGGCTGGCTCAGGTTCTCGAACGGACCGGGCTGGCGGGACGCCAGCACGAGGCGGCCAGCCACCTCAGCGGCGGTGAGAAGCAGCGGCTCGCATTGGCCCGAGCCATCTACAAGCGGGCCGCGGTCGTCTTCGTCGACGAACCCACCGCGTCGCTCGACGCCGCCAACCGGCGCAAGGTCATCGACCTGTTCACTGAGTTCGCCGCGAACGGTCGCACGGTCATCGTCTCCACGCACGACTCCGAAATGATCGAGGCGTGCGGCTCACGGCACGTGATCGGCAGCTCGCGACCTGTTGCACAACCGGTCGATCAGCAGGTCCACTAGGGAAGGGTTCCCATGACGCTGGCATCCAAGATCGTGATCGGCGCCGTGGCGGCCGAGGCCGACGCGGCGCTCACCAGGAACCAGACCCTGGCCGCCGACATCGAGGCGTTGGGTGACGGCATCTCCGTCGGGCTGGGCACGCCCTGCCCCGAGGGACAGGACCGTGCGCTGATCCAGGTGACCTACGGCTGGCCCTCGCCGCGCGCCCGGAGGGCGGCTTCCGGGTGGCATGACGCTGCTGCCGGCGTCACCCTGAAATGAGTGGCCTGCTGGAGCGCGCCGTGCCAGCATGAAGCGACGTTCGCGCCCGCGGTCCTTCACGCGGGCTCGATGCAGGCTCGATGCAGGCCCAGCCCGAGGAGACGACATGCGAGCAGCTTCCACGCTCCGGACCCTTGACCGTCCTGCCGTGGAGTTGCGCATTGCCGTTCGTGAATCTCGGGATCGTCGCCCATGTTGACGCCGGAAAGACCAGTCTGACCGAACGCCTGCTCTTCGAGGCGGGCGTCCTGGACGAGCCCGGCAGCGTCGACGCCGGCACCACCCGTACCGACTCGATGGAGCTGGAGCGCCAGCGCGGCATCACCATCCGGTCCGCGGTGACCTCCTTCGCCATTGACGACCTGACCATCAACCTGCTGGACACCCCCGGCCACCCCGACTTCATCGCCGAGGTGGAGCGCTCCCTTGCCGTGCTCGACGCCGCCGTACTGGTGGTGTCGAGCGTCGAGGGGGTACAGCCGCAGACCGTGGTGATCTGGCGGGCGCTGCGCCGGATCGGCGTACCCGCCGTGCTGTTCGTCAACAAGGTCGACCGGGCCGGAGCCGATGTCGACCGGACGCTGGCCGCGGCGCGGCGCCGGCTCACGCCGTACCTGGTCATGCTCAGCACCGTGACCCGGCAGGGGCGGCACGACGCCCAGGTACGACCGCTGCCCCTCGACGCCGAGCCGGTGGTGGAGGCGGTGGCCGAGGTCGACGACGCGATGCTGGCCGCGTGGTCGACGGGCAAACGGGTACGTCCGGGCGCCGTCCGCCGCGCGCTGCGGCACGCGGTACGCCGGCACGCGCTCACCCCGGTCGTGTGTGGCTCGGCGGTCACCGGCGCCGGCGTACCGGAACTGTGCCGGGTCCTGGTCGACGCGCTCCCCCACGCCGGTGCGGATGACGGGTCGCCGGCCGGGACCGTCTTCGCCGTCGACCGTGACGAGCAGGGCCGCCGGGCGTGGGTGCGATTGTGGTCGGGACAGTTGCGAGTACGTGACCGGATCGCGATCGCCGGGCTCCGGCCGGAGCGGATCACGCAGATCGCGGTCAGCGAGCCGGGCGGCGTCCTGGTGCGGCCGGCCGTGCGGGCGGGGCAGATCGCGGCGTTGCGGGGTACGTCGGCACGGATCGGCGAGACCGTCGGGGACCCGCCGCGGCGGCGTCTGCACCGCTTTCCGCCCGCGACCATGCAGGCCCAGGTGGAGCCGGTCGACCCGGCGCAGCGTACGGCGCTTTTCGCCGCTCTGACCGAGCTCGCCGACGAGGACCCGCTGATCGACCTGCGGATCGACGAGAACGCGGGCGAGGCGGTGATCAGCCTGCACGGTGAGGTGCAGAAGCAGGTGGTCGGGGCGCTGTTGGCGGACAGGTTCGGCGTACGGGCCAGTTTCTCGCGGACCGCGACCGCCTGCATCGAACGGGTGCTTGGCACCGGATCCGCGCAGGACCGGATCAAGGAGCGGGACAACCCGTACCTGGCCGGGCTCGGACTGCGGGTCGATGCCGCGCCGGTCGGACATGGAGTGGAGGTCCTTCCGGGGATCGAGCGGGGCCGTCTGCCGGCCGCGTTCATCGCCGCCGCCGAGGAGGGCGTCCGGGCCGCGCTGCGGCAAGGCCTGTACGGGTGGCCGGTGACCGACTGCACGGTGACGATGACCTCCTCTCAGTACTGGCCGCGCCAGAGCAAGCCGCACCAGAAGTTCGACAAGTCGGTCTCGAGCATCGCGGCGGACTTCCGCAACCTCGGCCCGGTCGTGGTGACCGCGGCGCTGCGCCAGGCCGGCACCCAGGTGTGCCATCCAGTGGACCGGTTCGAGCTGGACCTGCCCCACCACGCGCACGGTCCCGTGACGGCGCTGCTGGGCCGGCTGGGTGCGGCGATCCTCGACGCCTCGACCGCTGGCGAATACGCCCGGATGGTCGGGAACCTGCCGTCGTCGCGGCTGCCGCAGGTCGCCGCGGCGCTGCCCGACCTCACCGGCGGCGAGGGCATCCTGGTGACCCGGTTCGACCACCACGCACCGGTCACCGGCGACCGCCCGCCCGTACTCGATCGCAGTGGGCCGGACCCGGGCGACCGGACGGCGTGGTTCCGAGCTGTCCCGCGCTGACGACCCGCGTTGCCGAAATGGGGAAACTCCGCGCCGAGGATCCACAACACCCACCGGGGCAAACCCGGTGAACCTTAATGGGCACCGCGCTAACACTGCCGTCGGCGGCAAGGGGGATACCCACCGTACGCAAAATCGGCGAACGTTAACTCGGCCCTGGGCGACCTGGTGGTTGCCCGCGGCCACCGCAGGACCCCTCAACCGACGGAAGCGACGCCATGTCCTACGTGACGCCAGCAGAGTTAGCCACGAAGATGATCGACGCCGGTGAGGCGAAGATCTTCATGTCTACCCGGGACACCGTGATCCGCGCGTACATGGCTGGCGCCATCCTCGCCCTGGCCGCGGCTTTCGCCATCACCATCACCGTGCAGACAGGCGAACCCCTCGCCGGGGCGATGCTGTTCCCGGTCGGGTTCTGCATGCTGTACCTGCTCGGGTTCGACCTGCTCACCGGCGTATTCACCCTCGCCCCGCTCGCCCTGATCGACAAGAGACCGGGCGTACGACTGCGGTCCGTACTACGCAACTGGAGCCTGGTCTTCGTCGGCAACTTTGCCGGCGCGCTCACCGTCGCGCTCATGATGGCCGTCATCTTCACCTACGCCTTCTCCACCGGCCCCAACGACGTCGGCCAAGCAATCGGCAAGATCGGTGAAAGTCGCACCGTCGGCTATGCCGACCACGGCGCCGCCGGGATGCTCACCCTGTTCATCCGGGGCGTTCTGTGCAACTGGATGGTCTCCACCGGCGTCGTCGCCGCGATGATGTCCACATCGGTGTCCGGCAAGGTGATCGGCATGTGGATGCCGATCATGGTCTTCTTCTACATGGGCTTCGAACACTCCATCGTCAACATGTATCTGTTCCCCTCTGGCCTCATGCTCGGCGGCGACTTCTCCATCGCCGACTACTTCATCTGGAACGAAATCCCCACCCTGGTCGGTAACCTCGTCGGTGGCCTGACCTTCGTGGGACTCACCGTGTATGCCACCCACGCCCGCACCGCCGCGACCCGCCGCCGCCCCGGCTCTCCAGCGCCGGCTCGGCCGGAGGTCGCCCGCGCGGCCAAGTGAGCCGAAGTTCCCGTGATACGCCGATGAAATCCGGCCGTTCCGGCCCGCGTCTACACCTGGAACCCACCTCGGGCCGGCCCGCTACGACCAGCAACTCTGTAGATCCGGTGGCTAGGGCGTCGTGATGTCGAGGTAGTCGATGTTGGCCAGGCCGCCGGTCGCGGTTGGGCTGAGCCGGATCGTGTTACTGCCCGCGGCGAGCGAGATGGTCACCGTCTTGGTGTCCCAGGTGTTCCACGCTCCGGTAACCGGATAAGACACGGTCTGCAGCGTCGACGCGTTGACCACCAGATCAGCCGGCCGATCGGTCGTACTCCCGTTGGCGAACCGTACGCTCAACGTCGCCGTCCCCGCGGTGCTCGCATTGACCGTGAACTGCGCGTACGCACCGACAGCGTTGTTGCCGTTGCAGAACCCGCTGCCGGAGTAGCCCGACCAGTTGGTATCGATCGTGCCCGTGCACACCGCCGGCGAAGCTTCCGCCTCATAACGAGTAGCCGAGCCACCGCTGTTTGGCTGCTCGAAGGCGCCGATGTCCGGGGCGCCGTTGTAGAGCGCGTTCCCCTCATAGTCACGGCCGCCGTTGCCGGCGATGCTCAGGCCGGCGTTGACCGCCGGGGAGCCCGCGGCGACCTTGAGCTCGTACGCGGCGGCCAAAGCGGGACCGGTGGCGGCCGTGCCCGAGGGCGCGTTGATCGGGGCGGACACGAACTGCGGGTTCGCCCTGACGGCCCTGGAGTCTCCGCCCGGGACGGTCAGGGTCGCTCCGCCGTAGAGGTTGTGGCTGTAGGTGACAGTGGAACTGGTCGAGAGGGCGGCGTTCGCCCTGGTCGAGTAGAGGATGTTGTTCCTGATGGCGTACGTGGAACTCAGGTACTTGCCGTAGCCGTAGACCAGATAGTCACTGGCGTCGTTGTAGATGGTGTTGTTGTAGATCTGCGCCCGGGCGGCGGCGTCGGAGTGCAGGTAGATCTGGTAGCGGGTATTACTGGTGATGACGTTGTAGCGCAGCACGACGTCACCGAAGGAGAACTGGCACAGCAGGATCCCGTCGCCGTTGCCGTGAACGTAGTTGTACTGCACGACCTGGCCGGTGGTGCCCTTGTCGGCGTCGATGCCGTTGGAGTCGGCGCCGCCCGCCTTCTTCGAGGTACCGAAGACCTCGTTGAACTGGATCGTGACGTTGTCGGCGAAGTACGTCTCGATGCCGGAAGTGCCGGTCTTGTCCACAACATTGCGTTCGATCAGGCCGCCGCGCACGTCGGTGAGGTAGATGCCGTTACAGCCGTACGCCGTGCCGGCCTGGGTGATGTAGTTGTTGCGGATCGTGAAATTGGTATGCGGCCTGAATTTCGAGTCCGTCGCGCTGGCACGGTTGCCCCATCCGGTCGCCACCGCGCCCGAACTCGTGCCCGAGTACTGCTTGACACTGATGCCGGCGAAGGAGGTGTTGGAGATCTTCGAGTTCTGGATCGTCACGTCGTTGAAGATGGTCGGCGTGCTCGGCGGCGCGGCGATGTTCGGCACGGTGGTGTCGAAGACGATCCCACCGGTCTTCTTCGACGCGTCCCAACCGGTCTGGAACGTGATGCCCGGCTTGTTGTCCGCCGTGTCGCCGCCGATCCAGTTCACCCGGCCGGTGACGTCGTGAACATCGACGGCGTCGATGACGAACCCGTCGAGGGTCTGGCTGTTGTTGCCGCCGACGTGAATGCCGCGGAAGTCGCCGAGGTTGGCCCCGGCAGTGCCGGTCGACGGAGCGGTATTGGTCACCTCGAGGTTGCGGATCGTCCAGTACTCCTGGTTGAACAGGCGTACCGCATCGGCGACCGTACCAGCGCCGTTGATCCGGGGCTTGGCGCCGCTGCCATATGAGTCGATCACGATGGGTGAACCAGCCGCCCCGGAACCCTTCGGCCACAGCTGCCCGGTCCAGGTGCTGCCAGCCTTGAGCAGGATACGGTCCCCAGCACCGAAGGTCATCGCGTTGATCTTGCTGAGGCTCTTCCACGGATGGGACTGATCAAGGCCGCTGTTCGTATCGACACCACTGACCGAGTCCACATAGTACGTCGTGTTGGCAGCCCGGGCAGGAGCCGCAATCCCGACGACAGCGCCGGCCGCCAGAACAGCGACCGCAGCCCCGGCCACCAAGCGAGAAACGGCCGCGAAGCGAGAAGAACGATGATGGAACGAGGGCACAGGAAACATGGGCGTGCTCCTGAAGAAGAGGACGGTCTCGGAAAACGTATTCCAACAGCGCCGTGAGCGCTGACGCTATCGATTGAAACGTTAAATGTCAACCCCATAGCATGCAGCTCCGTCGATACCCGCGCCTGCCCGAGACGCTCTGCATCCTGCTGACCGCAGCTCCGCGCCCGACCGTCTGGCTGCGTCTTCGTCGACGCCGGCAGGTGCGGGCGCCTGGCGGATGCCTTGCAGCTCGTCGAACTCCGCCAGCCGCAGCGGCCGGGCCGCCGTCGGCAACGTGCACGCATCCGGCACCTGGAAACCCATCACACCCCGAGGCAACGTGCGGCGCCGCGATCGGGACCATCCCCTGCCTGCATGAAGTCCCGAATGCAAGCCGGAAGTTCGCCGGCCACCGACGAGCCAGCTGCGCCGACAAGTCGAGGCGCATCGATTGACAGTTAAGTGCTTGATCGCGACACTAACTGAGCAGCCGCTGATGGGAGCGCTCACAGACAGCCATGACCTCGACTACCCAGGTGGACAAACCGACGTAATCAGCATCGGGTCCCATGCCGGCGGGCGCTTCTGTGAGCGCTCACGGTCCTTCCGCATTTCGGCTGCACGGCCCGTGGCGCGCGCCGGCCATCCAACACTCACCTGCAGGCCCCGTAGCGGGTCTCGTCATCATCCGATTCTGGAGATCATCATGCTTTCACGCAGACAGCGCGTCGCGCTGTTCTCCGCCTGCGCGGCGGTGGCGGTGGCGGGTGCCGGGGTGCTGACCGCCGCGGTGGCTTCCGCGGCGGTGACCCGCTACGAGGCGGAAACCGCGCCGGCCACATGCGATGGTGTCATCGAGTCCAACCACGCCGGCTACTCCGGTAGCGGCTTCTGCAACGGCAACAACACGGCGGGAGCGGCGGCCCAGTTCACCGTGACCGCGTCCGCCGCCGGCACCGCCACCATCGCCGTCCGGTACGCCAACGGCACGACCGCCAACCGACCGGCCGACGTGCTCGTCAACGGCGCTGTCGCGCAATCGGGCGCCGCGTTCAACGGCACCGGCGCGTGGACGACGTGGGCCACGACGACCCTGACCGCGTCGCTTAACGCGGGCAGCAACACCATCCGGCTCAGCCCCACCACCGCCGCCGGGCTGGCCAACATCGACTATCTCGACGTCGAGGTCGGCGCTTCGCCCTCGCCTTCTGCGACCGCCTCGCCCACCATGACGACGTCGCCGCCGCCGGGCCGGCCCGCCCAGTGCACCGGGAGTTCGCCGATCACCTGCCACTTCGCCGTCTCCCCCGGCAACTACACGGTGACCGCGTGGATCGGCGACCGCGCCTCGGCCGGCAACACCTCGATGTCCGTGGAGGCCCGCCGGCGGATCCTGCCGGCGGTCGCCACGGCCGCAGGCACCATCACGCAGTACGTCTTCACCATCAACGTGCGACAGCCAGAAGCCCAGCCCACCGGGCAGGGCGGCACCGGCACCTCCGGCCTGACCATCACGTTCGCCGGTTCCGCGCCCAAGCTGTCAGGGCTCACCGTGCAGCCGGCGAGTAATCCGCTCGTGGTGTACGTGGCCGGGGACTCCACGGTGTGTGATCAAATACTCGCCCCATGGGCCGGGTGGGGACAGATGCTGCCCTTGCGCGTTGCGGCCGGCGCGGTAGTGGCCAACTACTCCGACTCGGGCGAAAGCTCGGGCAGCTTCCTGAGCAACTCGGCGCTGTTCCCCACGATGCGACCGTTGATCAGAAGCAACGACCTGGTGCTGATCCAGTTCGGCCACAACGACAAGTCCACGACCGCCTCAACCTTCCGCGGCAACCTCACCACGATGATCAACCAGGTGCGCGCCAGGGGCGGCATACCCGTCCTGGTCACCCCACCGGTGCGGCGGCGGTTCGACGGCAACCAACTCGACGCCACCGCCCGGCACATCAACGGTGTCGGCGTCAACCTGCCGGCCGAGATGCGCAGCCTCGGCTCCTCGCTGGGCGTGCCCGTGATCGACCTGACCGCCAAGAGCGAGGCCCTGGTCGAGTCCATGGGCCCAACCAACTCCGCCCAGCTGTTCCTGCGCCAGTCGGTCGACGGCGTCACCGACAACACCCACTTCTCCGAGTACGGCGCCGCCAGGATGGCTGACCTGGTCGTCCAAGGCATCCGCGAACGCAACCTCTCCTTGGTCAGCTACCTGCGCTGACACCCGTGGCGGCCCGGCGCGGCACGACGCGCCGGGCCGCCCGGGAAGTCGAGTTTTGACCACGGTCGCGCCGGCACGCGCCTTTGACAGACCGGCCTACATCGGGAGAAAGGCGGGAGCCGACCGCGTCACCGTCGGCCCCGCGGCTGCGTCAATTCAAACGCCGGGGTCTGGTCAACACTGGCTGTCGCTCGCGTGTGGCCGGTCGGCCGTCGCCCCGTGAGCGCTCCCAGTGTCCGGCGGTATCAGACCATGTCCCGGCCGAACAACTGACGGTCAATCGATAGCCGTCGAGACTCGACTGCATGAATGGGCTGCCGCGCCGACCCCAGCGGCGCGACCAGGCGGCCGGCAGCGGCCTGTCCGCCGTGACCTCGTTCGGACCAGGCCACAGCCGCCATCGACCTCCCGCCGGGCAGCCATGACGCACTCGACATCCATCAGTTGACAACCACACGTCCGGCGGTAACATCCTTTGATACATCTCGATGGGAGCGCTCACAGTGCAGGAGCGGCTACCGGGGCAGGACACCGCGCAGAGCCGCCAGACCGCCTGCCAGCCGGACGCGGCACACCGATCCGCTACGCCGCCAGCCAGCAACGGCAGCCAGCAACGGCAGCCAGCAACGGCAAGCCCGCCGAACCACCCCAAAACCCCACGCAAGGAGTGATCGTGTCGATGCAACGACGTACGTTCCTGAAGGCGAGCGCCGCCGGCGCGGCGGCCGTGGGAGGCGCGGCCCTGCTCGGTACCTGGCAGGCACACGCCGCACCGGTC